>CATMRP010000060.1 GCA_950073835.1 uncultured Alteromonadaceae bacterium
GGATTCAGACCAAACCGCAATGCATGGCAAGCCGTGCAACAAGCACAGCAATACATACGTAGCGGAAAGCGATGGGTTGTAGACATGGATTTGGAGAAGTTCTTCGACCGGGTAGACCACGATATCTTAATGTCGAAACTGGCGCACCTGATAGAAGATAAACGGCTGTTGAAACTCATCCGGCGCTTCCTTGAAGCGGAAATGATGGCCAATGGCCAGCGGGTAACACGGGACAGAGGCATGCCACAAGGCGGTCCGCTGTCACCATTGCTATCAAACATCCTGCTGGATAGCTTAGACAAGGAATTAGAGCGACGAGGTCATAGCTTCTGCCGCTATGCTGATGACTGCAATATTTACGTGAGCAGTCAGAAAGCAGGCGAAAGCCTACTGGCCGACATCACCGAATTCCTGTCTAACGAACTGAAGCTGCAAGTGAATGTCAACAAAAGCGCGGTAGCCCGGCCGTGGGAACGCAAGTTCTTAGGCTATAGCTTCACCCGGCACAAAGAGAGCCGGGTGAAAATCGCCGCGCAAAGTGTAAATCGCTTCAAGGATAAAATCCGCGAAATGACCACAGGGCATTGCTCGCGCTCAGTCAGTGACACGATAAACGCATTAGCACCCGTGCTTCGGGGTTGGATAAGCTACTTCCGCCTGACAAGGGTCAAAGGCGTGCTGGAAGAGTTGGATGGCTGGATAAGGCGGAAACTCCGCTGCCTGCTATGGCGGCAGTGGAAACGCATATACACCCGCGCCAGAAACCTGATGAAAGCAGGTCTTACCGAAGAACGTTCTTGGTGGTCAGCGGCCAACCAACGAGGCGCATGGTGGAATGCGGGGGCTAGCCACATGAACCAAGCCTTCAGGAAAGGGTGGTTCGACAAGATGGGGTTGGTATCGCTGCTGGATTGTCACCGACAGTTCCAGTGTTAATATGAACCGCCGTGGTACGGAACCGTATGCCCGGTGGTGTGAGAGGACGGGAGTTGTAAAACTCCCTCCTACTCGATTATCCCTGAGTGGCTTTTCAATCAGGCAATTCAGGCATAAACAGGGTTGATCTGGCACAGTTTGTCACTGGCTAAAACCCGCTATGCTGTATCTATTAAGAGAGAAAAACGCGACCGGGGACAGCCTATGAGTACCACGCCACAGCAAGTTATCGATTTTCTGAAAACCTCAGCACCCTTTGACCAACTGAAAAATGAATGGCGCGAAGAGCTGGCCCAGAAAGCGCGGCTTATCTATCTGGCTAAGGAAAATCAGGACGCGTTACTTAAAGAAAATGCCGGCCGTCTGTTTCTTATTCAGAGCGGCCAGTTCTCGGTGAAAGACAGTGACGGACCACAGCGGCATTTAAGTGAAGGCGACTACTTTGGCTTTCACGCCCTGATTGATGGCGTGACCTACCCATTGGAGGTAGAAGTAGACTCGCCGGGGCTGGTGTATTCGTTTAGTGAAGCCGCGTTTAAAAAAGTCCTGGAGATGCCGGAAATCGCCAACTTCTTCCAGGGCACCAAAAGTGAGGCCCTGCAAAATCAGGCGGTACAGGACTCAAACTCCATGTGGCTGTATAAAGCCCTGTCTGAAGTGATTGAACGTGCACCGGTAAAAGTAGACATAAGCCTGTCTGTTCAGCAGGCTGCCGAGATGATGTCTGAAAGTAATGTGTCGTCGCTACTGATTACTGAGAATGACAAACTGGCTGGCATCGTGACCGACCGTGATTTACGTAACCGGGTAGTGGCCACAGGCCTGGATGTTGGCCTGCCGGTTAAATCGATTATGACAGAAAAACCGGCCATGATTATTCAAAACCGCACGATGTTTGATGCCATGGCGCTGATGACAGAGCGTAATATCCATCACTTACCGGTAATCGATCGCACCACCCGGGAGCCGGTGGGGATGGTTACCGCATCCGACGTGATACGGCATCAAAAGGGGAATGTGTTGTTTGTTATTGGCGAGCTTTCCAAGGCTGAAAACCTTTACGAGCTTACCCGCTTGTCATGGCAAATGCCCCATTATTTTGCTACCCATGCCAAGCGCCCCGGCGACTTTGATATTGCCGGTAAAGTACTGGCACAAGCCACCGATATCATGACCCGCAAGCTGATTAGTTATTATCAGCAGCAGCACGGCCCGGCGCCGCTTGATTATGCGTGGATAGTGTATGGTTCGCAGGCCCGGGAAGATCAGACCATGGGCTCAGATCAGGACAACGGCTTATTGCTGGAGCGTGAGCCTAATCAGCAGGAAGCCGAGTATTTTGCTGGTATGGCCGAGTATGTATGTAACGGGCTTGGCAAGTGCGGCATAAAACTGTGCCCGGGCAATATTATGGCCAGTAACCCGGCTCTCAGGCTATCGCTCGATGCCGCAGTAGATGAAGCTAAAGGTTGGGTAGCTCAGCCTACCAATAAAGCCATCATGTATTTTAATATATTCCTGGATGCGCGAGCGGCAGCCGGGGATGTGGATTTATTCAGAAAAATGCAGATGGCCCGGGTGCCTTTATTAAAACAGCCGATGTTTTTGGCTGCGCTGGCCCGCCAGGCCAATGATGCCTCGGTGCCTTTGTCGATGTTTAAGAAATTTACCTATGAAAAGGGCTATACTGTTAAAGACGCCATTGACCTGAAAGTGCGGGCAATTGCCATTATTAATAACCTGGTGCGGCTTTATGCGCTGGCAAACGGCCTGACCATGCCATCTACCCTGGGTCGGCTCGCTGCGCTTCCTGCGGGGGCTGGCTTGTCTAGCCGTGATGCTGATAATCTGCGGGATATCTGGCTGTTTTTAAACCGCTTGCGCTGGCGTCATCAACTGCACAATAAAGTCACCAATAACCTGGTGTCGGTGAGCGATTTGTCGTCGATTGAAAAGCACCAGCTGAAAGCGGCCTTTCAGGCCATAGAGCGAGCTCAACAGGCCGCTGTTATGAAGTTCTCCGGGGGCATGTCCTGAGATGCCCGCCCAGCAACAGCCTTCTATCTGGCGGCGCATACAGCAGTGGCTGAGCGGCGGCTCAGCGTTACCAGAAAACCGTAAACACCAACTGCTCAGGGATGTTCCCTTACTGGCTGTGGATCTGGAACTAACCTCACTGGACCCTCAGAAAGCCAAGATAACCTCGATTGGCTGGTCCGAAGGGAGGGCAGGCAGTATCGATTTGAGCAACTGCTATTATGCGGTGGTCAGGGCATCCGGCGATCTGGAGCAAAGCCCGGTTATTCATGGCCTGACCGCCGAGGAAATTGCTCAGGGAGCGCATATTAAAGAAGCGCTTGAGCAACTGATTCCCTATGCGCAAACGCATGTCTGGGTATTTCATAACGCCGGACTGGACTTGGCCGTGCTGGATAAAGTGCTGGCCGCTAATGCTATGTATCTGCCAGAGGTGGTTACACTTGATACGCTAAAGCTGGCGGTGTATCAGTTGCAAAAGCAGCATGAGGTGCTGCCGCCCAACAGCGCCACTTTGACCGTTTGCCGCCAGCGATTAAATTTACCGCTGGCACCGGCCCACAATGCCCTTGATGATGCGATGGCAACTTTGCAGCTCTGGTTTGCGCAATATTACAGCATGGACCCCGGCGGAAAAATGAGTTTGCAGGACATTGCCCACACTCAGGCGGTCGGATGCAAAAATTTAGGAAAAAGTTCGAATAAGTGATTGACAAGATTAGCCCAAGAGCGTATCTTTCCGCCCGCGTTGAGCAACGAGCTAAACGCAAAGGCCCAGGTGGTGAAATTGGTAGACACGCTAGCTTCAGGTGCTAGTGACCTCACGGTCGTGGCGGTTCAAGTCCGCCCCTGGGCACCATTCCTCGAAAGACGTTTTAAATTTCCTATTTCTAAATAAATTCAAGCTCCCGATATAAAAATCTTGCAGGACAAAACCTGTTAATGACTGTTTAGTTAATAAAGTTCCCGCTAATAATTCATATGTGCGTTACATCCTTGTAGCATCGTCCAGCCACGCCATCCGGGCGCGTCGTTCTTCGTGCTGCGTTATGCCACTGGCATAACGGTCACTCATTACCCAGCCGAAAATCACAGATTTTCGTCGTTCATCCGTACGCGAAGCAATGCGCAATCAAACGCGATTTCAGTATATTTTAATCCGCGTAACGTACGCCCTAGCAAAATAGCTGCTAATATAGCGCCTCGTTGTCCGGCGACAATTATTTTTACGCCTACTG
The DNA here is from genome assembly GCA_950073835.1 of uncultured Alteromonadaceae bacterium. Taxonomy (GTDB): domain Bacteria; phylum Pseudomonadota; class Gammaproteobacteria; order Enterobacterales; family Alteromonadaceae; genus Alteromonas. Next base: position 4,212 of record CATMRP010000060.1, read on the forward strand.
CCGTTCATATTGTTCACTATGCAGGATCACCATGGCACTTAAAGCAACCATTTTTAAAGCGGACCTGTCGATCACCGATATGGACCGCAACTATTACAACGACCACAACCTGACCATTGCCCGGCATCCCTCTGAAAACGATGCGCGTATGATGCTGCGTATCATAGCGTTCATTGTGAATGCTCATGAGCGACTGCAGTTCACTAAGGGGTTATCTGATGATGACGAGCCGGATCTGTGGCAAAAGAACTTCACTGATGAGATTGAGTTGTGGATTGAATTAGGGCAACCTTCAGAACAACGTATTAAGAAAGGTTGTAATCAAAGCCAGCAGATGATGATTTATTCCTACGCCGATAACAGCTTTGATGCCTGGTGGAAGAAGGAACAAAATAAGCTGCACACCCGCAAAAACCTGTCGGTGTTTACGGTGCCCGAAACGCTGGCTTCCACGCTGGAAAAGGTTGTTCAACGCTCAATGCAAATTCAGGTTACCGTGCAGGACGGTCAGATGTGGCTGACTATCGAAGGGTCTGACGTAACCGAAAGTGTTGAAGTGGCCATTGAACAGCACATGTAGCTGACCTGATGAGCGACGGACGTCTGGGACGTCCGTCACGATTTACTCAACAGCAGGAAAACTGCTAGTTGAACAGATCTTTAAGTTTGTCTTTGCCTTTTTCCAGTAACTTGTCTTTTTCTTCATCAAGCTTTTCTTTGGCTTTATCGGCTACCACTTTCTTCGCTTCGGCTTTTGCCTGTTTAATGGCGTTATCCAGCATTTGTTGCACAATAGCGGCACCCACCTGGTCGGCAGGTAAACCGTCGGGCTTACCAATCGAACCAGCGCTAAAGGTGGGCAAGGTCACTTCATAAGCCTTTTTATCAAGTTCAAATTCCCCGGTGTCGAGGTTTTCAAAATTCAGCACTAATTTAGCGTTGCTAACGGTAACCTGATCGACAATCAGCTTCGGACTCGGTGATGCAGGATCGGCTGGTTGTTCGTTGCCGCCTTCAGGCAGGTTAGCGGTCAGGTTGTTCTTAAGCACTATCAGGTTGCCCTGGCCGCTGCTATCCAGTTCATACAGAATTTCCGGGCCGTCAACGGTGACTTCCTGAATACGGTAAGGTTCTTCGGTTGAGCTGCCTAAGTCCAGAGTGATGCCGGTTAAGCTGAGGGCATCTTCGTCGCTAAAACCATCCGGGTTTTCTACGTCGACATCGTTAATGGTCAACCGGCCCTCACTGAAAGATAAATCTACCGAAGCCACGCTCACCGGGGTGGCTAAATACTTAGTCCCCTGGGTTTCTATTTGCGAGCGGATAAATTCATTGGCACCACTGGCGAGATACACCACACCACCCACAACGGCAGCAATCAGTACCAATAAAACGATAAGAACTTTTTTCATTACGCTTCCCTTTATTTAATGAGTTATACGCATCCTACTACAAAATACGTAACGGCAAACAATGCTGATGGTGAAATCCCTGCACTGCTGTTTAATCACTACGCTGAACTGCTTAAAAAGTATTATTTAGCAATGCATCAAAAATCGCTAAGGCGCAAATCACCCGTTTAGGATTCTGAGCTGTTAAATAAACCAGAGCTAAAGCTCAGGCCGCCCACCCCGAGTACAAAGCCGAAATCATACCATCCGCCATTGTTATAAATGGCATAGATTGCCACGTCATCGAATATCAATGAGGCGAGCCAGGAAAAAATAATGATTAGCCCGTGCCATAAGCCATGAAAAAAGCCCACTTTATCGGCCTGTTGCGCCTGCTCAAAGGTCATTTGATCGGCACAGCCAGCAAGCAACAATACTGCCACGGCCAGCATGAGAAGTTTGCTTTTAGCCATAAGTATCTCCTTATACGGTAAACCTGTTGGCAGATTAGCAGAGACATAGTCGATTGTGCATTACTAAACGGTTACGGATTGTGAGTGTTGAGCCCGATGATGCGCTGTTCTTTACGTTGAACATGTGCCTGGAAGATGAAATAGTGCCAGCGGCAGACGCCGCTGGCGAATGGGTTTACAGGCTGTTCATGCTCTGTACCGAAACCGGACCAAGGCCAGCGGCTTCCACTTCAGCTTTAATTTTCTCGGCATCACCAATGATAAGCCAGGTTAGCTTATCCGGATGAATGACCTGTGCTGCCGCTTTATTAAGGTCGTCTAAGGTGAGGCCGTTGTATTTTTCTACCAGGGTTTCCGGGTAGTTATACTGGCGGTTAAAACGGCTACTGGAAAGCAGGCTGCCCAGCACCGAACCAGCAGTTTCAAACTGCCCCGGCAGCGAGCGTACTTCATCCAGACGCGCACGTTCCAGCTCCATAGCCATCGGCGGCTTATCGCCTAAGTAACCATTCAGCTCTTTTTTAAGCTCAAGTAAAGACGGGCCAGTCTGGTCGGTCTGAACCGGTGCATACACCATAAACGGACGCTGACCACGGGCATCCTGCAGGAAGGTATAAGCGCCGTAGGACCAGCCTTTATCTTCACGCAGGTTCATATTTACCCGGGCAGTAAACGCACCGCCTAAGGTCAGGTTCATCGCCTCAATGGCAATGTTGTTGTCGATACCTGTGGGCGGCGCTAGATGGGCAGCCAGAATCAGCGACTGTTGCGACCCCGGGCGGTCAATAATAATCGCCTGACCCTGTTCTGGTAGTTCGGCCTGAGCGATTTGCTTACTGCCTTTACTACCCGACACTTTCCACTTACCAAACTCTTTTTCAAGTGCCGGCTTAATCTCGTTTAAGGTGGTGTCACCAACCACGAAGATAGTGGCATTATCCGGGCGCAACCAGGTGTTTTTAAAAGTAACCAGATCGCTGCGAGTCACTGCCTGTACATCTTCAGCCGTACCAGTACCGGTAAACGGAATACCGTAGGCATGGTCGTCACCGTAAATAAGCGGTGGCAGCAGAGTCAGGGCAATACTTACCGGACGGGTCTTTTGCTGAGCAATATTACTTAAAATAAGTGCACGCTGGCGCTCAATTTCTTCCTTGTCAAAGGATGGATCTTTAAGGATATCACCGAGTAAAGCCAGCGATGGCTTCATATTTTCCTTCAGCATCGACATACTGACGGTAGTCGTGTCGAGATTAGAGCCACTGTTTAAGTTAGTACCCAGTTGCTCCAGCTCGGCTGCCAGCTCCAGTGCGTCATAGTCACCGGCACCTTCATCCAGCATACGGGTGGTAAAGCTGGCAAGGCCCAGTTTACCGCCTGCATCTGCCGCATATCCGGCATCAAACTGCACTGCTACATTCACTAGCGGCACTGTAGAGCGCTGCGCGAAAACCACTTTAATGCCATTCGATAACTCGGTTTCCGTAACTTGTGGGAAGCTTAGCTGAGTTTCTGCATCGATCGATGGCAGGCCAGTACTGCGGTCAACGCCTTCCGCTTTGGCTGTATGCTCTTCGAATGGCACAAAGGTAATCTGATGCCAGCCATCTCCCAGCCATTGCTGGGCTGCCGCCTTAACTTTTTTAGGTGTGGAATCAGCCAGTTCTTCCAATTCGGTTTTGAAGTAATTGGGATCGCCAGCAATGTATTCACCGGTCGCCAAGGTGTCGGCCTTACCGCCAAAGCCGCCAACTTCCTCAAGGCCACGAATAATCGACGCACGACGCTTGGTGGATACCAGCTCTACCTCATCACTGCTGGGGCCTTTTCGTAAAAATTCGGCAATAATTTTATCCATTTCGCGTTCAACTTTAGCCGGCTCCTCGCCGGCTTTTACGTCTACGCTGACACCAAAAATGGAAGCCATCTGCAGTTCATAATTAAATACAGAGGCATTGGTAGCGATTTGCTGATCGTAAACCAGCTCTTTATACATCCGTGAATTCTTGCCATCGCCTAATACACTTGCGGCAATGAACAGGTCTGTGGCGGTAGGGCTGGTATTTTCAGGCGATACCCACAAACGGTAGATACGGGTTTGCGGAACCTTATCCTGCACTACCTGGCGAGTGTTTGCCTTACGCTCTGGCACCCATGATTGCCACTTAGCCAGCGCCGGGCCAGGCTCAATATCCCCAAAATATTTGTCGACCAGAGGTTTGGCTTCGGCGGCGTTTATATCACCACTGAGTACTAATATGGCATTGTTTGGTCCGTAATACTGATTAAACCAGGCTTTTACATCGTCGAGTGAGGCCGAGTTGAGGTCTTCCATAGAACCAATTACGGTATGATTGTACGGGTGGCCGCTGGGAAACAGGGCTTCAACCACATGATTAAACAAGGTGCCGTAGGGCTGATCTTCGCCCTGGCGTTTTTCGTTTTGCACAACGCCTCGTTGCTCGTCGAGCTTATCCTGGGTTACCGCACCGAGCAAATGCCCCATGCGGTCGGATTCCATCCATAATATACGCTCCAGAGCTGGCGTTGGAACGGTCTGGAAATAGTTGGTGCGGTCAAAGTTTGTGGTCCCGTTCAGGCCGGTTGCCCCGGCTTCCTGCAACGGTCCGAACCATTCATCGTCATAGTTTTCAGAGCCGTTGAACATCAGGTGCTCAAATAGGTGAGCAAAACCTGATTTGCCCTCCGGCTCATCCTTAGAGCCCACTTTGTACCACACCGCTACCGCTACTACCGGCGCTTTGCGGTCTTCATGAACAATAACGGTGAGGCCGTTATCGGTGGTAAATTTCTCGTAGTCGATGTTAATGTCGTCTTTGGCAAACGCAGCAGTTATACATAAACCGCTGAGAGCCAGCACACCAACGCCTAGTTTCAGGCTTTTGGTGAGGTGCTTGATTACTGTCATGAATGTCATCCTTAATCTTTTTATTAGCGTTGAATATCGCCCGGATTGGTATTATGCCAATGTTAAACATAAAGCATTCCGCCAGTTATTAAAGTACTGGCGGAAGCAAAACTGTAAATGTTTGTTAACGGGTTAAAGTCGACCCGGTTTAATCGGGAATATGCACCTCAGGTACCTCGGTAAATGGCTGTATGCCAAACGAAGGATAAACCTCGGTGGGAAAGTAAATGCGTCCCTGAGTGGCAACCATGGCGATGGTTTTTATGGCTTTCAGGTCCTCGGTCGGGTCACCGGGAACCAGGAAAAAGTCGGCCTGCTTACCCACTTCAATAGAGCCGCGCTCTGTATGCCCCAGATATTGCGCCATATCGTAGGAACCACGCCTTAGCGCTTCGGCTGCTGTCATACCTATTTTTTCAAACAGCTCCAGTTCACGATGCAGGTAAAAAGCGCCGCCCATATCCGTGCCGGGCACTAACAGAATGCCACGCTCGTGCATTAACGCCAGGGTGTCGAGAATTTTCTGGTAGGCGGCAAGGTAAGCTTCATCCTCGGCTTCATCAGCCACATTAAGCATGGCAGATTTGGCCGAACGCTGTACGCTAATAGGCATGTGATCGATATAATCGCGCACCGCAAAGTTGGTAATACCGTTACGGCCTGTCATGGCGTATTCGTGGATCACGGCGGTGGGGTCGTGGGCGATGTTGTTGTCGGCCATCAGCTTTAATGTGTGCTGCACTTTATCGCTGTTAAGGTCTAAATCAACAAAGCGCTTCATGCCGGTAATTCTGAACAGAGTACGGGTGTCCTCCTCCGGCCCCAGCACCCAGCCCAGCATGATCTGATTAATATGAGTCAGTTCATCATAACCTGCCTCAATCATCTGGTCGGCACGATAAAATGCCGGTACATGGCCTGCTACCCGCATACCCAGCCGGTGGGCTTCTGCTGCCATATCTTCAACCCAGTCACCGTTCATTGAGTTGTAAATTTTAATTTGCCAGTAACCTTTTTCGGCGTAGTTTCTGACCAGTTCCAGCGCTTTTTCCTTACTGTCTGCAAGTTCTCCGGTTGCTGCGCTGAATTCACTTACGCCTTCAATAAAGCCGCTTTTGGTGATGGTCGGGCCAATCAGTACGCCGCGGTCAATCTTATCTATCAGGTCCGACAGTACGTCGTCTTCGTTACCCATATCGCGAATGCCGGTAACCCCGGCCATCACATTCATGATGGCCTGATTATCGCCCACGTGGCCGTGCATATCGTAAAGGCCTGCTACCAGTGTACCGCCTTCGCCCTCGATAAATACTTCATCATCGCTGGGAGCTGAACGAACGTCTTCGATAGCGGTAATGGTATCGCCGGTCATGACCACCGATACCGGATCGGTCAGACTAAGTGACTTCGGATCGAAAATGCGCACATTGTTAATCCGCACCGGTTGTTCATATTCATGGGTGACGTTACTTGCGATGTCTTCGTAGCGCTGAGTATTAAGAGTGGCCGTTAGTTCGCGCAGGCGACTGTCTTCATCCTCAAAGCCTGCTTTTAACAGTGCAAAACGTGGTGATACGGTGCCTACGTACTGTTGTTGTTCATCAAGTAAAATATAACTCGGGTTAAGGTTGATACCGCCAACGGCATACAGGGTAACGGCCAGCTTGCCGTCTTTACCCTGTAAGGTAAGGGATTCTTTCGGCGTAACAGTTACCTGACCGGCCGGTAAGGCGGGGTAGGGCTCACCACCGGCGTCAAGCACCGTTTTTGCATAGGTGTACAGAGCATAAGGGCTGGGGTTCTGGGCAATATATATGGGTTTGTTGCTGGCATCGGCTTCGCCACTGCCTGCGTCAGAAGTCCAACTGGCCTGGCCGTCTTTTACTTCGTAGGTTTCATTGACCTGATTGCCAAAGGTTGTCTTACCGGTGATTTTCCAGCTGATAGGCAAACCTGCTTCAGAAAGTAGCAGGGTTTCTTCGCTGCTGGCGCCACGGCCGTTATTGCTAAACCCATAGCGGATATCGATCAGCGTGCCGGACTGGCTGATGGTCATATCGCCCACATCGGTACCGCCAAACAGTACATTGTAACTGGCGGTTTCAACCGGTGGTTGCTGGCTCTGTGAAGCCGTAGTGTCTGAGCTAACAGGCGCCTCACCGCTACAGGCAGCTATACCTGTAAGTGTGAGTAATACAATCAGTTTTCGCATGTTTCATCCTTATTGTTGTTATCATTATCAGTATGTCACAAAGCATACACTAACCTAATACTTAAAATTGGCCATGGTCCGCTCAAGCAGTGCATTGTTGGTTTGCAGGTCGGTTGTCAGTGCTTTCAGCTCGTCGGCAATGGACACCTGATGGGTGGCGGCGTCCTGTACCGCAACCACATCCTTGGCAATTTGATCTGAAGTGACTGACTGCTGCTCGGAGGCGGCCGACATCGCATTCGCCTGAATCTCTACGTTGCCAGCGCTATCGCGCACGGTGCTGGCGGTGCGTTCACCTTTCTCAGTCAAGTTCAGTGAAGTGCGGGCGGCTTCTGCGCTCTGGCTTACGCCGTTAATCACTGTGTTGCTTACTTGTGCCAGCGTATCGAGTAGCGATGATATTTTATCAGAGGAACCACGACTGGCCGTGGCCAGTTGCCTCACTTCGTCGGCTACCACCGCAAAGCCTCTGCCGTGCTCACCGGCCCGGGCTGCCTCAATAGCGGCATTCAGCGCCAGCAGGTTGGTTTGATCAGAGAGAGTATTGATGGTGTCGAGAATACCGCTGATTTCGCTTAAATGTTCACCCATGGTTTTAGCGCTGTTTTCCACATCCTGCATTTGTACTGTCAGGTTGTGAATCGACGTTTTAATGGTGTTGTTGGCCTGAGTAGCCTCGTCAGCCAGCTTATCCAGAGCCTGACTCGATTCCAGTGTTTTGAAGGCTGACTGAGCAATCTCTTTGCTGGTTTGAGTCATTTGCTCTATGGCGGTCGCTATACTCATGGCGCGCTGCTGAGTTTGCTCTGATTCGCTGTGAATAGTCTCGGCCGATTCGGCTACGCTGTCGCCAAGTCGGGTACTGGTACTTACCGATTTAGCCAATCCCGTAATCAAGTCGCGGATCGCCAGCAAGGTTTGATTAACCGCTCTGGAAATAACGCCAAGTTCATTTTCGCTGTTAAGCGTTACATTTATGGTGAGGTCGCCACTGCGGGAGATTTCGTTGAGCCTGTGAGTCAGTGTAGACAGCTGGGAGTTGAGGGTTTTCACCAGGCTGACTACTAACAGGATCACCACAGCAAATACCGCTCCGGTGACTGAAACCAGCACGATCAGGCTGGTGAGTTCTGCCTGGTATTCAGCCTCTGCAGTGGCTTTCACCGCTAACCAGGTGTTGTCCAGCAACCCTTTCACCAAGCCAATCTGGGCTGTGGCCTGACCAAACCAGTCGGCAGCGGCCGGAAGTTGTGAAAAATCCACTGATTCAGTGACTAAAGCGCGGTAAACCTCATCCATAAATACTTTTTGAGAGGAGCCGGTAACGGCATTGAAGTCAGCCAGCTCCTGGCCGTTTAAGGCATTTTTTTGCACCGTAATAAGGTAGTCAATGCTGTCGTGATATTCAGCCAGGTCATCGGCCAATAGTGGCGTGATGGCCTGGCTGGCCAGTACGCCATTAATTTTGCCGCGCAATTGTCCCAGACGTTCCTTAAGCCATGCGTAGGTCAGGGCGTGCGCAATGGTATTGCTCACATCGCTGTTAGCAATGTTGAGCACCAGCGTGTTGGCGGTGTCAAGCGCCATACGGTTCACCTTGCTGTAATAACCGAAAGCCTTGCGGCCTTCACGCCTGTCGACTTGTTGTTGGATGGTTTGCTTGTTGTCCAGAAAAGTAAACAGATTGCTGAGTTGGTGTTGGATGTTGAGTGAGTCAGGCCAGTCCTGATTTGCAAGCTGACGTAGCGCATCCACCGAAGCATTGGCTTTTTGCCGTTGGTCGAGAACTTTTGCCCGCGCCTGCTCACTGCCAGAGCCTAAAAAACCCGCAGTGAGTCCGCGTTCAACCGCGTGATTATGAGCAATTTTCTCAACCGTATCGACCAGTTCTACTATCCTGGTTTCCAGTTCAGCCTGATGTAACTGGGTCAGACTCTTGTTAACCGCAATGCCGGTCATTACCAGCATTAAGCCTCCAATCAGGCCAATACACAGTAACGTCAGGTTTACTATCGATAAACGTACCAATCCTTTCATAGCTTGCTCGTGAGAATTTACTCTGGACTACACAACGCAGAAATAACTTGGTTAAAATGGCTTATAAAACCGGTGTTTGAGGGGACTATGCGGAACGATTTCCCTTCGTATGGAGTAAAGTATAGTTAGAGTTTAAGGTTTCGCTAGATTTTGCTACGGTCACTGGGAAAACGGGCCCATGGGCCCGTAAAAGATTAACTTTTAAGGATTAAACGGCTTGCTGCCAGTAAAGGTGAATATCGGTAAGTGCGGCAATGTCATTGACATACTGCTTCACCGGTTGCGGCCATTCAAGGCCTTTTACCATGGTCAGGTTACGCAGAAACGGAAAGATAAGCACATCATCCATGCTCAGGCTGGCAGAGGCCTTCAGTGGAGGCAGTTTGCTGAGCATGTCATTCACCCGGGCAATATAGTGTTCTGACAGCAACATGGCTTCGGCAAAGGTTTTGGCAATCACTTTTTCTTTTTTCGATTGAAAATAGTCACGGGCCGAAGCCGAGGCAAACTCCGGTTGGTCGATAAGGATATTGCGCGGGAACAGTAAACCGTTCATATCGCTGCTGTATTCGCTTAGCAGTGCGGTAACTTTTTCAGCTTGTTGCGCAGGCTGTAATTGTTTATCTGCGGGCGACAGAGACAAGATTTTATCCACGATATCCAGGCTTTCACCCATTGCGCTGCCGTCGTCGAGATGTAATATCGGTACCATCTTTTTACCAATCAGATGATGGCAGGTTTCATCGTCGTCGTTAAGTAGCAGTACCTTCTTGTGAGGAACACCGGTATAGTTGGCGACCATATCGGCGCGTACGCAAAACGGGCAGTGTAAATATTGATACAGGGTGAACATCGAACACTCCTCTTGGCTGAATCTGTTGGTAAACTATAACGTATTCGCCTGATACATTTCATTTTTCAAAATAATAAGTTACTTATGTCATGACCTTAACGCCTGATACCCTTATGGCCTTTGTGGTAGCAACGCTCATTATCAGTTTGTCGCCGGGCCCTTCTAATCTTTACATTATGGCTTGCACGCTGGGCTCGGGCCGTACCGGCGGCACCGCTGCAGCACTGGGTATGGGAGTAGGGTCCTCAAGTTATGCAATTGCCACCGCGTTTGGGCTGGCGGCGCTGATAGCGTATGTACCTGTGATCTTTACGGTGATAAAAGTGCTGGGTGCGTTGTATCTGATTTATCTTGGTGTTACTGCGTTACGTTTTGCCGCAGCGCCCCATTTGCGCAAGCCGGTTCAGGCATCAACCCGGCGGATTGTTTCCAGAAGCTTGCTGGTAGAGCTGAGTAACCCCAAAACCGCGCTGTTTTTTATTGCCTTTCTGCCGCAATTTACCCGTGCAACGGGTGATGTGTTGATCACCGATTTGCTTGTCCTGGGGTTATTATTCAGTGCCATCGCGTTATGTTGTGACTTGCTGGTGGTGCAACTGTCTCATCAACTGGGGCGCTGGATGGCAAAGAACCCACGGATTGCGGTGCGTCAGGAACAACTGGTCGGGCTGATTTTTCTTGGCTTAGGCGCCACCCTGTTACTGGACTTTACTCAGACCGCAACAGTTTAGTTAGCCTGCCACCATTAACTGCCTTCTACCTCATCGAATAACGCCGCAATTTGCTTGGTTACCTTATGGCTGGGCATTAAAAACGGTAGTGGTGTGCGATGGGAATGCGATTCTTTGACTTTCACCGAGCTACTCAGGCGGGTTTCAAACAAAGGCAGGCCTTTTTCCTGTAACTCACCGATCAGCGCGGCTGGCAGCTTGGCCTGGGCGTTATACTGGTTGATCACCACGCCGGATAATGCCAGTGACTGGTTATGGTCTTCTTTAATTTCCATAACATTTTCGAGCAAACGCTCAATGGCCTGAGCGGAGAAATGATCGCAATCAAACGGCACCAGAAACTCATCGGCAGCAATCAGGGCCGCTTTGGAGTAAAAATTAAAATTGGGCGGGGTATCAATATAAATGCGTTCAAATTCTTCGCTTAACGCTTCGAGGGTTTCGCGCAATTTGAACATCTTGTAGCGTGATTCGAGTTCCCGCTCGATAGTGGCGAGGGTTGGGTCTGCCGGCAAGACATAAAGATTTTCGAAAGCCGTCTCCTGCACAAATGCGGTGGGCGGCTGGGGCTTGGAAAACCAGCCGACAATTTGCTTAAACATGTCGGCCACGGTGAGAGTATCTTCGCCGATATCGATGCCCGCATAGTGGGTGCTGTTACCCTGAGCATCTAAGTCGACCAACAGGGTTTTATATCCTCTTAAGGCACTTTCTGCTGCGAGATTGGTGCTGATGGTTGATTTGCCAACGCCGCCCTTTTGATTGAATACCACCCGTTTCATGTGACTCCCTTTATTTCCTCGCCGGTCGATAAGATGAGGACTTGCTGTATAAATAATCAACGCTTTCAGCATAAGTTATCCCTGCCGAAAAGTAACGGATTAAAGTGTTTAAAAAATGTTAAAAATATGTAATTTGGGCTAAGCTTACAGTACCCATTGTAATGGAGCGGCCTGCCTATGAAAGTTTATGCATTGGTTGTCGTACTTAGCAGCTTCATCTTGCTTGGCGGATGCGCCAGTACCGAGCCCGATACCGGTAACTATTTACACCCGGTTTATAGCGACGCATTTCCGGCTGCCAGGTCGGTAAATATTGAGTCGCCAGCCCAAATCCTCACGCTGCCTGAAGAGGCCAAGCGGTTTTTAACCAGAATCAAAGTGACGGCCGAACAGCAGCAAACCACGCCTTTAGAAGAACTGATTAACAGCTTGTTTGCCGAACAACAGCTTGGTTTAAGTTACTTCAGCGATGCTAATTCAACCGTTGCAGACACCTTTAAAAACCGTCAGGCCAACTGTTTGTCGCTTACTTTGATGACCTATGCGCTGGCCAAAGGATTGGGGCTTGATGCAAGCTTACAGGATGTGTTTATTCCCGAGTACTGGTCGCGTAAGCAAGGCTTTAGTTTACTCAACGGCCACGTCAATGTACTGCTCACCGACAAGCGGGATCTGTTCGCCACGCCAAGACTGGTTGATTTTGATGCCCGCATGCAGGGCCAGCAATTTAAATCGGAGACCATGTCGGTAAACCGCGCGCTGTCGATGTTTTACAACAACAAGGGCGCCAATGCGCTGGTATACGGCAATTTCCCGGTGGCATTTCGTTATCTCAGTGCGGCTCTCAAGCAGGACGAGCAGTTTACCGCTGCGTGGATCAACCTGGGGGTGCTGTACCGCTTTACCGCGCATTATCGCTACGCCGAAGAGGCTTATCAGAAAGTACTTCAGCTTGATATCCGAAATCTGACGGCCAGAGAGAATCTGGCGATTTTGTATCGCCTGACCGGCCGTGACTCCCAGGCCAATGAGCTGGCCAAAGAAGTGCATCAACTGAGGGTCAATAATCCTTATTACCACCTGATCCGCGGTGATGAAGCCTTCGATGAAGGCGATTTTACCCTTGCCCATAATTATTACCGCCGGGCTTACCGGTTAGACAGGTCAAATCATTTAATCCTGTTTGCCCTGGGTAAAACAGCGTTGGCAACCGGGGAAACCGAGGATGCTCAAACCTTTCTGGAGCGTGCCATCAAGCGTGCCGAATTGCTGGCTGATCGACAGCGCTATGCTGCTAAGCTGGCTGTGCTGAGTCATTATTCCGAGGAACAGCTGTAATGAAGTTCTCCCTGCTAATCGTATTTTGTGGGATCGGGTGGTGTGCACTAGCGGGCGCTAGTGAGCCGGTGTGGATGCAGGATCTTAAGGTATTGGCCGATGATTCGATGGAAGGCCGTGAAGTGGGTAGTAAAGGGTCAAAGCGTAGCCGCGAATTCCTGATTAAGCGCTATGCCGACATTGGCATCGAACCACTGCCGGCACTAAAGGATTACGGTCAGCCTTTTTCGGCGGTTCGTAAAAAGAAGCCGTTGGCAGGCACCAATGTGGTGGGTCAGCTCACAGGCACTCTGGATCGGTATATCGTTGTAAGTGCTCACTACGACCATATTGGCCGTAAAGGAAGGCGAATTTTTAACGGAGCCGATGATAACGCCAGTGGCGTGGCGGCGATGTTGTATCTTGCTGCGCAAAGTCAGCAAAGCGAGCGACAGTGTCATCAGGTATTTTTAGCGTCGGATGCCGAAGAGCATGGCTTACTTGGCGCAAGAGCCTTTGTGTCGTCTAACGTGGTGGCGGCTAAGTCGATTTTTGTGAACCTTAACCTCGATATGCTCTCGCAACCGGGCGGCCGCAAGGAAGTCTTGGTGAGTGGCAATCTCAGCCATGCGGCGTTTAATGGCCTGATCAAGGATATTGAACTGGCCAGCAACATGCCGATGATTGCCACCGATGAAAAACGTCGTGTCGGCCGCTACCCCAGTCTGGCAGACCGCCGTAAGGTAAGCGATCACGCCGCCTTTGCGGAACAAGGCATCCCCTTTTTGTTTCTGGGTGTGGGCAGGCATAATTACTATCACACGCCCAGGGATACCGCCTCCAGGGTAAATCAATCGTTCTATGGTGAAACGGTTGCTATTGCCTGGCAATACCTGCAAAAGCTGGATGCTTTGTGTGCTAAAGCTGACGAGCAGCCATAAAAAAGCGGAGCTATTGCTCCGCTGCTATATGCTTGCAAAATGTTAAATGACGCCCAGCTCGCGCAGCCGTTCCTGTAAATACGCCTCGGCAGTGTAGCGGTCAGACAGTTTAACGTCCGGACGCGGGTGCAGGAACAGCGGCAGGGAAATACGTGACTTAGTCATATCCGCACCGTCAGGGTTAATCACCCGGTGGATGGTAGATGGGTAATAACCGCCACTGGCTTCCTGTAGCATATCGCCAATGTTCACAATCAGTGTACCGAAGTCACAGGGAACATCCATCCAGGAGCCGTCTTTACGCTGCACCTGCAGGCCCGGCTCGTTAGCGGCTGGAAGCACGGTTAGCAGGTTTATATCGCCGTGAGCCGCTGCACGGATTGCATCCGGCTCTTCATTGCCGTCCAGTGGTGGATAGTGCAGCACGCGTAGCAGGGTTTGCTCACTGCCATCAATCATTTGTGGTAATGGCTCGTTAAAGTTGGCTTTTACGTCCTCTGGAGCATTGTCTTCGACCCAGCTAAGTAATTCAGCTGCCAGGCTGGTGGTTTTGGCGTAATAATCTGCCAGCTGCTGCTTTAATTCCGGCGGGCACATGCCCCATGGGTAGTAGTGGAAATATTCCTTGATGTCTTTTTTCTTAAAGCCTTTGGCAACTTCGGATACCGATTTGGAAAAATAACCGTCCTGCGTGCCTTTATTGTAGGTGTAATCGAACTTTTCTTCGCTGTCGAAGAAGGCCTGCCAGGCTGTGTAGATATCTTCTACCAGTTGTTTTTTAATAGGGTGATTTTTTAATACGCCAAAACCGGTTTCATGCAGCGATTTTGCGAATAACTCGGCAGCGTTATCTGCCTGATAATCTACGGCAACTAAGTTCATAGGGTTTCCTGTCGTTCTGATTTTACAAAGTATAATGTGGCTTTGCGGCACTGCAAATGCCAGCGGCTTGATACATATCAAGCCGGATTGATTACGGCCGAAAGTTTAGCCCAGTGTCAGATAAAAACCGGCCAGCGCTGCGCTCATCAGGTTGGATAAGGTAGCAGCAAAAACCGCCTTAAGCCCCAACTGAGCGATTTCTTTACGCCGGGTGGGGGCCATGGCGCCGATACCGCCCATTAAAATAGCAATGGATGAGAGGTTAGCAAAACCACATAAAGCAAACGTAATAATTGCCTGACTGATTGGAGACAGCTCAGGTTGTGCTGCAATAAAATCCAGGTAGGCAATAAATTCGTTAACCACTATCTTCTGGCCAATAAAGCTACCGGCAATCTGCGCTTCAGACCAGGGCACACCCAGTGTCCAGGCCAGAGGCTGCAACAGGAAGCCGAGAATTTGCTGAATGGTGAGGTTGTCAAAACCAACCAGACCGCCAGCCCAGCCAATAATGCCATTCAGCATGGCAATCAGGGCCACAAAAGCCAGCAACATCGCGCCAACGTTCAGAGCAAGCTGCAAACCGGAAGCTGCGCCACTGGCGGCGGCGTCGAACACGTTGGCATAGTGGGTTTTCTCTTCTTCGGTTTTCTCCAACTCGTTGTGCGGCTCTGAGGTTTCCGGCTGCATTATTTTAGCCATTAGAAGGCCACCCGGGGCAGCCATAAAGCTGGCAGCCAGCAGATATTTAAGCTCGACGCCCATGCCGGCATAACCAGCCATTACCGAGCCGGCAATGGAAGCGAGTCCGCCGACCATAATGGCAAACAACTCAGAGCGGGTCATGTTGGGGATATACGGCCGTACCACCAGTGGTGCTTCGGTCTGACCTACAAAAATATTGGCCGCTGCCGACATCGACTCCGGCCGACTGGTTTTCAGGGCTTTCTCCAGCAGACCACCGATCAGGCGAATAATAATGTTCATCACTTTGAGGTGATAAAGCACGGCAATCAATGAAGAGAAAAAGATGATAACGGGCAGTACATTAAAGGCGAAAATAAAGCCCAGTGACTTGTTACCAATGGGGCCAAACACAAAATCGATACCCGCCTGACTGTAGTCGATAATGTTCTGCACAAACTCGGTGGTTTTCAGTAACAGCTGAATACCGGGCTCAAAATATAGAATAAACGCGCCCACCGCGGCCTGAATGGCAAACGCGCCACCCACGGTACGCCAGTTTATGGAACGTCGATTACTTGATAAAGCGAATGCAATACATAACAGCAGGGCGACGCCCAGTAAACTTATCATGGGGTAATCCTTTACTTAATAGCTTGTTGTATATGTGATTTTATTACGTCCAGCGCAATCTGGTTTTTGCCACCCTGGGTTACCACTACGTCGGCAGTAAAACGGCTGGGTTCAATGAACTGGTGATACATGGGTTTTACCGTTTTTTCGTACTGCTTTGCGACTGAATCCATGGTCCGCCCGCGCTCCTTAACATCCCGCATCATGCGGCGCATCAGGCAGATATCGAGCGGCGTGTCGATAAAGATTTTAACATCGTATAGAGGCAGTAACTCTACTCTGGCAAGCAGCATAATGCCTTCTAGGATCACGACTGGCGCAGGCTGTAACCGCTCGGTATTGGGTAACCGGGTGTGGGTTTTAAAGCAGTAATGCGGGTAGTCAATGGGCTCGCCGTTGCGCAAAGCACCCAGATGAGCTTTTAATAATTCGTGCTCAAAGGCGTTAGGATGGTCGTAGTTGTTTTTTTCCCGTGCCTCCATGGGTAAATGGTCCTGAGCGCGGTAATAATGGTCCTCGCGGAGGATTTGTACCGGCCGACCTTGCTCAGAAAAAGCATTAATTAGGTTCTGCGTAAACAACGACTTACCAGAGCCAGAAGCACCGGAAATAGCAATAATCAGGGGTGTTTGCATAGTGGGAATTACGTATTTTTAGTTATAGCAAAGATACGCAAATGCACCGCGCGAATCAATCCCGCAGTATAGGCTTTAAATCAGATAGCGCCGTTCGGGGGTGTTTTGACATCCCGGCAAATGGTGAGTCTTTGCATTATAATGCTGACCATTTGTTCAGGTTACCATTGTTTGCCCGGCTTGCAAACTGTCTGTCATCAGGGGTTCACACCAATGCTGTACAGGCCTGGTTACAAATCCTGTTATTCACCAATAATATCAATGTCGCTGGCATGCAGTAGCGGCAGAGCATAGGAGTGTTGCTTTGAACGTGAACCTTCACCCTGGGCGCGCGGCGGATAATACCGGGTTTTCTCTTCACTGAAGCCGGCAAATACCTCATCGAGGGCGGCGCGGATCTCACTCAACGTTTTATCCAGGTTAGCGTTAAAGTCTGGTCGTTTGCGTTTGGTATGACCTAATTCCATCAGGCGCGTAAACACCTTACTGGCCAGGTGGGTCAGTTCAGGCGGGATGTCTTTGTGGTGAAGTAGTATCGCGTTTGGATTTTCAATGCAATAGTGCAACAAAGCCGTATAAAAGCATAACGGTTTATTTTGTAGCTGCACAGTGACATCGTTAACACCATTGCCCAGGGTTTTCTCGTTGAGGTTAACAGTTAACTTAGGCGTAATCTTAACAATTGGCACCGCTTGCGCTAACGTGGCTGCTTTTATTGCGCGGCGTTGGCTGGTTCGCACCTTCACAAATGCCGGTGAGACCAACAGGGCTGCCAGCAGTGCTAACGGGCTGAATGACAGATAACGATAAAGCGGTTTGGTAGCCAGCTGTAGGTTGACGGTTTGTTCGGAATTTTCCAGTACAAGTTGAGTTAAGCGGGCATTTTCAGGCTGGCCCTCTGCATTGGCAGTTACCGACTGCAATGACACCAGCCACACGCCGGTTTGTTGTTCGCTGAGAATAGTATTGATGCGGTTAAGGTAATCTTTGAGTGTATCCTGATTTGGCGGCGTTCTTAAGGTTTGGTTCCCCACATCCAGAAACTGCAAATCCAGGCTGATGCGCGCTTTGATTTTATCGACAGCCTCATGCTCGGCATATAACCGGGCACCGGTCTGGCCCAGCAGAGCACCAAGCTGAAAGATAACAAACAGTAAAAGGGTGACAAGAGCGCCCTTCAGCCAGTCGTTGGGTGTAATATCATAGGTTTTCATTTGAATTACACTCGTTAATTAGCACCACATCGCGGTAGTACTTACGTGGGTGGTTATTGGATATCTCGGTGATAACCTGCTGAATAGCACAGCGTAAATCCGTGTTGTTATCCTGCATCTTTAAATACCAGCGCATACCGGGCACGCTGTTTTCCAGTGATGTAATGTAATTACGTGACAACGTTTGCTCATCCGCTTTACCCCAGTAGCTGGAGATAATATCCACCTCTCCGGCCATCAGTGCGCGGCGGAGTTCCTGATGCGAATTGTAGTAATAAAGCTTGATGTTAGAATCGTTCAGGCCTAAACGCTGCAACACCGTTTTGGGGACAATATGCCCAGAACGACTGCTTGGATAGTCGAGTATACCGATGCGTTTGCCCAACAAATATTCTTTGCTGAGCGCCGGTTTTTCACGCAGGGCGATAAAATACGCGCTGTAATCGGGATGAGCAGCAATGCTATCGTAGTGATAGATGCGGTCGGCGCCGAAGGCGTCTACCACGTTACTTTTAACCAGGGTGAGTTCCGGCACGCCGTGATTAACAAACCGGAAGGTATCAAAGTCGTTACGACCGATAATCACTTTTACATCGCCAAACTGACGTTGCACTACATTATTAGCACATAGTAATGGCAGGGCTTTTTCAGCTATAGATTGCTCAGTAAGGTACACGTTAAAGACTTTGCTGTTTTGCGACAACGGCGTATCGCACTGCAACTTGCTGGTAGTTTGCGGTGAAATATCATTTATTTTTTGTGAATTTTGCACAAAGCCAACCACGCCACTACAAATAA
Organism: uncultured Alteromonadaceae bacterium; assembly: GCA_950073835.1. Taxonomy (GTDB): domain Bacteria; phylum Pseudomonadota; class Gammaproteobacteria; order Enterobacterales; family Alteromonadaceae; genus Alteromonas. The sequence goes on from CATMRP010000060.1 coordinate 22,724, forward strand.
AAATAGCAGCAACAATCAGCCATCGTGTTGTTGAATTCAGTCGTAATCGGTGCAAAGTGTTTTAGAGTTAGTTTTACTTATTTGTCCAATTTGAACAGTTAAACTTATTTAATGCAATAAGTAA
>CATMRP010000061.1 GCA_950073835.1 uncultured Alteromonadaceae bacterium
TAGTGGTTCTTTCGTTCTCCTCGGCCGTGTTAACAGGTTGCGCTACCGCACAATCCCAGCAATTAAAAAGCAGTATGGATGAGCCTGCGGCAAACGCCGCCGAAGCATCGGTGGTGGATAATCGTTTGCTCTATTCCGATACCTGTATTTCAGAGCGCGAAGTGGTAGAGGCTCAGAAGCTCTGGGGCGACGGGATTGTAAGAATCGGGTCGGTCTATTCATCTAACGGCAACTATACAACCGCCGCGGCAGATTTTATTCAGGATATGTACGGTTACGACCTGAGCAGCGTGTTATTTAAACCGACGCTGGCTGCAAAAGTACAGTTCAGATCGAGCTTTGATGCGGCGTTATCGTATTTTGTGGGCGGTAACGAGGCCTACTCAGAAGATAAAGGGTTTGCTATCAAGCCGTACACCAAAGTGAAGTTTGATAATGTTGGGATTATTAATAACAGCTGCAGTATGGCGGTGGCCATGGGGAATTATTATTTTACCGATACGAAGGGTGGTGAGACCAAAGTGGAATATACCTTTGCCTACGTTAAAGACAAATCCGGTAAGTTAAGAATTGTGGCTCATCAGTCATCCTTGCCTTATTCTCCACTTTAAAATCGGTATTTACCCGTAACAAAAGGTAGCTCTGAAGAGCTACCTTTTGTTGTGTTTAATATACTGTTCGATTACCCGCTTAACAAAGGCCTGGCAATCGGTTGCAGTAGACGGATCGTAATGGCCACTGTTGGTCAGATTATTGGAAAGGACCCGGATCCCCAGAAAAGGGATGCCATAACTGTGGGCAATCTGAGCTGCCGAGGCGGTTTCCATTTCTTCAGTACTGGTACCAAATTTGGTATGCAGCCAGGCGATTCGGTCGAGCTCGTTGTTCCAGAAATTTCCACTGGCGATAGTGCCTTCCACTACTTTACCGCGCTTATACTGATCTTTTACCGCATGAGCCGCCGCCAGTAACTCAGCATCGGCAACATAGTAACGAATACGCTCTGCATCTTTGGCTGAGTCTCCCTCGCCGGCACTGCCTTCAGAGGCGAGAAGATCCATGGGTAACCAGTCAAGTGGAGCAGAGCCTTCACCTTTATCACGAAAAGGGGTTTTAAAATTACTCGCATTGACGCTGCGTTTGCCTAAAACAATGTCGCCAACCTGTAAATCAGGATCATGTCCGCCGGATGTACCCTGATTAATAATGGCCCGGGGATGATAACGTTCAATGCCAATCGCGGTGGCGGCAGCGGTGTTTTCCAGGCCTTTACCGGTTTGCGCAACCACTACCGGATAACCCTTGTAGGTACCAATATAAAACGTCGCCTGACCGGCCTTCTCGGTGCGTACATCGCTCAGTAACGACGCAAAATATTGTGCCTCAATAGGCATTGGCCCCTGGATCATCACCGGCGGTAAGGCCTGCTGGGAGGTGCTTATCTCTACGCTTCGAAACGCTTCGGCATACGTTACAAAACTGCTTAATGAAAAGACCAGCAGCAGGAGACGGGTGTAGAGTGTTTTCATTATTGATACCTTGATGAGCTTAGAGGAACCATTTCCAGATGATAAAGACAATCAGAAAGCCAAATAAATAAACCAGTCCGGCCCGGCTTAGCCACAGCACTACCGGGCCCCCTCTGAGAGATTCCGGGATATCATGACGGTTGACCAGGCGGTAGTTAAGCCAGGCAAAGACCGGCGTGGTCATAAAGGCCAGGGTCATGGCAAACCCCAGCATAGCCAGCAGGGCAGACTGGAAGAATAAAACCATGGCAAAACTGGCCGCAGCCACCAGTAACAACCATACCGCAAACACACTATCAGACACATCCTGTTTGCCTTTGAGCAGCGTGTAGCATTCTGCCAGGGCCCGCGAGTAACCGTCGTACACGGTAATCGCCGAGCCAAAAATACATAAAAAGGCAATTACGGCAATCAGATAACGGGACCATTCACCAATGGTGGATGCATATAAATCTACCAACTGGTGCGAAAAGCCGATACCGCCGCTCGCCAGTTCCTGACCGCTGCCATGCAATACCAGACTACCCAGTGCCAGGAACATCAGGGCCAGTAGTAACGTAACCAGATAGCCGAGGTTAAAGTCGAATAAGGCCGATTGCGGCGTGACTTTAGCTTCGTGACACTGCTCTTTTAACCATAGTGAAGTGATGCCAGATATTTCAATCGGGGCGGGCATCCAGCCCATGGTGACCACCAGAAAACCAATAGCTGCCAGCGTCCAGGGCGAGGGGGATTCAAAGTCGGCCGGCGCAACCGGGCCTTGTTGCCAGGCAATCACGGTGGCCGAAATAGTGGCGATAACCAGGGCTATCATAATCACCTTGGCCACCTGATTGAGCGCATGGTAATGGCCGGCCAGCAGGATAACCAGCGATACGATGAGTAATACAGCGGCCAGCCAGGGCAACGCCACATCAAACGGAATAAAGTAGCCCAGTAAGCTGGCTGAAAACAGCAATAAGGCAGCGGCATTCACAAAAGAAGAAATACCGTTAAGTGCAAAACTCATGAGCAAATAGGGCTTGCCCATGGTGAGATAACCCTGTTGCAGGGTTTTATTGCTACTGATGGTGTAGCTCACCCCTGCCCGGAAAAACGGGTATTTAAACAGGTTTACGGCCAGGATCAGCAATGCCAGTTGCCAGCCAAATTTAGCCCCGGCCTGAGTAGAGGCTACCAGGTGGCTGCCACCAATGGCGGCAGTGGCCATCAATACGCCCGGACCGAGTAATTTTAATAATTTTGCAAAGGATAAAGAGGCTTGGCTGTCAGCGCCTGACTGCATGGAGGGCACTTTGTTTTCCTGTTGGTTACCGGAGGATTAAATAATGGAACCAGTGTAAACTATTCTGCATCAGGGGTTGAGTGTAATTTAGCTACTTTATCGGTAATAAGCGCGGAAAACTGCGCAAGCTATTCTAAAACTCGCTAGCGGATTAGGATTGATATTGCATAAAGTGTGTTTGTCAGAAAGATAATCAATGGAATATAAACAAAGCAATCGGCAGGGATTTTTTAACCGCTTATATGTGCACTTCTTCTTGTATGCGGTGCCGCAACTCAGTGCTGTGGCCCTGGTGGTGGCTCTGGGCGAAAATTCTATGGCCAGTTTGTGGCAATCGGCGGTGTTGCTCATTGGCTATAATCTGGCTTTTGCGCTGTGGTTATTGCTGTTCAATAGTGGCACCGGACGCGTTGAGCCATTTAGTCTTGTTATTAATCCGGATCACTTGACCGTCACCGAATTTGGCCGTAAACGCACCATTGAAAAGCAACACTTTGGTGGGTTTAAAATTACTTCGGGTTACCCAAAACAAGTCCGGCTGTGTAATCACAATGGCCGGGATATTCACTTTAGTTATTATGCGTTATCGTCTTCTCAAAGAGCACAGTTGTTTAAAGAGTTAGATTGTGACAGCCGATAGGGTGCACCATGAACACTATTGAGACCATGCTACGCCAGGACAAGCCGCGAATGCAGCAATTACAAGCAGTGCAGACACTGCAGTTACCGGATTGTTTTGTTGCTGCGGGGTTTGTGCGCAATATGGTATGGGATGCGTTGCACGACTATCCACCTACACCGCTCAATGATGTGGATGTTATTTATTATGACGAGCAACTACGCATAGCGCCGGAAGACATCGAAAAGACACTTACCAATGCGTTACCTGATATTAACTGGCAGGTTAAAAATCAGGCCGTGATGCATCACCGCAATCAGGACCCGGCTTATCAAAACAGTACTGATGCGATGCGTTACTGGCCAGAAAAAGAAACGGCTGTGGGCGTGCGTTTGGTTGACAACAATCAACTGGAACTGGCTGCGCCTTTTGGGGTTCAGTCTTTGCTTGAGGGTAAACTCACTCACAATCCGCTGCGTAGTAAGGCTGTATTTGAGCAGCGAATTGCCAGCAAGCAATGGTTAGAGAAATGGCCGAAACTTCAGGTTATAAGTTAAACGAACTTTTGTCAGTCTGAGACTACTAAATGATCAGCAAGGGCGGTTTGACTCGCGGACGTAGTCTGGCAAATTGTTAGCCGGATACTTTACTGCTACTGTGACAGGCAACAGCGCCGCAGAGAGCCGCAACGGGAACAATCAGGAATGGATTTATTATGAGCAAGTTAAATACCTGGCGAAAAGGTTATCATCAGCAGCCGCGCTGGTTGCGTGTAAGTGAGTGGTGTCTGCTGGCCTATTTGCTGTATGCATTGTTACTGGGGCTGGTGACGCCGTATGTATTAACCTCGAAATTGCCGGCGGCGCTATCGCAAAGCCTCGGGCGTGAAGTGACCGTTGAAGCCATCTCGATTAATCCCTTTTTGCTACGTATACGCGTAACTAACTTTAGTATTGCAGAGGCAGAACAACGGAACGACTTTGTGCGTTTTTCTCAACTGGAGGCCGATGCGGCATTCTGGCGCACCTTATTAACCTTTACGCCAACCCTTGAGCATTTCTATTTAAACGGCCCTTACGCGCGGTTAACTCGCGAGCAGGGCGGTGAAACCACGGAGTTCAACTTTTCAGATATCATTCGGCATATTCAGTCACAAAGTTTGCCCGAAGAAACTAAAGAAGAGCCCGGTGATGAAGGCGGCATTCCGCACCTGCGCCTCGGATTGTTAAACGTAACGGATGGCAAAGTTGAAGTGTTCGACCGGGTGAGCGGTGCTGAACTGGTATATCCCGATCTGGCGCTGGAGCTGGAAAATCTGGATACCCACGCGACGATTTCGGATAGTGCACGAAGCGAGGAACAAGGCAGTCCGGATAATTTGTATCAGGTGAATGTGACCACTACCGAAGGCGGCACGGTGTACGTGGATGGTCTGTTTCAACTGGCACCACTGGCCCTTACCGGTAAAGTAAAGATAAAGAAGCTCGCCCTGCCACCGTTATGGCCGCTGTCTGACGACATCATCAAAGCGCGTTTAACCGATGGAACCTTGGATTTCTCAGTAGGTTACAAGGTGAGTGAAACCGAGCAAGGCTTTCGCTTCAGGGCAAATGACGGTCAGCTGGCTGTTCATTCACTGGCGCTATCTGATACAACCAGTCAACGCATCTCGCTGGATACGTTTAGCTTAACCGATATGCGGCTAGACACTGATTCACAGCGTGTGGATATTGCCGGATTGAAGCTTAAAGCACCTTATATCAATGGCGTGTATGACAATGACGGGCTGGATCTGGTTAGCCTGCTGATGCCAGCCGGGGTAGTACAAAATAATGCGGAACCAGAAGAAAACTCGCAGTCAGAGGCATCTGCCGCCTGGCGAGTTGTACTGGGTAAACTGGCAATTACCGAAGGAGATATACAACTGCACGATAAGGCTGTTGCGCAAAGCATGTACTGGCGGGTTCACCCGATAACGGTGACAACAAGCAAAATAGACAGCAACTTCTCAGTGCCTGTTGACTATGATGTTACACTGGCTATCAGCGGGAATTCTCAGGCTATTCCGGAGAATGCTCAGGGAGAATTAATCACTCGCGGCAGTGCCGATCTGGCAACGCAGGCAGTGGCTGGTGAGCTCACACTTTCGGCGATCGCGCTGTCACAAGTGCAGCCGTATTTAACACCTTTCTTCAATTTGTCCTTATCGGAAGGGGCGCTGTCTGTCACTACCCGCTACGAAGTAGCGGAGAGCGGCAAAAAACTGCAGGTGAGTGGTGATGCAACACTTGCCAACCTGACGATTCTGGATGGGCTGCACTTTGAGCCATTAGTCAAATGGCAAACTCTGGACGTAGCCGATCTGCGCTTCAATCTTGACAACAATACGCTGGATATCGCCGCCATTAATATCACTGAGCCCTACGCGAAAATCCTTATCGATGAGCAAAAGCGCACTAATATCGGTGCCATTATACGCAGTGGTGAAAGTGAAGAAGAAGCCAATGAACCGTCTTCTGACAAAGCGCGGGAAACCGGCGATACTGAAGGAGACTCTGTTGATACGCAAGAAGCTGGCGACGCTGAAGGCTCTGTTAATACGCCAGAAACCGGCCAAGCTGAAGGAGACTCTGTTAATACGCCAGAAACCGGCCAAGCTGAAGGCTCTCCGCTAGCAATCAGTATCGCCGTCATTAACCTCAATAACGGCAGTGCTTACTTTGCTGATGAGTCTTTAACACCGCAGTTTGCCTCGAGTATTGAATCGCTAAACGGCTCTATTGAGCAACTCACCTCCAATGCGGGGAGTGCTGCGAAAGTTGCTATTAACGGCAAGATCGACAGCTATGCACCGGTGTCCCTCAAAGGCGAAATTAACCCATTGCTGGAAGAACTGTTCCTCGATCTGGACTTTGCCGTTGAGGGCGCTGAACTTACCTCGGTGAACCCTTATTCAGGCACTTACATGGGGTATTACATCGATAAAGGGCTGTTGTCTTTGGATGTTCGCTATAAGGTGCAAAACAGTGAGCTTGATGGTGATAATCACGTAGTGATTGATCAGCTTACGCTGGGCAAAAAAAGCGATTCGGAGCAGGCGCTGAGTTTGCCACTGGGCCTGGCAGTTGCGTTACTGCAGGATAACGACGGGGTGATCGACCTCGGTCTTGAGGTGTCTGGCGATCTGGATAATCCGGATTTCAGTTTTGGTTCGATTATATTAAACGCCCTGGGTAACCTTATAAGCAAAGCCGTGACCGCACCGTTTACCTTTCTGGCCAGCCTGGTGGGCAGTGAGGATGAACTTAACCGGGTTGATTTCGCCGCAGGCCAGAACTCGCTCGATGAACAAGCTACACAACGCTGGCCGAAGCGCTGAATAAACGCCCGGGTTTACGGGTAAGTATTGAGGGCACAGTCGATGCGGTGAGCGATGCCCGGGAACTGGCCGTGGCGCAATTACACCAGCAACTACTTGAGCGCAGTGCACAGGATGCGTTACCGGATAACTTCTCTGCCAGTAATGTGCCCCTTGAAGGGCCGCTGGCGAGTACGCTGGAAACCCTGTTTAGCGAAACATTTTCGGAATCTATTCAGGATGAACAACAGCGGATCCGGGCGCAACTGCAAAATAATAATGAGGAACCCGTCACCGAACAACAGGTCACCCGCGCCCTGCATATCGCGATGTACAATCGTTTGAGCGACAGTATTACCATTGCCGAAAGTGAGCTGGCCGCACTGGCTCAGGAGCGAGGCAAACGCGTGAAGGCCTATTTAGTCAATCAGGCTCAGGTCGAAGCCGGGCGCTTGTTTTTACTTAACAGCCGGGAGCATCTGCAGTCTCAGTCGAGCAGTGTGGAGCTGTCGCTGCAGGCCGATTAAAAGGATTAGTCGTCGCTTATATTTTGACACTCTTAATAACAAAACGAGAGCAAACCTGATGGTTTCTTGAGTAAAGCGGCCGGAGAGGGATATTTCTTCTATCCGGCACTGTTGTTTTCAATATGCGTTTTGTGTTCGGTGAGGGCTACTCAAATTCTGATAAAAGTTTTAGTTGCTAAACGACTTTGTTCCGCCGACGAATAATTCCAGGAATTTCAGAGCCAATGGGTTTTGTTCAATATGTGCGCCGGTAAGGCTGTTGATCTCGTTTCGAATACCGTCGGTGTTACCTAACGCTACCAGGGTTAGCCCATCCTCGGGCGCTTTTAACAACAAACCGGCATAAGCGTCAGGCCACCAGCCGCCATGCCAGACAAGGCGGTGCCCCTGCCACTGTTGTACAAACCAGCCATAGGCATAGGGCATGGGTTGCCCATTAGTGTCTGCGGCAGGGCTCCACATCGTTTCACGCAAAGGCCCGGATAGGATCCTTCCCTCATCCAGTGCGATCGAGTAGTGGGCCAACGCTTTGGCACTGGCGATAATGCCGGAGCTAGCGTTCAGCTCAGTATTTGGCAGTATTGCGTTGGCCAGCCCGTCAGATTCTTCAGGCGCATGGCGAAAAGGGGGCGCGAGGTGCGTTAGCACTGAGCTTGCTTTTTCATCGCGCCAGCCTACGGAGATATTTTTCAGCTCACCGGGTTGGATTACGTACTTGTTAACCCAGTAGCGCCAGCTGTGCTCGGTATTCTCCTCCACCCAATTGGAAAGACGACCAAACACGATCGGATTATAGAAAAAGCTGCTACCTGGCTTACCCTGGACCTGATGTTGAAGCACCTGGCGCAGTGTAATTACCTGATCACATTGTAGTTTCGGCACATGGTAGCCATTATCCAGGGTACCACCACCGAAGATTGAACCACTGGTGGTTATCCAGTGACAGCGACGATCCCAGTCGCTTAAGGTAGTAAAATCTGCATCGAGATCAATATGGCCGTCAGCATCCATTGCTAACAATGTTGCGCCCGTGAACGTTTTGGTAATAGAGGCTGCAAGGTAACTGGTGTTCTCAGTAGTTGGCTCCTCGGCATCATGATCCTGAAAACCGACGCTTTCCAGCATGATAATCTCACCGTCTTTGACAATCGCCACAGACAGACTCGGGATCAGGTTTTGTTGACGAAAATGCTTAACATAGGTTTTAAATTTCTCGATTTTTTCGTCGATGGTTTGGGGTTCAGCACTCGCGACCGATTGTGAATTTAGCGCAAGTGTTGCCATCAGCAGATAGTAAATTATCGCTTTCATAATATAGATTCTCAATTTGGGGTTAAAGAGTGTTATCGCTATCCGTGCTTCATACCTAAAAAGGGAATCGCAGGGTAATAACATTTTCGATGTCGCATTACGGCGATAATGTTGGCAAGCATGATAACGGCATTAAGAGGCACAACTGCGATAAAGAATAAAAAGCCGAAGCCCTTAATAGTGAGCAGGAAAATAAATGCCAGCACATATAACAGTGTCATGGTTATCTGAAAATTAATTACAGCACGCCCCTGGCTATCATATATCGGGCTGTCTTCGCGTTTGTGTACCCACACAAACAATGGGCACAGAATATTCAAAAACGGCAGCACAACACCAATAAACGGTGAGGCATGCATGAGTAATAGCCACTTAGTCTGAATATTCTCCTCGCGAGGATCATCAAGCTGCAACAAATCATCCACATCTATTTCAAGCGCGGCGGCTAATAGCTTCACGGTTCGCAGGTGTGGAGTGACGGTTCCTTTTTCGATTCGCTGGATGGTACGAACGGTAACTTTTGTTTTCTCCGCTAACTGCTCCTGCGACAGACCTCTCAACTTTCGCTGGTAGGTTAACTGTTCTGCAAATTGGGCACTTTTCATTTTCATGTGCTACTCCGTGTCACGATAATTCTAGTGAAATAGTAACCAAAATCAGCCGACATTGTTACGACATTTTCGTGTCGTGTTTACGTCATTTCTTTAAATTTCATATGTTTAATCTAATAAATATATTTATTAGCTGCTGTTTTCTGCTACTTGAGTTAATGGCAATCTGACGTAAGTTTCATTACCAGTTAACTGCTTCTGAGGCGTCGATTAAATACTTTTCAGAAACAACTCAATGAACTTAAATCAGTGTATTGAAGGGTATTCGTTGTACTAAACGATTGCATCTCATTGCAATGAGGTAAATTAAATGTATTTTTAGTGACTCCTCGAGCGTTATTAGAAAAGTACAAAAAATTAAGCTTTCGGCACTTCAAATGATATAAAAAACAAGGGCACTGCATGTCCAAACCTTGTCTTCAGCCGACATTTCGCTCAGATATGTTCTACCAGAGAGCATGCAATAAAAAAGCGGCGCATTTAGCGCCGCTTAGCAGGGAGATAATGTCTTAGTGGTTACTGTTTGTTTTCCAGTAATGCACTGCCAATTTCAATTTGGCGGGGCTTTTTCTCTTCTGGAATTTCACGTTCCAGATCGATATTGAGTAGCCCGTGTTCCAGGTTAGCGCCGGTTACTTTAACGTGGTCGCCTAAGTGGAACTTGCGCTCAAAGTTGCGCTCAGAAATACCTTTATGCAGGAACTGACGTTTTTGTTCCTCATCCTGGCTTTCCTCGGCGTCTTTTTTACCGGCCACAGTCAGCGCGTTTTCCAGCACTTCGATGGTTACATCGTCTTTGCTGAAGCCGGCTACGGCCATGCTGATTCGGTATTTGTCTTCGCCCAGTAACTCAATGTTGTATGGCGGATAAGTGGTTTGATTACCGTTTTGAGAAGCTGCATCAATCATGGATGCCAGACGGTCAAAACCAATAAAAGAACGGTAAAGTGGAGATAGATCGATAGTACGCATGGTCATATCCTCGCAATTAAGCAATATGTAAAGTTAGGTTTAATACCATCCCGCGTAGCGGCGATGGTTCCGTCGGCCTTATCATTAAGCCCCGACAGTAAAAGAGATATGTGCAGCTGATTCTTTTTCAATAGTGTGCATAAAAAAATCCCGCTTTCTTAAGCGGGATTTTTGAAAATCAATTTAAAATTAGAAAGTTACATGGCTACAGATTTTACAATATGGCCATCTTTAACTACCAGACCTACGTTTTCCAGCAGCGAAATATCATCCAGCGGGTTACCTTTTACGCCTACAATATCGGCTTTTTTACCGGCACTGATACTGCCTAACGTTTCTTGTTGTTTAAGCAGCGTTGCCGGATGAATGGTGGCCGCCTGAATCGCCTGCATTGGCGTCATACCAAAGCGCACCATGCGGGCAAACTGCTTGCCGTTGTCGCCGTGAGGGTAAACCCCGGCATCCGAACCAAACACCATTTTTACCCCGGCCTTCACGGCTTTCTGAAAGTTTTCACGCTGACGCTTGCCCACAATACGCTCTTTAGCTAGGCTTTCTTCTAAGATGCCGGCTTTTTCGCCTTCACCCAAAATATACTCAGTAACGTAAATATCCATCGAGAAGTAAGTGCCATGTTTAAGCGCCAGCTCAATGCCTTCCTCATCCAGTAAGCTAACGTGCTCTACCGAGTCGACACCGGCTTTAATGGCTGTTTTAATGCCGCTGGTACCGTGCGCATGCGTGGCAACAGTTAAACCGCGCATGTGCGCTTCGTCTACCAGCGCCTGCATTTCTTCGAAGGTGTATTGCTGAACGCCCACTTTGGTGCCTTTTGATAATACGCCGCCAGTGCCACAGAATTTAATCACCGTAGCGCCGTATTTAATATTGCGACGCACAATTTCGCGAACGGCCCAGGGGCCGTCTGCTACGCCTTCACTGACGGTATGAAATTCATAGGGCAGCAGGTTATTGTCGCAGTGCCCGCCGGTTACGCCCAGAGAGGGGCCCGACACAAACATTCGTGGCCCTTGTATGTCGCCATCGTTAATGGCATCTCGTAAGGCCACATCGGCAAAGCCTGGGGCGCCAACGTTACGTACCGTAGTAAAACCAGCCATAAGCGTGGCTTTGGCATGTTTCACACCGGTCAGGGTAACGCGCGGTAAGGAATCTGCCAGACGTTTATACCCATGTTTTGTGGCATCAGAGGTGAGGTGAACGTGCATATCCATTAGCCCGGGCATCAGCGTGTAATCGCCCAGAGCCATCACGTCGGCATCAGAGGGAATCGTTACCGAACGTTTGGTACCGGCTGCCACAATGGTGTTATCTTCCATTACCACCACAGCATTAGTGATCAGTTTGCCATTTTCGACGTCGATCATGCGATCGGCGGTCAGTACCGTGGTTTTAGCACACACAGAAGAAGCGCCAAGCGTCAGTGCAAGGAGTGTTATTATCGTTTTCATTGAGTACCCTGGAATGTTAAACCTTAAGGTACAAAACTAGCAGTTAGCCAGCGAAAGGTATAGATTAATCGCGATTAAGCGGCGCTATTGAGCGAAGAAACCTCAGTTGTTTTGAGCGCTACGCTCGCGCAATTTTATAAACAGGAAAACCAACCCAATTAAACCGGTTAACAGCCACAGCGGGAAATCGCCCCAGCGACGATAAGGTGTGCTGCCGGAAACGGTTGCTAAGGTGGCTGATAGAGCGGCAGTTTCAAACTGCGGCAACTGCGCAACCACTTTACCCCGATGGTCGATAAAGGCCGATATGCCGTTGTTGGTAGAACGGATCACGCCAATGCCCAGCTCTTTAGCCCGCATACGGGCAATTTGTAAATGTTGAGCCGGGCCATGGGAACGGCCAAACCAGGCATCGTTGCTGACGGTAATGATAAAATCGGTGTCGGCGTAAAGGTTGGCTCTCACTTGTCGAGGGAAGGCAATCTCAAAGCAAATGGCCGGGGCCAGATGCAGGCCGTTGGCCAGCAGGTTGGGTTGTTGAAAATCGCCACGGCTAAACGATGACATGGGCAGGTCGAAAAGGGGAGCCAGCGGCCGTAATAAATCCTCAAAAGGGACAAACTCGCCAATCGGTAACAAGTGGTGCTTGGCATAGCGGTTGCCGTGAAAATAACGGTAATGGCCCTGTTCGTCGTTAGCATGGGATTTACCCAGTACAATCAGATTGTTCCAGGCTTCCTGACTTTCAAAATTATAGTTCACCACACCGGTAATGATGGCCGTATCGTAGCGGGCCGCCTCGGCGTTCATATCAGTGATAAAATCCTGAGCCAGCATTTCCAGTTTGGGAATAGCGGCTTCGGGCCAGATGATCACATCGTTGTCCCATACCAGGTTAGTAAGCTCCCGGTAAGTGTTCATGGTTGGTTCGTCCTGTTCGGGTACCCAACGCAAAGACTGCGCAATATTGCCCTGCGCCATCCCAATAGAAACCGGTTGTTGGGGCTTAACCCAGTTGACGGTATTTAACAGTAGCGCTGCGATTGTCACCGCACCGGTAATGGCAATGGCCTGTAAAAATCGTTTGCTCAGGGTGGCCACGGCTAACGCGCTTACCATGGTCATTAATAGCCAGGTCATACCGGTTTCGCCCAGCACCGGTAACCAGCCAGATAGCGGACTGTCGAGCTGACTGTAACCTAAGGATAACCACGGAAAACCGCTCAGCAACCAGCTTCTGAGCCACTCCGCAATAAACCAGATCGCAGGGAGCAGAAGCGGCAGCAGGGCAGGTTTGACCCACCGTTTGGCAAAGTAAAAACTAACCGCAGGAAACAGTGCCAGATAGGCACTTAATAAAAACATCATCAGCACTGAAGCGATGAGTGGCATGCCACCAAAGTCAGCAATACTTACGTGTACCCAGCTGATCCCGGCACCAAACCAGCCAAGGCCAAAGGTCCAGCCCAGCCAGAAGGCTTTTTTAGGGAGATCCGTAAGGAGTAACTGTCGTAGCGCAACCACCAGTGCGACAGGCGTGATCAGCCATAAATCGAAAGGGGCATAGGCCATAGTTAACGACGTGCCGGCCAATAACACCAGCACTAAAGGAAGCCACTTTCTCAAGCCAATTACTCCAGATCTGGCAGGGTCACTTTCAGTTGCATCAACCGGCGTTTATCCGAGTTGGTAATTTTAAACTGGATATTATCGATAGTGATTTCATCACTGGTGGCAGGCATATGACCAAAAGCTTTTAATACAATACCGCCAATAGTATCGGCTTCTTCTTCGCTGAATTTGGTTTCGAAGAAGCGGTTAAACTCATCCACTGGTACCAGCGCTTTAACCGAATACGTATACTTGTTAAGCGGGCGGATATCATCGGTGCCGTCTTCTTCCAGATCGTATTCGTCTTCAATCTCACCAACGATAAGCTCAAGAATATCCTCGATGGTCACCAGGCCGGAAACACCACCATATTCGTCTACCACAATGGCCATGTGATAACGCTGTTGGCGGAACTCCTTAAGTAGTACATCAACCCGTTTACTTTCCGGGACGATAACCGCCGGGCGCAACACATCACGCAATTGGAAAGCCTGATCATCGTTATTAATAAACGCGTAACGGAGCAAATCCTTGGCTAATAAGATGCCTTCGATATGGTCTTTATCTTCGTTAATAACGGGGAATCTGGAGTGAGCACTGTCGAGCATGACAGGCAGAAATTCTTCAACCGGCTGGTCGATGTCGATGGTAACCATCTGAGCGCGTGGGATCATGATGTCCCTTACCCGCATTTCGTTGACGCCAATAACGCCTTCGATCATTTCTCTGGTTTGGGGGTCGATCAGCTCGCGTTGTTCGGCTTCGGTGATGACCTCAACCAGGTCTTCTTTACTTTGCGGCTCTCCGGAGAATGAAAGCTTCAGTTTATCAAACCAGCTTTTTCCCGAGGAGCCGTTGGTAGAGTGGGGGTTATCGTCGCTCATAATGTCCGTGTCTAATTAGCGTTATAGGGTTTGTTTCTTGTTTATTGTTGGCATTGAAGCCCGCATGAACAATGAAAAAATCGCCTGCGTCTTTTGCAAAGTTAATCGTCTTGATACGGGTCGTCAATGGATAATTTGGCTAACAGGTCAATTTCCAGTTGTTCCATGACCTGCGCTTCATCTTCTTCAATATGGTCGTATCCCAGCAAATGCAGGGTGCCGTGAATAATCATATGGGCATAATGATCGCCAATCGCTTTGTGCTGCTCGGCAGCTTCGGCGGCGATAACCGGCACACAAACCACCAGATCGCCAAGCAGGTTAAGCGGCACTTCCGGCGGGCACTCAAAAGGAAAAGACAGCACATTGGTTGGCTTGTCCTTGCCGCGGTATTCGTGGTTAAGCGATTGCGACTCGTCGCTATCTACAAACCGTACGGTGAGTTCTTTTTCGCCTGTTTCCAGGTGGTTCAGAACCAACGAAGCCCACGCGGTGAGCTGGGCTTCGTCCGGAATAGAAGCAATAAGTTCAGCGGCGCCTTCATAGGCCTGCTGGTAATCAACAATGGCGCTCACTTAGTCATCACTCTCGTCGGATTTGTCTTGCTTTTCCTGTTCCTGGGCTGCCTTTTTAGCAATCCGGAAGCGTTCCTGCTCGGCGTCGTAATCTTCATAAGCCTGTACAATGCGTGCAACAACCGGGTGACGCACTACGTCGCCGGCGGTAAAGAAGTTAAAGGAAATATCCTTCACATCCTGCAATACATTAATGGCATGGCGCAACCCAGAGCGCGCGCCGCGCGGTAAATCCACCTGGGTAATATCACCGGTGATAACCGCCTGGGAGTTAAAGCCAATACGGGTGAGGAACATTTTCATTTGTTCTACGGTGGTATTCTGGCTTTCATCAAGAATAATAAAGGCATCATTCAGCGTACGGCCACGCATATAAGCCAGCGGGGCGACTTCAATAACATTACGCTCCATGAGCTTTTCCACTTTCTCGAAGCCCATCATTTCAAACAGGGCATCGTAAAGCGGGCGCAGATACGGGTCGACCTTCTGAGATAAATCGCCGGGTAAAAAACCAAGTTTTTCACCGGCTTCAACCGCCGGGCGGGTTAGCAGAATACGGCGCACTTCCTGACGTTCCAGCGCATCTACAGCGCAAGCCACTGCCAGGTACGTTTTACCGGTACCCGCCGGGCCGATACCAAAGGTAATATCGTGATTTACCACATTGGCCACATACTGCGCCTGATGCGGATTACGTGGCTTAATAACGCCACGTTTGGTTTTGATATTGATTTCCTTGCCGTACTGGCCGGATTCTTCGCGCTCCAGGCAATTGGCTTCCTGAATGGCAAGGTGAACCTGCTCAGGCGGTAAATCCGGTATCAGCCCTTTAATTGGCTGCGTCTCGATGTACAGTAACTTCAGTAACTCACCGGCCCCTTTGGTTTGCTGAGGCTCCCCAACAATCTTAAAAAAATTGTTGCGGTAGGTGATTTCGACGCCCAGTCGACGCTCAATTTGCTTAATATTATCGTCGAACGGGCCGCACAGGCTGGATAACCGCTTATTATCTTCCGGTTCCAGCACGACTTCATTACTTACCAGTTTACTCAAGTTGCTTTACTGCCTCTTAAATTGAAGGTTGAAATTGGCTTACACCAAGATCATCAGGCAGCTCGGCCTGATGCTTGGCTAAAATACTTTGTGGTGATACGGCTACGCGCAGGCCCATGTCGGCCTCGCGACGAACCACTTCGCCACGCAGGGAATTACTGAATACATCGGTGATTTTAACATCCACAAACTCACCAATCATATCCGGCGTACCCGGGAAGTTAACTACCCGGTTATTCTCGGTACGCCCCTGTAACTCCATAATGTCTTTTTTCGATGGGCCTTCCACCAGGATGCGCTGCTCAGTATCCAGCATATTGCGGGCAATGCGCAGTGCCTGCTGGTTAATACGTTGCTGTAGCAAATAAAGACGTTGTTTTTTGGTGTCTTCGCTTACATCATCTACGGCATCTGCCGCCGGCGTGCCAGGGCGCGCCGAGTAAATAAAGCTGAAGCTTAAGTCATAATCCACTGCCTGAATTAAATCCATGGTGGCTTCGAAGTCAGCATCGGTTTCGCCAGGGAAGCCGATGATAAAGTCTGAGGACATGCTGATATTCGGGCGCACCTTACGTAATTTGCGGATCTTTGACTTATATTCAAGGGCAGTGTGGCCGCGCTTCATTAAATTGAGAATGCGATCCGAGCCACTTTGCACCGGCAGGTGCAGGTGATCAACCAACTCCGGTACGGTTTCGTATACGGCAATAATGTCGTCGGTAAATTCTACCGGATGTGAGGTGGTATAACGAATTCGGTCGATACCATCAATGGCGGCAATCAGTTCCAGCAGTTCGGCAAACCGGCACACAGAGCCGTCGTGGTGCTCGCCACGAAATGCGTTAACGTTCTGACCCAGCAGGTTAACTTCGCGTACGCCTTGTTCGGCCAGCTGAGCGACTTCCAGTAATACGTCATCCACCGGGCGACTCACTTCTTCGCCACGGGTGTAAGGCACTACGCAAAAACTACAGTACTTGGAGCAGCCTTCCATAATAGAAACAAACGCCGTTGGGCCTTCTGCGCGCGGCTCTGGCAGGCGGTCGAACTTCTCGATTTCCGGAAAGCTGACATCCACAACCGATGTCTCGCCAGCCTGGATTTGGTTAATCATTTCAGGTAGACGGTGCAGGGTTTGCGGTCCGAAGATGAGGTCGACAAACGGCGCCCGCTGACGAATATGGTCGCCTTCCTGAGAGGCCACGCAACCACCCACACCAATGATCAGATCCGGGTTGGTCTTTTTCAGATTTTTCCAGCGGCCCAACTGATGGAACACTTTTTCCTGGGCTTTTTCGCGGATAGAGCAGGTGTTGAGCAAAATAACATCGGCCTGCTCCGCTTCTTCGGCCAGCGAATACCCGTGAGTTGAATCGAGCAGATCGGCCATTTTTTCCGAATCATACTCATTCATCTGGCAACCCCAGGTTTTGATGTACAGCTTTTTACTCATAACAATTCGATAATCACGTTGGGCTGGCGCCAATACTCAGGATAATTAAGCTAATCCCGGGCGCGCAGCGATATTGGTCAAAATAGCCGCGTATTTTAACTGTTATAAACCCTGATCGCCACCCTTGTGAACCGGTCTGAGCTGGATTTTAGCGCTTTTTCGATCCAGCCCAAGGCAAGTTTACGTAACAGCTTAAACTTCATGATTTATTGCTAACGCACTGATATAAAGCGCATGTTAGATTTAACCCCTGAGTTGGGGCATAATCGCAGAACATAAACAGGGTTCCTATATGTTTGATTTTTGTATTAATGGTGCCGGCATGGTGGGTGCCGCCACGGCGTTAGGGCTGGCACAGCAGGGTTATCAGGTAGCGATTATAGAACAGCGTCCGCCGCAACCTTTCGACGCTGCACAGCCGCCGGATTTACGCATGTCAGCTATCAGTGTGGCATCGGTAGACCTACTGCGCGCGCTGGGGGCCTGGCAGTATATTGAGGCTATGCGGGTGCGCTCTTACAGTGAGTTGTCGGTGTGGGAGCAACCGGATTGCCGAACCGATTTTAACGCCAGTGATGCTGGCTTTGAACGCCTGGGCTACTTTGTGGAAAACCGACTCATTCAACTGGGCTGTCATCAGGCGCTGCAAGACTTTGATAACGTTAAATGGTACTCACCGGCGCACATTGCCGGTATCAAGCGTTCTGCCAGCGCCGATGAACCAGTGATTATTCGCCTGGAATCCGGTGACGAACTTACCGCTAAATGGCTGATCGGGGCCGATGGCGCCGAGTCCCAGGTGCGCCAGCTAGCCGGGATTGGTATTTCAGGCTGGCAGTACGCTCAGCAGGCCATGGGTATTATTGTGGAATTTACTCAGCCGGTGGCAGACTGTACCTGGCAGCAATTTACCCCTCACGGCCCCCGGGCATTATTGCCAATGCACGATAATTACGCCTCGCTTATCTGGTACGATAGCCCGGCGCGCCTGGCCGCACTGACAAAACTATCGCCAGCCCAGCTAAAGCAGGCTATCGAAAACGACTTTCCGCCGTTAGGCGATGACTTTACGGTATTGAATAAAGCCGCTTTTACCCTCATTAGAAGACATGCCAGTGAGTATGTAGTGCCTGGCGTTATTCTGGTAGGGGATGCAGCACATACCATTAATCCATTGGCCGGGCAGGGCGTGAATCTGGGGTTTAAGGACGTGGCTTGCCTGTTGACTCAAACAGCAAACGGCCAGGCGAACGGCGTAGACTTTCCTGCTCGCTTACGTACCGGCTACCAACGGCCGCGTCAGCGCGATAACGCACTGATGATGTCGGCCATGGATGGGTTTTATACCACCTTCAGTAATGATCATACGCCGCTGAAATGGCTGCGTAATGGCTTGCTAAAACTGGCGCAACACACCGGGCCAATTAAGGCTCAGGTACTCAAATACGCAATGGGATTAGCTTAATGACCATACTTTATATTCTTGGCATATTATTTTTAGCATTGGTCATCATTGTGCCGCTGCTGGAAAAGTCGAAATGGCGAATGAGCGGTGAAGACATGTCGAAACTGACCCGCTGGTTCTGGCCGCTGTTAATGATTTTACTGGTTGCCCAGTTAATTAAAATGCTGGTGACCTAAACCCAGCCAGGCTGGGACGGGGATGATATTACTGCGTCCATTCACCGCTTAAATCACTGACAATTTTATCCACCATCCAGCTCAGGCTCGCTGGCGATTCCACGCTGGTTGCCAGGGTCCGCATGGCAATAAACTGACCCTGTACCCACATCGCTGCGCGCTCAACGGGTATATCGGCAGCTAGCTCGCCGGTACTCCTTGCTTTTAAAATCACCGCCTGAAAGGCTTCACGCAAGTGTGCCAGCGCAGCTTGCAGCTCACTTTTTACGCCTTCTGGCAGTTCCGCCCAGTCGGCCTGGGTTTTGACAATCAGGCACTGAATTTTATGGGCGGCGCTGTCTTCTACTGTTAAAGGGAAACGCAGAAATTCACGCAGCTGTTGCAATGGCGTATCGCTGTTTGCCACAGCCATAATCTGACCATGCAGTACGCCGGTGTAATGGTTAAGCACCTCAAGATACAACCCTTCCTTACTGCCGAAAGCGGAATAAATACTGCCGGGTCGCTTATCCAGTGCCGTCTGCAGGTCTCGCATGCCGGTGCCAAGATAGCCTTTTAACCAAAAAACCTCGGTTGCCTGTTGAATACTTTGTTCCCGTGGATAACTCATTCGTCTACCTTATAAATAATTATTTGAACGATCGCTCAAATTTAACTTGAACGATCGTTCATGCAGGCGTTATGGTAAAACTTCATTAACGAAAAATAAAGGACAGCTATGACAGATTTTACCATTCACACTAAAGACAGTGCACCAGAAGCTTCGCAATCTTTGCTGGATGATTCGATTAATGCATTCGGCATGATACCTAATTTACACGGCGTCATGGCAGAATCACCAGAGCTTTTGGAAAGTTATCAGATTTTACATAATAAGGCGCTCAACACATCTTTCAGCCCTGAAGAACTTACCGTAGTGTGGCAAACAGCCAATGTGGAGCACGAATGCCATTATTGCGTACCGGCGCACACTGGCATTGCAAAAAGCATGAAAGTGGACGATAGCATTACCGACGCGCTTAGAAATAAAACGCCGTTACCGGAAAAGCTGGAAGTATTGCGTGAAACAACCAAAGCGATTCTGATCGACCGCGGAAATCCTGAAGCAAATCAATTAAAAGCGTTTTTTGATGCAGGTTACACTAAGCAACAATTGTTGGAGATTATCCTGGTACTGGCGCAAAAAGTGATGAGCAATTATGTTAATCACCTGGCGGACACACCGGTAGATAAAGCCTTCGCAAAATATGAGTGGCATCCAGCCTAAAGCAAAAAGGGCCTGATGCATCAGGCCCTTTTTCAATTACCAGATACCGTCTTCAGTTTTACCCTGAATCTCACAGTCACCGGTTTTGTATTCCGGCGTTTCGCCCCGCTCGCGTTTATTAAAGTAATCCTTGCTGATGCTGACGATAGTGGGCGTCATCCACATGATGGCAATAATATTAATGACCGACATCAGACCCAGCGCCATATCCGCCGCCGCCCACACTTCCGGTAAGGCTGCCATTGAGCCCCAGAAAATCATCGCCAGATAACCGCAGGTATAACCGATGCGGCCCATTTTGTTATCGAGCTTAAACATGTGCAGGTTACTTTCACCGTAAGCGTAGTTGGCCACCACTGACGTAAACGAAAAAAAGCAAATCGCCGCGGCAACGAAATCAGCGCCACCGGCACCAATGTGGGTTTCCATTGCCGACTGGGTTAAACGGATCCCTTCCATCTGTTCGCTGCTGGAGCCGCCGGCAAGTAAAATAATAAATGCGGTGGCTGTACATAGCACCATAGTGTCCAGAAAAACACCGAGCATTTGAATATAGCCCTGGGAGACCGGATGATTCGGATTAGGCGCAGCACTTGCAGCGGCGTGAGGTACGCTACCTGAACCGGCTTCGTTAGAATATAAACCACGCTGAATACCGTTTTTCACCGCCGCGCCCATAGCTCCGGCGCCGGCTTCCTGTAAACCAAAGGCAGACTGAATAATATTCATCAGCATGGCAGGCAGCTCGGTAATGTTGATGGCACACACCAGCAGGGCAGCGAGTACGTAACTAATACCCATAAACGGCACCACCCATTCTGCAAAGCGGGCAATACCGCGTAAACCGCCCACTACAATGAGCGCTGCCAGAGCGATAATCGCTAAACCTGAATAGCTGGTGGGAATGTCGTAGGCGGCATTCAGTGCATCGGTGATGGTGTTGGCCTGCACGGCAGAAAAGATAAAGCCATAACCTAAAAATAAGCACAGTGAAAACGCCACGGCCAGCCAGGTTTTATTCAGGCCCTGCTTAATATAATAAGCCGGCCCGCCACGGAATTCGCCGTGGTCATCCTTAACCTTATACAACTGGCCCAATACACTCTCGGCAAAGCCGGTTGCCATGCCCAGCAGCGCTATAACCCACATCCAGAAAATGCTGCCGGCGCCACCCAGTGAAATGGCCACGGCCACGCCTGCCAGATTACCTGTGCCCACCCGTGCTGACAAACTGGTACACAGTGCCTGAAATGAACTTATGCCTTCTTTGTTACTGGTGGTGCTGCCTTTAAGCAGACTGAACATATGGCCAAAATGTTTAATTTGCACACCGCCAAGACGAATTGTGAACCAAATACCACAAATCAGCAGCATGTAAATGAGAACCTGGCCGTTACCCCAGAGAATATTATTAATAAACGCAACGATGTCGTTGAGCACTGAAGAGTTCCTGTTTAATTATTATAAGGTGGGAATAGAATTAGTGTGCCGACCAAAGCCGGGACTGTAAAGTAAAAAACACAGTTTGCCCGGCACAATAGCTTTCTGAGATTATTACTGGCGCTGATATTGCTTTAAAAATGCCCAGATGATTTCGGACATGGGTAAGTCGTCGGTGCTGCCCAGACCGTACTTCGCCAGAATGTCCGCTTTGGGACTGCCGGGCCAGGTATGACCCGCCTGTTCAGAGCGATAAAAAATTACTGCTACGTCGTCTTTACAGTCAGACCATACAGTTTTAGTGATGCCCGGGCGAATTGCAGTAGTAGTGGTGTTCTTACAGCCATTAAATTCAACCCAACCCTGAATGGCCGGCTCTACACCTTCGTGCCAGTAACGTGGTGAGTCGGCCTGATGCTGGTAATGATTCACCGGATCCTGAGTGCCGTGGTAGGTGAGTACCGGCACGGCCCTGGCCGGCGCGCAATTATCGGCAAAGCGCACGCCTGCAATGGGGGCGATGGCGGCAAAGGTGTCAGCCAGATCGCAGGCCAGGCGGCTACTCATACGCGCGCCGCCGGAAAAGCCGGTAGCATAAATACGAGTGGTATCGATGGGGTAGTGCTGTGCCAGATGAGCAATTAGCCCTTTAATAAAAGCCACGTCATTATACGGGCTATCCAGTTGCTCAACATTCCAGGTTTGACGACCACCTATCTCATAGCTGAATTCTGCCTTGGGTGCGACAACAATAAACTTATGCTGTTCTGCCAGACTCTCCAGTTCATTCAGCTCGGCGATTTCCCTTGGCGTAGACCCGGTACCATGGAAATTAAACACTAAAGGGTATTCAGCTCCTTCTTTAATGCCATCCGGCACAAACAGGCGCCAGCTACGCGATTGCCCATCGAGCTCAGCGGTTTGCATCACAGGCGCTGAAATAGCCTCTGAGGCAATTAAAAATATCAGGGAGGATAGTAGTTTAATCAGTGTTGCAGACTGGATTTTAAGCATTGCAAATAACATCTTTATTGAGCGAGGGCAAAATGTACCATAAGCAAGTGGCAAATCGTGAGAAGTCTGAAAACAAAAACGCCAGTCGTAAGACTGGCGTTCTGTAATATGGCTGGGGTAGCAGGACTCGAACCTACGGATGGCGGGATCAAAACCCGCTGCCTTACCAACTTGGCTATACCCC
>CATMRP010000062.1 GCA_950073835.1 uncultured Alteromonadaceae bacterium
TTGGCTTTGTCACCGTTTAAGGTGATATTGATTTCATCCATGAACAGGTCCTGGGGAATAACAAACTCCGTGACCTGATTTACCGGTAACCGCACCGGCAGATCGGCGATAGACATGCCAATACCATTAACTTCAATAATGAAATTTTCAATGTCTTTGTAAAATAGACCCACTTCCATGAACAAGTCTTCGCTGGCATACCAGCTTAACGACGCATCATAGTTAATCGATGTCATGGCTGTCAGATTGGGGTTGCCCACATCCAGGGTATTGTCGGACGCGAGAATATAGTCCTGTAACTGTCGAATGCTGGCGCCGCCCTGAGAATCGTCACAGGTATCGGAACCGGGCGGACATAACTCAATATCACTGTCGAAAGTTGCATAGGCACGAGCCTGACTAAATGACGGGCGGGTAAAACTGCTCCAGATAGCACCACGCACCAGAATGTTTTCGGTGGGTTCGTAACGCAGGTGTACACTGGGGAAAAACTCGCTGTACTTAATCGACGCTTCGGGCAGAGGAATAGCGATGTCTAACGAACCATTGCCGGCACCATTGAACTCAAAATCATCATTCTCCAGCGACATAAAGCCGGTTGATGCAAATTCTGTTTCTACCCAGCGCACGCCAGTAATGATGGTGGCGTCCATTCCCAGCGGGAATTCCGTCATGGCATACAGTGCTTTGGTATCTTCATCAATCGCATAATCACCTTTGGTGCTTTCAATCGACTCTTCACCGTTGGTGGCTGACTCAACCGTCTGGCGCGTCACGTCGACAATTGCATCAACGATGGCGGCACTTTCAAAGGGATACTGGAAGTCGCTGCCCGCCGGCACCGCGCTCGGATAGTCGGCAAGGCTGGAATTAACCGCATCAATACAAGCCTGATCGTCGTTACAGTCTGCAGGCGACGGATCGAAGCTCCAACGGTTCTTATCGCGGGCATAATAACGAGTGGTAAACAACCCGCCCACTTTCACGTAATTTATGTATTCGTTATACACATCCTTACGCAGATTCACCTGCCAGCTTTCCAGGTCATCTATGCGCAAGCCGCCTTCAAGAAACAGGTTATCAAACTCCCAGTTATTCAGATCGCTGGCGTCGCCTCGTGCCGAACTGCCAAACATATCTTCGGTATAGGGTAAACCGGCAAAGGCTGCTGCCTCTTCAGGACTCATTACCCGCGCGCTGATATTACGGCGCCCGCCCTGGCCGTACACAATGAGGTCACGTTCGCGAAATTGCACGCGGCGATCGCCTCTGGAATCTTCCTCTGATTTCGATTTTGCGTATTCGTAATCAAGGATCCAGGTATCATTAAAGGTGTTCCTGCCACCCAGGCTGAACGTCGTGGTTTCGTTGGTACTTTCCTGGATAAAGTGCTGATGAAAGACATCAATATCCGACAGAATAAATTCTTTGGTATCCCCGTTTACAAACAGGATCTCTTCGTTACCAAAAGAACCCGCATCCTGAAAATCGTAGAACTCACGCAGCGCAAAATCACCGTCTTCATATTTGGTGTAGGTCCCTTTAGCATAATAATACGCGTTCTCCGATGGCTGATACTCAACGTTCAAAGCACCGGCTGTGCGGGTGCGATCAGCAATTTCCCGACGGTATTCCAACTGCGCAGGGCCAAGGATTTCAGGACCCAGATTACCGGCATCAATGTCTTCATCGCTCACCCCGAAGTCGGCCTGATAAAATTTCATTTCGTTGGAGCTGTGATGGCGGGTTTCGTCAACCAGTGTTTCCCGGTCTTCATAGGACAGCGCAAACCCCAATCCAATGGTGTTATCGAATAACAATTGGGTGCCGTTTAAACTGAATCGCGGTGAATGAGACTCACGCAGTTCGTTGTATGCATCCTGTACTTTCAGGTTCAGGGTACTTTTACCGCGATCGAAGGCAGAAATAGCCTTAACGTTGACTGTGCCGCCAATGGAGTTCAGGTTTTGGTCCGGGGTCAGAGATTTTAACACCTCAATGGTTCCCAGTAAGTCTGCCGGTATGGCATCAAGACCAACAGCCCGGTCTTCACCGGCGCCGGCCATTTCCGCACCATTCATATTCACCGTAACAAAGCTTGGCCCAAGACCGCGCACAGCGACAAACTTGCCTTCTCCTTCACTGCGTTGCAACGTAACACCAGGCAAACGACGCAATGATTCCGCTACGTTCTGATCAACAAAGTTACCCAATTCATCAGTGGATATTACCGAGCTGAAGCCATCTTTCATGCGTTCCAGGTCCCGGGCTTTCAGGTCGGCGGTTTTCACCCCTTTGACCTGAATGATTTCAAGATCCTGTTCTTCAGTACTGACTGCCGGTTCGGTTTCGGTGGAAGCTGGTTGGGGGTCAGCGGCTTTATTTTGTTGTTCTGCTTGCTGAGCATAAACGGGCAAACTTAGCGCCACACAGGCCATTACCGCGTTTAATCGAAATGTTCTCATGTTCATTCTCCAGACACGATAGGTAAATCGTGTAGACGAGTGCGATATAATTTTTGTCAATGACACGTAAAACAGGCATAACACACCAAACCAGTGCCACCGGTGGCAATATAGCACCATAGAAAACATTAGATCAACAATTTATTAACACATTGTTAAATATTTACGGGTGGGTATCGCGCTGGCGTTGCACCAAAGTACGGTGCTGCGGGACCCTGCTGTGGGTGTCAGCAGAGAAAGCTTAGTTTTTAACGGTAAATTCCGCCTGGTAGACTGCCCAGCCACCGGGTGCCAGCACCGTGAGTTCCGTATCGATAAGTCCGGTTCCAAAGGTAGGATTACCGGTGCGAATTTCGCTAAGCAAACGGGTATCCACAGAATCGCTGAAATGACCAGCAGCGTTTATGTTGGCACCCACGTCACCATCAATAATCAGTTGCTGATAAGCGGCCTCGGCAGTCAGCGTATGTGACGGCTCGATGGCGAAGGGATTATCCGCAAGGGTTGCCTTAAAAAACGCAGTAACGTCTGAACGATTTAGTTTCTTTTGATTTTTAAGCGCTATGCCCTGTTCATTGTGCTGGCTTATTGTGGCGTAACCAGCCATGACATTACCATTGATGAAGGCGCGGGTCGGGGGTAATTCGGGTTTGGTCCAGAGTTCGAAAAAGCGAATGTCCTCGCTGGCAGGTCCGGGTTTATAATAATTGTTTACCAGGTTAAAACGCGTGCCTTCCGCTCCGTAGCCACTATTGTCTCCCCAGTTGAAGAACACATTATTGCGAATATCGGTTAACGCCTCTTGCTGGGGATATTCTGGCTTGAGCCGGTAACCATTAATTCGCGGGTTTCGACTGTCATGATGGGCGACTACATTACGTAAAAAGCTCGCTTTAGCACCGCCCCAAATCCCCCCGTAACCATGGCTGCCTTTATGATGCCCAGCATTTCTTAAACTCTCGGCGATGATTGAATGCTGTAGGGTAAACTGCTGATTATTATAAAAAGAAGCCACCTCATCATTGGCCCAGCTCAGCGAGCAGTGATCAATAATTATATGATGCTGGTTGCGCGCAGTGAGGGCATCACCCTCCCCTTGTAAATGACCGGGCCGAAAACGCAAATAACGCAGGATCACCTGGTTAGCTTTAATCGACGTTTGCGCACCAGTGAGCACAATACCGCCCGGTGATGTCTGGCCCAGTACGGTTATATAATCATGTTTGATTTCCAGCTCTTGCTGCAGATGAATAACACCGGACACCGCAAATTCGACTATTCGCGGCCCTTTCTGTTTTAATGCATGGCGTAAGGTCCCGGGCTGTGGTGAGTCAGGGTTATCGGCCAGCGAAGTCACAATATACCGTTTTCCCCCCTTGCCGCCCTGAGTGAACTGGCCAAAACCCAGCGCCCCGTCAAAGGCAATGTCAGTGTGTGCCTGGCAGGAATCAATCTGGCCCAGCAGAACAATGATAGAAAGTATCCCGATAACAACCTTCATCCTGTTACCTCCTGCCTTTTATCAGGTAAAAATTCACCGTCACAGGGCTCGCCTGTGCTTTTCAACCACCTTTGCTACACTTTATGCCACCGGTAGCATTCCAACCATACACCAGCTAAGAAAAATTAACAAGCAGTTAACTTATCAGTCAATTTTGCTCATCCCTTTATTTAGTTTAGTTATATTTATTGTGTGAGTCAGTCGCCGTATTTATAAAGAGTGAAGGACTTAGCAGACAAGGGGGCCTTGAATGCCTGATGGAAGATGTAGGTTTGATAGCTAGCGGTGAATCGCTGACTATCGTTATTCAATAGCAATGATTCTCGCATCCACAATCATCACCGCATTAGGGCCAATTGCACCACTATTACCGCGCTTCCCCCAGGCCAGCTCCGGGGGAATGACAAACTCATAACGAGCGCCCTCGTGCATAAGCAGAAAGCCTTCCTGCAAGCCTTCGATGGCTTCGCTTACCGCATACTCTTCAGGCAATCCTTTTTTGTACGTATCATCAATAACGCTTCCATCACCCAGTTTGATGCGTTGATGAACCTTTACCCGGTCTTGCATCGATGGCTGTGCACCCTCGGCGTCTTCAATAATGCGATACAGCAAACCCGATGACAGAGCGATAACATCTTGTCGCTGCTGAAATTTAGTCAGCACTTCCTCGGTGAGGTTTTTATTGCTGCCACGGGACCCTTTGGATTGTTTTCTTTTTGCCATAATAAAACCTGAAAAGCCGATCTGAACGACCGGCTTTGCTATTGTCTAACCCGCTCGCTTACTCCGCGAGTAAGCGGATACCATAAATCCCGCCAGCCATCGAGTCCGGCGCCGCTTCAAAGCGGATCACCAAGGATTCTGCCGCTTTCATCGCTGCGGTTAACGGGTAGTCGACATGATAGAAGTCGCTATCCGGCGCACCTACGGGTAAGGATACCTGAGCCAGCGTTTCACCATTGATTAGAATGTTAAACTGGCGATTAGTATCGTCTTTTGAATAACTGATTTGTAAAGTCTTAGCGCGCAATTCGGGATTGGCTAAGCGATACTGAAAGTAGCCGCTGGAATGACGCCAGTGTCGCCCCTTATAAACGCCTGATTCTGAGCTCTCACTCTTAAAATCATGCTCGACTTCCGGTTGCTGCTCTCCCGGGGTGATCTGATCTACCGTTTTGGCCTGCAGCTCGGCATCCAGGGCCGTCCTGGACTTGGCTTCCGCAACAAAGTCATTAAAGCCAGATTCATTCATCTGTGGCCAGTATACCTGATAGCGGGAATCGTGCAGACGGAAAAACGGTATCAAGGTGGTTGGCGCTGTGGCATCAATCGGATCGGCAATGCCCACATGACCCGTAGCCGTAAAAGCAAGGGCCTTACTATCCTGACGCTGCAAGGCAGACAGGAATGCCTGTGGTTCACCAAGCATCATGGGTAACGCTTCCGGCGGACATACCGGCCCGGCAGCTACATGACCCATGCGGCTGTCATCTGACACAAATTTGAGCTGCTCATTGGCAAAAGCAGTTACCGGAGTAGCCATCACAACCGGGCCATACAGTACCGAGTAGTAATCCTGACCGTCCGGTAGCTGTTCAACATGCAGATCCGGATTTAACGAAAACGAGACTTTATCGCCCGCTTGCCACTCACGGCTTATCTGGTGGTAGCCATTACTTAGCGGCGCATCTACCGGCTTGCCGTTAACCGCTACTGTCAGGTCGTCAGTGGCCCATTCCGGTTGACGAATATTGAGGGCAAAGGTTGTCGCCTGGTCACCAGGATTGACTTCAATCGTCACGCCGTCAGCATCCGGGAAGCGGGTGCGTTGCTGAATAATAACGCCTTTATCCTGCCAGTTAAGGGTGGCTGGCATAAACAGGTTAACCCATACTGCATCATCTTTATGAGTAAACATCAACTCACCATACTTACTGTGGTTTTCAATCCCTGATCCCACACAACACCACATAGAATCATGCACCGAGGAGTACATGCGATAATGACCCGGGCGCATGGAAGTAAAATACACCAGGCCGCCGTGTTCAGGGTGCTGACTGGACAAGATATGGTTGTAGGTAGCGCGCTCATAAAACTCAAGGTAGCGCTGTTCTCCGGTTTTCAGAAACAGCATTTTACTGAGCTTCATCATGTTATAAGTATTGCAGGTTTCAGGCCCCTGAGCATCTTCTACCATGGCAGTGAAATTGTCATCATCATGAAAATGCTCGCGCACGCTGTTGCCGCCAATACTGACACTGCGGTGCTGACTCACCGTGTTCCAGAAAAACTTCGCGGCATCAGCCCAAACCTGATCGTCGTCCAATTCCGCCACTCGCAAAGTGCCAATGATTTTAGGGATTTGCGTGTTAGCATGCATACCAGTGAGTTTGTCCTGGTACTTAGTAAGGGGTTGTACAACGCTTTGATGAGTAAACTTACGCGCCAGCGTCAGGTAACGCTCATCACCGCTGATGGCGGCCATATCGGCAAACACTTCATTTAAACCGCCATGTTCTGAAATTAGCATTTGCTGGATTTGCTCGTCGGTTAACCCGGCCGTGATATCCAGCATCCACTCGCCCAGGGCCAGTAGCATGGTTTTCGCCTGTTCCTGATGAGCAATTTCATAGGCATCCCGTAAACCATGGAAAATTTTATCAATGTTGTACAACGGGACCCAGCGGTCATTCAGACTAAAGGTGCCGGCTTTTATCGTACCGGCTTTGATTTCTGCCCACATGGCCGCACTGTTCGGGATACCGCCTAAATAGCCATTGCCTGCATCCTGAGCTCGCTTTAGCTCGTCAAGCATGTACTCGAGGCGACTTAATAACGCCTGATCGCCGGTGGCAGCATAGGCCAGACTGAGTGCCGACACGTAATGTCCGCCAATGTGCCCGTCGAGCCCTGAATTCTCCCAGTTGCCATAAGAATCGGTTTTCGGCTCCAGACCACCTTCACGTAAATAAGGTGCGAGCAACCTGTCAGGCTCCATGGCCAGCAGGTAATTTACGTTGGTGTGCATCGCATGGGCAAACGGACCATCCGTTATCCTCACCTGCTGCAAATCAAACAGGCTGCTATCGGCCGCGGATAAGTAAGTTGGCTCTGCCACACTTGTGACATTGGTTGAATCGGAAGTTTGCTGATTAGCAGGTTGGCTACAACCATTAAGACTTGCCAGTGCGGCACTGACGCAAAGCGCCAGACCCCAGTGTTTAACTGTATTTATCTTCATAGCGCTTCGCCATTTTTATATTGTTTAATCCCTTTCCGCCTGACTGAAGAGGCTGCGGTCGCCGGGGGCTGATTAAGCACCAGCCAGACCCGGCGTCGCTTCTGTAAGCGTTTGGGTAATCGTTGCATGTCTAGCGACGTTACTTGACACCAGATGCCATATCGGCATTGTGTTGATCATTGCTGTTAAGCTGCGCTTCGCCATTGGCTATTGCCGCTTTGCGGTTTGCCTGAACTACAGCCGACAGTGATTTGTATTCGTCATCGGTGATCTTATAGCGGTTCATTAACCAGCCCACCAGATAATGAAACACACCCGGGATAATGGTCAACATGAGCACGATCCCCATTAACGTAAACTCACTCTGCTGGGCAGAGGCTTCGTACTCGAAGTAAGCCAGCAACCAGCCCACCAGCGCACCGGCAACACCCATACCGGCTTTCTGGCAAAATGAAATGCCGCCAAAAGCCAGACCAGCCACTCGTTTACCGGTTTTGCTTTCGCCGTAGTCAACCACCTCAGCAATGGCTGACCAGAAGATGGGCGCGTGTAAATCAACCACAAAGCTGATTAAGAAAAATAAAATGAAAGCCAGCGCCACATCATTAGGACCAACCACGAAATACATTAGCAGGCTCAGCACGCCAACAGCCATCTGGCTGAACCGGAACAACTTCACTTTACAATAGCGTTTGGTGATCCAGGTTGAGGCGACCATGGCCAGAATAGCGGCACCCACGCCGGTAGACAGGAACATAGACTGTAAGCCGGCATCACCTCCAAGGTAGTATTTGGCGTAGTACAGTGCTACCGAGCCACGCACAACGTACCCGGTTGTCCCAAGCACACAAACACCGCATAAAATTAACCACTGATCATTTTTAAGTAATAGCGATAGTTGCTCTGAGAAGGGTTTCTCTTCTACTTCATGCTCAAGGCGCTCAGTGGTGGCAAAGAAACAAAACAGGAACATTACAACGGCTAAACCCGCCATTAAGCCCATGGCGGTTTGATAGCCAGCCGCCAGATTGCCTTCCCAGTAATCAGCGCCAGCCATCCAGGGCACAATAATGGTGACCAGAAAGGCGGCGACCTTAGCAAAGAACAGGCGATAACCGTTTGCCGATAGCTTTTCTTTAGGATCGGAGGTCATTACGCCAATCAGGGAAATATAGGGGATCGTTACTGCAGTAAACATCAGGGTAACGAAAATATAGGTTGAATAAGCCCACACCAGCTTGGCGTTATAATCCACATCGGGCGTACTGAAAGTCAGGAATACCGAGATACCAAAGGGCACCGACAGAAACAGAAAGTACGGTCGATAGCGCCCCCAACGGCTGGTATACCGGTCTGTGACCATGCCCATCAGCGGATCGCTTACCGCATCCAGAATACGCACCAGCAGAAACATTAGAGCCATATCTGAGGGTTTTAAGCCAAACACGTCAGTGTAGAAAAATGTGATGATCAACATCATCGAAGAAATTACGACGTTTACCGCCATATCACCGGCGCCGAAGCCTATCTTCTCTAACCGGGTTAACTTTTGTGAAACCATACCACTACGCTTCCGACTTGCAGCCTTACCGATTCAGGCTGTTTGAAATAGATAAAGGGCCGTTAATTTAGCCCTCGATTTGCGGCATTTGCAAACCAAATGTTAATAGCAAATATACTATCATCATACAATTTAAACAAGCCGTATTATGATATTCCGGTTATGGAATTTGTTAGCGACTGAAACTATTAACATTAATCATGTACATACTATTAACAAAAAAGCCCGATAATATATCGGGCTTTCATAACGTCAGGTATGCAAGTTGTTACATGCTGTAACGCATTCCCACCGCGAAGGTTCGGCTGATAATAGCGCTGCCAAAGTTATTGGTTGTTGGATACTGATAATAGCTTTGGTAAATTTCATCCGTCAGATTGGTAGCGTCGAAGGTCAGCATCAGATTTTCACTGACATCATAACTCATCTGGAAATTTAAGCTCTGTTCCGGACGACGGTAAACGCCTAATGGATTGGCAAAAATCGCCGCTTCGTAGTTATTCAGAAAATCTTCACGCCACACATAAGATAAGCGCATGTCGAAATCATCTTTCTCGTAAATAGCCACTACGCTATAGGATTTGTCTGACACCGCAAACATGCTGCGGGACAGTATCCGCGAAATGTAGATTTCGCCGTTTTCGTCAACCTCAAATTCCGGGATATCCTGCTCCGAATCAAGCATTGTGTAACTCGCCTGAACACCTAAACCATCCAGTGCTTCTGGCAGATTATCCGGGAAATATACCAGTCCCAATTCAAGACCGGATAAAGAACCATCAGAGGCATTACCAGGCTGAGTCAGTACGTATTCGGTAGGCTGTTCATCTTCAGGCCCCTGCAGTGTTACTTTTCTCTTAGAGTCAAATACAAACCCTTCGATGTCACGCTGGAACCAGGCTGCATAAACAGAGCTTTGTGGTGAGAAATACCATTCCAGAGACAGATCCAGGTTGACAGACTCTACCGGCCCAAGGTCGGGATTACCCTGTGTTGATGTTTTTAATTCCAGGCCAGTCAGGTTAGATCCATAATTAATGGTAGGGTTAAGTGCTGCAAAATCCGGGCGTCTGACGGTTTCTGTATAAGCGAAACGCGCTAACAGGTCGTCGGCAAGATGATAGCGCACAACAAAGCTCGGGAGTACCGAAGTACTTGAACCTTCACCACTGCCGGTAAGGTTGCCTTCTGCATCAAAGAACGCCATATCACGCTCGGCACGCTCTACCCGTACCCCTATCTGACCATCCAGTGTTTTACCACCGAGCTCTGTCATAAAGTCGGCTTCGACGTAGGCTTCTGTTGAAACTTCTTCAATATCGAAGTTGATGGTAGGCGTTTGGTCAGTGACATCGTCATAACCATGCAAAGCGCGAATGTCCTGGCGGTTAGCCATCAGATATTTAGCATCTACCGCCGCCCAGCTGTTCGGGAAATTGGCTCTGCCGTCAAAGAAATCACTGTTAATATAGGTGAAACCGTCTGGTAAGTCGGCCAATGACAGACCTTCATTACCACCGGGGCCTAAATAATCGTAATCTTCGGCCGTACGCTTATCGTAGCGCAAACCATATTTGATTTTTTCGATAGGACCAAAAGACACAAATTGCTCAGCATCTACCTTAAAGGTTAGTGCGTCGCCTTCCCCACGATAAGAGTTATCATACAGGCCATCCGTCTGCCACAGGGCCCGGTTAGTCACGTCTGACTCGTCAATGGCTGTATCTGGATTATCAACAATTTCTAATCCTGGAATGCCGCCACCGGCGTTAAAATCAAAATTCAGTGTGCCAGTCAGGTATTGCGGCACGCCACGCATGGCAAAAAACATATTGGTGTATTCACTGGTCTGATAGATAACTTCAGACTTGACCTGGAAGTCGTCGCTGAGATACCAGTTACCGCCCAGGGCGTATAAAAAGCCATCGGTTTTACCTGTGAAAAAGTCACCACTGGTAAAATTATTACCGATGTTTTGTGAGTCCAATGCTGAGCCGGACTTAACAATATTGGTCCCTTCATACAAATTTAGCGGCGTGGTGGGATCCAATAAATACGTGTGCTCTACGTTTTTAAAGAACATCGTGGTTTGATTGTCAGTTCTGAAACCATTGTAAAAGGCCTCAAATAAATACTCAGACCAATCGTTTGGTGCCCACTGGAATGACACACTTACCGCAGGTCGTTCGCGATCACCATAGGAATCAGCGCCGAATATAGCATCCCGCGATAAGTAGTACTCCGAGTCAACACCGTTGACATCCAGCGTTGAGCCCGCTGCAAAAGGCAGGCCTTCTTCCAGACCTGGCGTCCAGAATGTCGACGGAATGCGGGTTAGCATGTCATAAGGCTCAGGCGCATTTTTAGTAAAGTACGGCAACATGGCACCTGCTGTAATACTTTGATCGCGAAATCGCGTGCGGGCGTAAGCAACGTTGATCAGTGCGCCCACTTCACCAAAATCCGTCTCCCAACGATCACTCATCAATAAACTGACATTTGGATCGTAATAGTCTGCCTGTTCCTGCTCAATGGCTCTTGCTGCTAAAACCACCTTGGAACCGTCGAAGTCGAAAGGTCGTTGGGTTTGCACATCAATTTGCCCGGCCAGGCCGCTACCGAGTTGTGAAGCAGAGCGTGTTTTATAAACACTGGCGCTTTGCAGCAAGGCGGCAGGAACATCAGCCAACGCTATTGAACGTCCTGTAGAGGTAAAAATATTTCTACCGTTTATCGTTGTCGTTACATCAGAGAGGCCCCGAATGGTAACCGTATTTACTTCACCCGATGCCCTGTCAGTAACCTGAACCCCGGTTACCCTTTGCAGCGCTTCAACCACGTTATTATCTGGAAATTTACCAATGTCCTCAGCAACAATCGCGTCGACTATTTGTAAGTTCTGGCGCTTAATGTTGATGGCTTTATTCAAACTAGCGCGGATACCGGAGACTTCAATAACTTCTACATCTTCTGGTGTTTCTTCCTGTGCATTATCAGCTTCTTGTGCGTGAAGCAAAGTGCTGCCCAACGCAAATATGACTGCTGTTGCTAGTTGCTTTCTTTTAAACATACGGTAAACCTCCATTACTGGGAGCCGAGTAAGCTCCTGACAGTAACCTTTGTATAAGTTGTGTTAACTGCAAAGTAAAAAAATATTAATTTTCGTAACAGGACGATTAGATTACGCTAGATATTATTGTATGATTTAATCGGTGTCAACAAAGTCTGTTAAATCTATTAACATTTCTTAACAAACCGGATTGACGAGACTGTTTAATTAACAGTCAAGTGCTGAATAATCAAAAATTTACACATAGTAATCAATTAATTACGATTAATTAGATTGATTTACGAAATTTAACTATTAACAACAGATTTACATAGTATATACTGTTTGATATATTAAATTAGTCATACAATATTACTTTGATGAGGTTTAACCATGAGATGGAACAAAGTGTTGTTAGCCGTGAGTATTTCTGCCGTACTCGGTGGATGTGGAGACGGAACACAACAAAAAGTTGAAGGTGTTGTTGAGGCCCCTCAAAACGAACCCCCTGTGAGTGTTACAGACCCGACTTTTCCAACCGGTGTTACGTTTAGTGAAGTGGGCGTTCACGATCCTTCTGTTATTCGTCTGGACGACGGCACTTTCTATATCTTCGGTTCTCACATGGCCTATGCCAGCTCTACCGATTTAGTTAACTGGACTCAGTTAAACCCAGCGGCCGCGAATAACGAAGATGCCGCGGCTAATACGCCACTATTTAACACTTATCCTTCTGAAGTGTCTGAGGGCATTGACTGGGTAGGCGGCAATATTGGTTCATGGGCATCCGACGTTATCCAGCTTGGCGACGGCCGTTACTACTTTTATTACAATCACTGTGCGCTGCCGGATACCGGTAACTGTGTATCCCGTTCATATCTGGGTGTAGCAGTATCAGACAATATTGACGGCCCTTATGAAGACTTAGGTCTGATCCTGACCACTGGTCATGTAGGTGCAGAAAACCCGGGCATCAATGGCGAAGACTACGACGGTAATGTGCACCCGAATGCCATCGACCCGGATGTCTTTTTCGACAAAGAAGGCCGCTTATGGATGGTTTACGGCTCTTATTCCGGTGGTATCTGGATCATGGAAATGGATCCGCAAACTGGTATGGCAATGCCAGACCAGGGCTACGGCACCAAACTTATGGGTGGCTTCTACAGCGCCATCGAAGGGCCATACATGATTTATAGCCCTGAAAGTGATTACTACTATCTGTTCACCTCTTTTGGTGGGTATAACAACGCTGATGGCTACAATATGCGTATTGCCCGTTCACGCAATCCTGACGGCCCATTTGTAGACAGCCTGGGTCAGGACATGATTGGCGCATCGGGCGGCTGGTCTTCCATAGAGCAGTATGGCAATAAGGTCATGGGCGGATTCCTGTTTGATGTTAACCCGGGTGAAGCAGGTAGCGATAACGGCTATATGGCTCCAGGGCATAACTCAGCCTATTATGATGAAGAGACCGGTAAATACTTTGTCATTTTTCACACCCGCTTTCCGGGTTCTGGTGAATTTCATAACGTGCGCGTTCATGAAATGTTCGTTAATGAAGATGGTTGGCTGGTTGTAGCACCGCACCGCTATGTACCGGTTGAAGGCGATAATATTGCTGATGAAACCGATTTATTTGGTACCTTCAAACTGATTAACCACGGCTCCGATATTGACCGTGAGGCAAAGGTTTCTACCTACATTACCCTGGAAGACTACAATATTGTTAGCGGCGACGTAACCGGTAAATGGTACTACGAAGCGGATAACACAGTGCGTTTGTATCTCGACGGTCGAGGCACCTTTAAAGGGGTATCCTCATGGCAGTACAACGAAAACAACGGCCAGTTTGTACCAACCTTTACTGCAGTAAATGAAGAAGGTGTGGCAATCTGGGGGAGTAAACTGTTGGAAAACGATGATGCCACAGCATTGACTAATGCACTGGCTGCCATCTCATTCCCTGCAGAAACCACCGTAGACGTAACCCTGCCTGCAATTGGTGCAAAAGGTGCCGACATCACCTGGACCAGCAGTCACCCGGATTATATTGAAGTCAAAGGTGAGCCTGAACTGCCGAATGCCAGCTACACTGGCGTGGTAACCCGTCCTAATGTTGGCTCTGGCGATACCGAGGTGACCTTAACCGCCACCGCTACCCTCAACGGTATGTCGCAAACTCAGACTTACACCATTGTGATCCCGGCTCAGGTGCCCTTTAACCGTATTGCCCACTACTCATTCGACGGCAACCTGGCTGACGAAACTGGCACCTATGCGGCAGCTACTGCAACTGGTGCTACTCCCGATTCAGAAGGTACTGTCAACTTCGTTGAAGGC
This sequence comes from uncultured Alteromonadaceae bacterium, assembly GCA_950073835.1. Classification (GTDB taxonomy): domain Bacteria; phylum Pseudomonadota; class Gammaproteobacteria; order Enterobacterales; family Alteromonadaceae; genus Alteromonas. The sequence goes on from CATMRP010000062.1 coordinate 14,167, forward strand.
CAGATGGGTCAGGCCGCCATGTTTGATGGCAGCAATGGGGTGCGTCTGCCAGACAGCTTTATTAACTCCTATAACTACACTGTGTCGATGTGGCTCAATGCGCAGTCGCTGAACTTTTTTACCCCGGCATTCTTTGGTGATGTTGGTGAAAACGGCTGGATGAGCCTGGTGCCGCAAAGCTGGGACAGCAACATTATGTTGTGGAGTAACTCTGTACTGAAAGGCAGTAACCCCTGGTTTGACGGTATCTCTGGTGTGCCTATGCAACTGGATACCTGGACCCACGTAGCGTTTTCCGTTAGCAATGGCTTTGTACGTATTTATATTGATGGCGAACTGGCCGGTGAGGCTAATGGTCTGCCGGATATGTTTACCGATTACGAAGGCGTGTTCACCCTGGGCGTAAACCCATTTGATGTACCTTTCAACGGTATGATTGATGAAGTGAAACTGTATGACACGGCATTAACCGCAGGTGAAATCAAAAACCTCGACGTTACGCCACTGTCGACAGCTGAACTGCTCGCATCGGCCGCTGAATTACTCGACCTGGGCGACACTACCGCGGTTATTGCTGATCTGCCAATGCGCCCCTCAGGCCCATACGCTTCAGCCATAAGCTGGAGCTCTTCGAACCCGGATGTGATTAGCACTATAGGTGAAGTGACCCGTCCCGCTAATGGTGAAGACGATGCCCTGGTTGTGCTAACCGCCACTATCACCTTAGAAGGCGAAAGTGTCAGCAAGACTTTCGAAGTCAATGTACGTGCACTGGGTCTGCCGGATCCGGTAGTCCATTACAGCTTCGACAACGATGACCTGTCTGATGCAACCGGCCAGCAAAGTTCCGGTACACCAACCGGTGCCACTATCGAACAGACAGGCGGTGAAGCAGCCTTTACTGACGGAATTGTAGGTAGAGCGCTGGATATGGATGGTAGCTATGGCGTGCAGCTGGCTGCTGACCTGATTAAAGATAACTCCTATGCTATCTCGGTTTGGTTTAACGCCGCTTCGCTCGCCAACTATACCCCAGTGGTATTTGGCTATGCCAATAGCGATAGCTGGATCAGCATGATCCCAGGTGGTCACCATGCCTCTACCAATGCCATGGTATGGTCTGGTACTGCCTGGTACGACGCCTTTACCGACCAGGCCCTGGAAACCGGCACCTGGTACCACATGGTAATGGTTAATAATCAGGGTGCTATGAGTATCTACATCAATGGTGAAGAAGGCTTTGCAGGTCAGAACTTCCCGGATGTGTTTACACCGGCTCCGGTTACGTCCTTTACGATTGGCGCAAACTTCTGGGATGCAGCTTTCAACGGTCAAATCGATGAGCTGTACATCTTTGATGATGCCCTGACGGCAACTGATGTTACGCAAATCTACAACTCGCAACGTCCTGAGTAAGGCTTGCACTTAAGCTATACACCGCTACCTGTTCTCAGGTAGCGGTTTTTTCGTTTCTTCGACACACGTAATCTTTAAGGAACATCATGAGAAAACGACTTCTAAGCACCGCCTTCGCCTGTTTGTTTGCCTCTATGGCCAGTGCTGACAACCCGATTATTACTGATGTATTTACCGCCGATCCGGCTGCGATGGTGTATAACGACACCGTTTACCTGTACACCGGCCATGACGAAGCGCCTAATAACGATAAATTTTTCGAAATGCATGACTGGCTGGCCTATAGCTCCACCGACATGGTGAACTGGAAAGCCCATGGGCCAATCATGAAAGGCGTTGATTTTGAATGGGCAGTACCGGGCTTTGCCTGGGCCTCCCATATGGTAGAAAAAGACGGGACGTTTTATTTTTACACCACTGTCCGCCACGATGAAACCAAACCCGGTTTCGCTATCGGTGTGGCCACCTCAGACTCGCCTACCGGACCGTTTAAAGACGCTATCGGCAAAGCGCTCATTACTGATGATATGACAACCCATACGCCAAATGACTGGGACGATATTGACCCGGCTATCTTTATTGAAGAAAACGGCGATGCCTACATGTTCTTTGGCAATCTGATGCCTAAGTACGTCAAACTCAAAGACAACATGCTGGAACTTGATGGCGAGATAAAGACCATCGACGTGCCCAATTACACCGAAGCGTCCTGGGTACACAAAAAGGGCGATAATTATTACTTTAGCTATGCCTGTGAGTTCCCGGAGAAGATCTGCTATGCCATGAGTAAAAGCATTCATGGCCCGTGGGAATATAAGGGCATCCTTAACGAAGTAGCCGGTAATTCTGAGACCAATCATCAGTCCATCATTGAGTACCAGGGCAAGAGCTATTTTATTTATCACACCGGTGCACTGCCGCCTAAAGACGGTCAGCCAAGCGGCGGTCGTTTTCGTCGTTCGGTGGCCGTTGAGCCTTTATATTACAACCAAGACGGCACCCTGAAACGCGTCATTATGACCACTGAAGGCGTGCAGAAATAACAAGGAGTAATGATGAAGTTAAAACTAGTTGCCTGCGCCCTGCTGGGGGTTAGCCTGTCGTTTGGCTGTGTTTCCAAACAACATGATGTAAGTATCACTGCCGACCTCAGTAAGGAAGGAGCCACCATTAACAAGGATATCTACGGTCAGTTTGCCGAGCATCTTGGACGGGGTATTTACGAAGGTATCTGGGTCGGCCATGACTCAGATATTCCCAATACCAAAGGCTTCCGCAATGACGTTCTTAATGCCTTGCGCGACATTCAGGTTCCTCTGGTGCGCTGGCCGGGCGGTTGTTTTGCCGACGAATATCACTGGCGTGATGGCATCGGCGACCCGGCTGAACGCCCGGTAAAGGTAAATACTCACTGGGGGGGTGTAGAGGAAGACAATGCCGTGGGCACCCATGAGTTTTTCGACTTTGTTGAACTGCTTGGGGCGGATGCTTACATCAATGGCAACCTGGGTAGTGGCACCGTGCGTGAAATGGCTGAGTGGGTTGAATACATGACCTCAGACAAAAACTCCACGCTGGCCAATCAACGCCGGGCCAATGGACGCGAGGAACCCTGGGACATCGCTTATTTTGGTATTGGTAATGAAAGCTGGGGCTGCGGCGGTCATATGTCGCCAGAGTATTATGTTAATCTGTACAACCAGTTTGCCACCTTTATCAAAACCCCGCCGGGTAAAAAACCAAAACTGGTGGCCAGTGGCGGTCATACCGAAGATACTCAGTGGACTGATGTGTTGAGCGCCAGTATTGAGCGCAATATGGATGGCATCAGTTACCATTTCTATACGCTGCCTAACAGTGATTGGTCGAACAAAGGTCACGCCACTGAGTTTACCGAAACCGACTGGTTTAAAACCATGGAGCGTACCTATCGTATGGATAAGTACCTCAATAATAATATCGCTAAACTCGATGCCAACGATCCTGAAGGCAAACTGGGATTTTATGTGGATGAATGGGGTACCTGGTACGATCCGGAGCCAGGCAGAGAGCCGGGCTTTCTGTATCAACAAAACACTCTGCGTGATGCGGTCTTAACCGCGGTGAACTTTAACCTGTTCCACCACTATGCCGAACGCGTGCAAATGACCAATATCGCGCAGATGGTTAACGTGCTGCAGGCCATGATCCTCACTGATGGTAGCGATATGCTGCTGACCCCAACTTATCATGTGTATGGCATGTATAAGGTCTTTCAGGATGCCACGTCAGTACCATTCACCATCAACGGTGGCGAATATAAACAGGGTGACCAGTCGTTACCTGCAGTCACTGCCTCTATTGCTAAGGGTCAGGATGGCAAGGTGTATATTGCCCTGGTTAATTTAGATCCGGCCAATGAAGCTGAGGTGACACTGGATTTTGACAACGGTGATTATTCCTCACTGGTTGGCCAGATCCTTACTGCTGACGCCATAACTGCCAAGAACACCTTTGATGCCAAGGAAGTTGTAAAACCTGCGTCATTCAGCGGTGATCTTGACGAACTGGTATTGCCAGCCAAGTCGGTTGTGGTAGCCGAACTGAAATAAGCGACCTCTCTACGGATAAAAGCGCGGTCAGTAACTGGCAGCGCTTTTTTATTCACTCAGGTCCAGTTCACTGGCACTCAAGTGGTCGGTCAGATGGGGCTTACCCTTCACATAAAAGTGGCGGAAAACGTTAAAGTAATGTGCCAGCGTTTGAGCTGCACCGACCTCCCCGGCCAGCTTTAATACTTCCACGCCAACTTCTGCGGTACATAACTGATGGGCATGAGCCGCTTCGCGCAATTTATACTCTGAGTTAACCTGCGGCTTTATCCCCAACACCGGCAGATGCTTAAGGTACTCACTTTTACGAAACATTTTACGCGCCTCACGCCAGGTTCCATCAAGCATAATAAACAAGGGCACCTTGCCGTTATCCGCTACCGCATAAGCCCGTCGCTCCGGCTCAGCATATTCGTGAGGGAAGATAATAAACGGTTGATAGGCCGGGTTGTTAAGCAGCGCCAGAAAGTCCGGGGATGGTTCGGTGCGATGCCAGGTAAAGGCGTGATTCACCTTTGCTACATCGGCAATCAATCGCCCGGTATTGGTTGGTTTGTAACATTCGCCTTTGTACATCAAAAACACAAAAGCACTCTTAGCCTGCGGCTCTGGCACATACTCACAAATACAATTGGCGGAGGGTAGCAAACAGTCATCACAGCGAACGACCTTGCCCCCTCGGGCCAGAAACGGACGGGTAGAATGAACCAGCTCTCGCTGGCGCAGGGCTAAAACAGAATTATGCAAAGCATTGCCGGAATAAAACGAACAGGACTACATTGTATATGAGCCCTGCCCGACACTACCAGCAATGCTTGGTGGGTATTTTAGCAGCGGGTGCCAGCAGTAAGCATGGTTAACAGATTAGGCCAGCGGGTAGCGGGTTTCCAGATTGTCGATATCCACTACATGACCATTGCGGTTTACCTGCCGGTACAGCCCCAATTCAGCAGGGGGGACAAAACCCGCTGCTTGCTCAATATCGTTGAGCCGCGCTCCCTGAGCTACCAGGAATGTCAGATAAGTATGTCTTAACGCCGCTACTGAAAACTGGTCCGGGTATGGCAGCCCGGCATCATGCGCCACGTTAATGATCATCTGATCTAACTGATTGGCATCGAGCCGGTTACTCAATACCGTGGCGTCTGGGTCATTTTCTGTTTCGCACAATAATCTTACGCTTTCGTTGGTCATGTCCAGGATTCTGGCAAACTCGCCATGAACCTTAAGCGCGCCTTTTTCCTCCAGTACGTCCTGATAACGAACTTCTGGTAATTCCTCTGGGGCTACGCCGCTCAGTAACAGTGCAATAACCAGTTTGCCGTCGCGATTGGCGGCTTGGTAGAGCCCCTGACAGTCTTTTTCACTCAGTAGCCGGGCGTTATTGACCGGCGCCTCATGACCAAGCTGCATGGGCGCCTGCTGATGCCCTAACTGAGCGACCTTTTGTTGCTCAAGCGCCTGGTGAGCAGCCATTTGCTGTTCCAGGGTCAGCCCCTGATTGGGCACTACGTTATAACTGGTAAAGGTCGGTGCGGGTGCTTGTTGGCGATGAATCGAGCTAAACAGTTGCAGCGCCAGTAAACCAATAATAATCGCTGCTGTCAGCGCAATGGCAGAGTCCCGCCAGTAGTGAGGGGCAATGGGAAAATCCGGTTCAAAGGGTTGCTCCAGGATATTAATGGTTGGCTGCATGGGCTTTTGCACCTCTGCCTGTACCAGTTGATCCCGCAGCGTCTGCGATTGCAGTTGCAACTGCTCAAGAGCGCCGTTAAGACGCGCGTATTCTTCAAGTTTCTGATTAAAGGCCTGGGCATCAAGCGACAATTGATTAAGTTCACTCTCCAACTGTTGCTGCTTTTGCTGAGAAGAAGTCACTGTGCGTTTGAGCTCTTCCAGGTAACGCTGCTGACTTTCTGCCACCGTCTTATCGTAGTTGTCCCTGAGTTCTTCAAGCTTACGCTTTTTGCCAACGATCTCGGGGTCCATATTCATATAGGTCGGGGTGAAATTTTCGGCCAGTTCGGCCAGTTGCCCTTCTAATTCGGCTATCACGGCATAGAGGTTATCCATACGTGCTTTATCGCTGGGATGAAAGACCATTTCGCCGCTGGCAATACTCTGACGAACAGTGGCCAGTTCTGCCTCGGCTTCGGCCTGCATAGACTCAGCCTCATCCAGGGCGGCACCTTTGCTTTTAATTTTCGCCAGCACACGGTTTTCGTCACGCTCCAGTGACACTATATTATTCTCCTCACCGAAGGCCTGCACTACTGCCCGTTGGGCATTAATTTTTTCTTCCAGCACGAGGAGTTTTTCCTGTTCGACACTGATAGTTTCTTCGGTATTAGCGATGGTCTCGGCCGACAGTTGTTGAAGATAAAGACTCAACCATTGCTCAAGTACAGGCTTTAACAAGGTTTTATCTTCTCCACTGGCATACAGACTAATGATACGACTGCTGGTGTTAGCCTCAGTGCTAAGCATACCGGCCAGTTGCTCGGGAGAAAGGGACAATGAATCGTAGGCTAGCAGCCGGGCGCTTAAATCAATAAACACACGGTTACTGGTGAGGCGCTGGTTATTCAGAGTAATTTGCTCAACCGGTACAGTGCTTTGCGCGGTGCTATGCTGCTGAGCATAACTAAAATGAACAATGGCCTGACTTTGATAAATCTCTGCCCGTGACCAAATCCACGCCAGCGCAGCAACAAATACCACCAGAAAGGTTAAGCTTAACACTAACCATTTTTGCTTTTGCAGTTTTCTGGTTTCTTCCTCTGAACGCATCTCTGCGTTACCAGTGACAAATTGTGATGGCGTCACTTCGACTTTGCCATTAAATGCCATGAGTTATTTCCATATTCCAACGCCAATGCCCGCGTCTTGGCAGACAGGGGCTGATTACTTATCTGGCAGTTAGATTATCAGCTAATGTCTGGCTGCGCGACCACTATTGGGCGCTATCCGTGCTCCCCGACAGATTTTACCTCTGGGTTAATCCGCACAAACAATTACAAACCGGCAACAAAGGTTTTATAGGCGTCGACGGCAATAGGGCTTCGCATCAGCCTGTCATGACCGACGCCTTCGACCACCACCAGATTTTTATTGTCCGATGGTGATACCCGGTACAGTATCTGACTGTATTTAGGTGGCGTAGTCAGATCTTTTTCACCCACCAAAATTAACAACGGCCCCTGATAACTGCCAACCTGATAAGCATTATCAACTGCTGCCAGCTTGGGCGACAGTTTGATCCGCGTAAACCAGTCCGACCAGCCCGGTGAGTTGTCGTTAATAAGCTGAGAAAGGTTAACAATGGGCTTTTCCAGCACCAGCGCAGCCGGACTGCGCTGCAGTGCTATATTGGCTGCTACGGCAGTACCCAGTTCGATACCGTGCACAATAAACGGTTTATCATTGCGCAATTTCTCGGCGGCAAAATCATAGATAGCCAGCGCATCAGCCATCATTACTTCAGGGTCGAGTTTGGTTGGTTTATCACTAATTCCGGCACCGGGGTAATCAAACCAAATGACATTGGCCGGAATGGCACCAAACCGGTGCACAATATTGGCTGATTGATTAATGGTCATGCCGTTAGCACCAAACAACAATATATTGGCTTTAGCGTCATGATAAAGTGCCTGAATGCCCCGTAGGGTGTACCCTTGTTCGCTTTTCAGACTTACGGCTTTAAGCGCCACCGACATATCATCTTTAAACGCCTGCTCCTGAAAACGGGTGAGATTCAGCTTTTCGGTTTTGGCTGACTGAAAAATAAGATTGTCTGGCGTGACATTAATCACACATCCGGCAACTGCCACGGTGATGACGGTAATAATAGAAGCTTTGATAAAACGGCGCATGCCTTTCCCTGGGTAACCCTTAACTCCTTTAAGCGTATCAGTAAAACCGCAAAAAATCATGCAGGGTCATACATTTACTCGATGGTTTAAGGAGCTATGTCAATCCGCATAGGACAGGTCATAAAAAAGAAGGGAGAGCACCGCCCTACTCGGTACTCCCCCTTAGAACAACAAGGTACTTAAAAAGTAACGACTTACTGTG
>CATMRP010000063.1 GCA_950073835.1 uncultured Alteromonadaceae bacterium
AAATAAAAAGTTGGCATCGTCGTTGCTCTACCTTAAGCAACTCTCTCCCGTAAATGGTAAAAAGGAAATAACGATGAAAACTTTCACTAAAATAGTAATGGTTGCAGGCTTAACTTTCGGTGCAATGGCTACAGCTCAGGCAAATTCTCAATTTGTTGCTGCAGACGATGCGATTACTTCAGAAATCTGTGTAGTAGCCGCAAACGGTAATAAAATGAAGTTACACAAAGCGATTAAGGATGCAGGCTTAACCCGCGGTTTCGTAGAAGATAATGTTACCTGTAACGAACTGCCAATTGTTGAGTTTGTTGAACAGTATGGTGAAAACGTAGCGAAAATTAACCGCTACATTACCGCAGGCGATTACACCGGTACCCTGATCAGCCGCGCAAACTAATATGGTTTGTTGGCAAAAAAGCCCCTCGATAATTCGCGGGGCTTTTGTTTTTTACCCAGGCAGGTTTATCTGACCTCACTGGCAGGCACACCGCCAATTCCCCAGTTTGCCTTGGGAATTTCTGTGATGATCACCCTTACCCTCTCTTTTGGAGCATCTATAGAACGTGAGATCGCATCCGTCACCTCGCTTATCAGTTTTGCTCGCTGCTCTTTGGTGCGGCCTTCCAGAATTTCCAGATGTGCAATAGGCATAACGCTCTCCTAAACAAACTTCGCTGATACAGAACCCAGATCCTGATAACGCACCGTGATGTTATCGCCTTTTTTAACGGCCACGGCCGCAGTGATACCGCCGGTCATGATAAAGGTACCGGCAGGAATTTCTTCGCCGCGCTCGCCCAGCATATTCGCCAGCATGGCAACGCTTGAGGCCGGATGGCCAAGTACGGCTGCACCGGCGCCAAGCTCAACCACCTCACCGTTAATTTCCATTACCACGCCAAGGGTTTTAAGATCCACATCCTCTACTCTTGCCATGCGACCACCGGTAATAAAGCGGGTGGATGAGGCGTTATCGGCTACCACGCTGATAAGATCAAACTTAAAATTCTCGTAGCGCGAGTCAATCACCTCTACTGCCGGAATAATAAAGTCAGTGGCCGCCAGCACATCACCAATGTGACAACCCGGCCCTTTAAGCGGTGCTTTGGTGACAAAGGCCACTTCCGCCTCTATTTTAGGATGAATAAGCCTGGAGGTATCAATGTCACCGCCATCAGGCACCGAGAAATAGTCGGCCAAAAAGCCATAAACCGGCGTTTCCACGCCCATCTGGGCCATCTTTGCCCAGGAGGTGAGGCCCATTTTCATGCCAATCACTTTATTGCCGCGAGCTTCTTTGCGACGGCGAATTTCCCACTGAATATCGTAGGCGTCGCCGAAGGTCATGTCGGGAAAGTCGTTGGTGACCTTGGTGATGTCATGAACATTTAATTCCGCATTTTCAATGTGCTCTGCCAGAGAAAGCATCTGATCTTTTGTTAATGTGCGAGTGCTCACTTAGCACCTCCTTCCTGTTGTGCCAGTAAATCCAGGGCAACGTCTACAATCATATCTTCCTGGCCACCCACCATGCGGCGGCGACCAAGCTCAACCAAAATATCCACGGTTTTGAGGCCGTACTTTTGTGCTGCCACTTCTGAGTGGCGTAAGAAGCTTGAATACACACCGGCATAACCAAGCGCCAGGGTTTCCCGGTCTACCCTTACCGGGCGGTCCTGCAGGGGGCGAACGATATCGTCGGCGGCATCCATTAGTGCATAAAGGTCGGTTCCGTGCGACCAGCCCAGCTTGTCGGCATTCGCAATAAACACTTCGAGGGGCGCATTGCCAGCGCCTGCACCCATGCCGGCCAGACTGGCGTCAATGCGATCGCAGCCTTCCTCTACGGCAACAATAGAGTTGGCGACACCTAAACTGAGGTTGTGGTGGGCGTGAATGCCGGTTTCGGTTGCCGGGTCCAGCACATCCTTAACCGCGCGGAAACGGTCGCGAATATCCTGCATGCCCATGGCACCGCCAGAATCCACTACATAAATACAGGTTGCCCCGTAGGACTCCATCAGCTTCGCCTGCTCAGCCAGTCCAACCGGCGTTTGCATATGGCTCATCATCAAAAAGCCAACGGTATCCATACCCAGTTTGCGGGCATGTTCAATATGCTGTTTAGACACATCGGCTTCGGTGCAATGGGTTGCCACCCGCACAATCCGCGCGCCAGCAGCATAAGCGTCGTCGAGATCCTCAATGGTGCCAATGCCGGGCAGGAGTAACGTGGCAATCTGGGAATGGGTAAGGACATCGGCAACCGCTTCTATCCAGGCCAGATCGGTATGGGCACCAAAACCATAGTTAAAGCTGGAGCCCTGCAGCCCGTCGCCATGAGCAACTTCAATGCTGTCAACGTTGGCTGCATCCAGAGCGCGGGCGATATCCTGCACGTTTTGAATGGAATACTGATGGCGAATGGCATGACTGCCGTCGCGTAAGGTCACATCAGAGATATACAGTTTTTTACCAGGATTAAAGCTCATATTATGCGCCTCCTGTGAGCATTGATTTGGCCATGCGTTCGGCCGTGGCCATGGCCGCTGAGGTCATAATGTCGAGGTTACCGGCATAGGCCGGAAGGTAATGCGCCGCGCCTTTCACTTCCAGAAATACGGAGGTTTTCAGGCCGCTGAAATTACCCAGCCCCGGTATATGCAGCGGTGCATCAGCAGGAATATCGTCAAACTGTACTTTTTGCTTTAGCCGGTAACCCGGCACATAGCTTTGTACCGCTTTCGCCATTTCTTCTACCGACGCGGCGACTTTGGCTTTGTCAACCTGTTCAGAAAGCACATACACCGTATCGCGCATGATCATGGGCGGCTCGGCCGGATTAAGAATAATGATGGCTTTGCCCTTTTCGGCACCGCCCACTTGCTCAATAGCGCGGGCGGTGGTTTGGGTAAATTCATCAATATTCGCCCGGGTGCCGGGGCCGGCGGATTTGCTTGAGACGCTGGCCACAATTTCGGCGTAATGCACTTTGGCAACCTGTTTAACCGCGGCAACCATAGGAATGGTGGCCTGGCCACCGCAGGTCACCATATTCACGTTGGACTGCTCGATATGATCTTCGAGGTTAACCACTGGCACGCAATAGGGGCCAATGGCTGCCGGGGTGAGATCCACTAAGCGAATGCCCGGTTTGGCAGTTTTTAACTTTTTATCGTTGATAAGGTGAGCACCGGCAGAGGTGGCATCAAACACAATGCTGATATCCTTAAATTCCGGCATATTGATCAGTCCGTCGACACCTTCATGGGTGGTGGCAACACCCATCCGCTGCGCGCGGGCCAGGCCGTCTGACTGCGGGTCTATACCTACCATCACGCTCATCTTCAGATTGCTGGAGGTACGTAACACCTTAATCATTAAATCGGTACCAATGTTACCGGAGCCGATAATTGCCACATTCAGTTTATTGCTCATAGCGTTAGCTCCTGTCAGGTGAAATACACACTGGCTGAGCCAATGCCGCCAATGTCAACGCGCATAAAGTCTCCGGCCTTAACCGGTTCCAGCGGTACCAGTGAGCCCGATAAAATCACTTCCCCTGCTTTTAGCCCAATGCCGAATTCACCCAGGGTGTTAGCCAGCCAGGTGACGCAATTTACCGGAGAACCGAGCGCTGCAGCACCGGCACCGGTTGAAAGGATTTTGCCGTTCTTTTCGACCACCATACCGCAGGTCACCAGATCGACCTTATGAGGAGAAACGGCTTTATCGCCGAGCACAAACAGGCCGCAGGACGCGTTATCGGCAATGGTGTCTTCAATGGCGATTTGCCAGTTTTCAATACGGGAGTCGACCACCTCAAAGCATGGGATCACGCATTCGGTTGCGGCCAGTACATCGGCATTGGAAATGCCCGGCCCCATCAGATCTTTTTTGAGAATAAACGCAATTTCCCCTTCCGCTTTGGGTGCGATAAGCCGTTCGCTGATGGGCATCACCTCACCCTGGTTGAACACCATATCGTCGGTGAGATAGCCAAAGTCCGGCTGGTGAACATTGAGCATGCTTTGCACGGCTTTGCTGGTTACGCCGATCTTTTTGCCAATCACTTTCGCGCCGGCGTCGATACGCCGGTTCAGCATTTGCAGTGAAATGTGATAAGCATCTGCAATGCTGATATCACTTTCCCGGGCCGTCAGCGGTGTGACGGCCTGTTTGCTTTGCATGGCGTGGTAAAGTTCATCGCCATACTGTTTGATTAACTTTGCGTCCATAAATCAGGTTCCGGTTTGGGAGGCGATATTCGCCTCATTAAGAAAATTAGTGACCAGTTGCACAAAGCGCTCGGCCTGTTCAATCTGGGTCCAGTGACCGCATTTGTTGAACACGTGCAACTGGGCGTCAGGTAGCAGCTCCAGTAGAGTTTGCGAGGCAGCCAGTGGGATCACCTTATCGTCGCGGCCATGCACTAGCAGCGTTTGGTGAGGCAGACTGGCCAGCGCGCCCAGGGGGCTTGCCAGCATTTCTATCCAGCGCTGCCGCGGGGCTGGAAACATGGCGGCAAAGGCCTCCTGAAAGCCGGGGCGGATACTCGCTTCGTAGCGTAGTTGCGCCAGCTCATCAGTGACCCTTGAGCGATCAAAAGCAAAGATGTTGAGCAATTTGCGCATGTTGTCCAGCGAGGGCTCGTAGCCCCACACGGCATCCAGGCCAGGTGTTAACGGGAAACTTGCGCCGGCACTGCCCATCAGCACGATGCGGCGCACCCGCCTGGGGTGCGCGATAGCCAGTGCTAAAGCCAGCCCGCCACCAAATGAATTGCCAATGATGTCGGCCTGCTCAATGTCCAGCGCGTCGAGCACACCGATAGCATGCTCGACCCAACGGCTTTTGTGGTACTGCCCATCGGCCGGACGTTCACTGTAACCAAAGCCGAGCATATCCGGTGCGATTACCCGGCGCTGTCTGGCAAGCTCAGGGATAGTCAGACGCCAGTTTGCCCAGGCAGTGACGCCGGGGCCTGAGCCATGGATCAGCATGACCGGAAACCCCTCGCCCACATCGTGAAGATTGGTTTGCCAGCCTGCGGCCTGAATAGTCTGACCTAATTCTGCTCTGGTGTTACTGCCGGGAGCTGTCATCTCTGTGCCTACAACTTCAGACAGATGTTTTTGAGTTCGGTGTAAAACTCCAATGAGTGCTCACCACCTTCGCGGCCGATGCCTGATTGCTTACTGCCACCAAATGCGGTGCGTAAGTCACGCAGGAACCAGCTGTTAACCCAGACAATGCCGGCGTCCACCTGTCCGGCCACCCGTGCCGCACGGCTGAGGTTTTCAGTCCAGATGGCGCTGGCCAGGCCATAGGGCAGGCGGTTGGCCTGTTCAATGGCTTCTTCTTCGCTATCGAAAGGCTGAATATGGCAGCAGGGGCCAAAGATCTCTTCGTTGACAACGGCAGAGTCGTCACTCAAGCCGGTCCAGATGGTCGGTTGGATCCAACTGCCGTTTTTCAGCGCTTCGGGCATATCCGGAATGCCGCCACCGGTAACAACCGTTGCGCCATCGTTCACTGCTTGCTGGTAGTAAGACAGCACCTTGTCACGCTGTTTCTGGCTAATCAGTGGGCCAAGGTTAGCGGTAGCGTCATCCGGCGGGCCGATGATCAGTTTTTCGGCTTCGGTTTTTAACCGACTAACAAACTCATCGAAAATTGAGCGCTCGACATACACCCTTTCGGTGCCCAGACAAACTTGGCCGCAGTTAGCAAAGGCTGAGCGCATGGTGCCTTCAATCGCTTTGTCCATGTCGCAGTCGGCAAAGACGATACCGGCGTTTTTACCGCCCAGTTCCAGTGAAATGTCGCGCACGCCCTTAGCGGCATTCTGCATGATGAGTTCACCGGTGCGGGTTTCGCCGGTAAAAGTGTAGCCATCCACATCCGGGTGAGCGGTAAGGAAAGCGCCGGCGGAGTCGCCGCCATAACCCTGCACCACGTTATAAACGCCATCGGGTACCCCCGCCTCTTTCATGACTTCGCCAAGCAGTGCGGTGGTAGTAGGGGTCTCTTCGGATGGCTTCACAACGACGGTGTTACCGCAGGCCAGGGCCGGGCCGACCTTCCAGGTCATTAACAGCAGTGGCAGGTTCCACGGGCTGATAACACCAATCACACCTTTGGGCCGACGCACAGCATAATTGAGCGCGCCGGTGCCGTCGGGCGTGGCCATTTCAAAGGCCTCGGTAGCGACGTTTTTCACCATATCGGCAAACACCTTAAAGTTGGCGGCACCACGAGGTATATCAATGTGACTGGCCAGCGATTTGGGCTTGCCGGTATCGGCACACTCCGCCTCTAAAAACGCATCGAAACGGGCGTTTATGCCATCGGCCACGGCGTGCAGAATTTTACTGCGCTCGTCGAGGGTCATTTTGCTCCAGGGGCCTTTTAAGGCGGCGCGGGCGGCTTGCACCGCGGCGTCTACTTCGGCTTCCCCGGCTTCATGCACCTGGCTTATCACCTCACCCGTTGCCGGGTTGATGTTATCGAACATCCTGCCACTGGCAGAGCCAACATACTGGCCGTTGATATAATGTTTAACTTCTTTCACAGCGAGTCCTGTATTGATGAGTTAAGTTAAAACCGTAAGAAAGCGCTCGTTGAGCACACGGTCGTGATAGAAAATGGCTTTGCCCAAATCCTCAGCTTTCCAGGTGATGGGATTATGGTCGGGGTACATATAATCGCCGCCGGCAAAAACTTCGTTGCGGTTACCGGACGGATCGAAGAAATAGATGGTTTTACCGTGGGTAATGCCGTGCCGCGTAGGGCCAATATCCAGCGAGGTGTCGGTCATACTGATAAGGTCTGCGGCGCGCAGGATGTCTTCCCAGGTTTCAAGAAAGAACGACGCATGGTGAAATTTGGCTTTTTCTTCGTGCTGAATAAAAGCAATGTCATGGGCCTTCATCGACAGCGTCAGAAACTGAGCAATCCGGTTACCGTCAGGATCGAGCACCTGCTCGGCCAGATAAAAGCCCAGTACGTCCACAAACAGATCATAGGTTTTAGCCAGTTCATCGCCATACAGCAGGCAGTGGTCAAAACGCACGGCCTTCATACCGCGAAGGGCTCTGGGCCAGGCTTCCGGATTGGTTTCTTCAACCCCCCATTTGCCGGTATAGGTTTTTTCTGCGTATAGCTCAAACACGTGGCCGGAAGGCGCAGTAAACTGAATGCGGCGGCCGCAATCCTTTAAGTCTCCGGCGGCTTTGTGGGTGACTTCCAGACCAAAGGCTTCAATGTCTGTGGTAAGGCTTTCAAGGGTGGCATCGTCGACCACCTTAAAGGCCATAAAATCCATGCCGGGTTCATTGGCTTCACGCAAGACCAGTGAGAATTTATCGACCTCGCTCCAGGCTTTTAAATACACCCGGCCTTGCTCGTCACGGTCGGTTTCGTGTAAGCCTAACAACTCAACGTAATGTTCGACTGATGCTTCAAGATCCAGTACGCGCAACTGAATGTGCCCTGGACGTAATACGCCTTTTCTCATTTTATTACCTCGGTGTGTTTTGGTTTTGCCTTGGCTACGCCGGTGATGCCAGTAATAGCCAGTGGTGAGGGGCTGCATTCAATGAGCAAATCGCTGGTGGGCTTAAGCCGACAGGCCAATGCGTACCCCTGTTGTTGTTGTTCTGTGGAGATCTGCGCTTTACTCATGCGCGCACATTCGTAGCTGCCGGCAATCACTTTGACCCGGCATACACCACAGCCGCCGCCCCGGCACCCAACCGCAATGGCTCGAAGCCCGCAGTTCTCCATGGCTTTGAGCACAAACTCGTCGTGCTGACAGGTAAAGCTTTGTTGGTTATGTTGCTCGGTGATCACAAAGTCAGGCATACACTGTAGTTCCGCGTTTAATGCTTAAGTCTTCGGCACCAAAGAAAAAACTTTTGATGCAGTGCGGTGACCAGAGCAACGCTTGTGCCACAGGTTAATAAAATGTTTAAAATTGTTGTTAACTTGTTGATAGAGGAGTAGTTTATATAAAGCACTCAGGCGCGAAAAACGTGCATCGCCACTCGAATTCCCTTCTTCATATTCCCCAAATTTAATCAAATAATTAAATTACTCTGACTTTTTAATCATTTGATTAAATGAAGGATTTTTGCTGCGTTGAAAAATGTGATCATTTAGTTGATTTCTTATCAGTTAGGGTTTTACATATGGTTTACATCTGACCCGGTTGTCAGTGTTCAACAGCTATTTGCAGGGGAAAACCATGACCATTGAATTCGAAGCAAAGCTTAATCATGTGGATATTCAGGATCTCACGTCACTGATTCAGTTTGAGAGCACCGAAGGCAAGATCTGGTTTGGCGAACAGCGGATTTTGTTTATGCAGCTGCCGGCGCTTGCGGCCTTTCGGCGCGAATTAGTCAATAGTATTGGCCTGGAGAGAGCCAAAGGTTTTTTTATGCGCCTCGGTTACCAGGGAGGTCTGCGCGATGCCGAACTGGCCAGACGATTACGGCCGGACAGCGACGATATAACCTTGTTCTGGACTGGCCCGCAATTACATTCATTGCGGGGAATGGTAAAAAATCGCCCGATAAAAATAGAAATCGATAAACAAAGCGGCCACTTTTATGGCGAGCTGGAATGGGTGGATTCCTGGGAAGTGGAAATTGTGCAAACCGAGCTTGGCCAAATCGACGAACCCGCGTGTTGGTCGTTACTGGGTTACGCCTGTGCTTATACTTCGGCCATTATGGGCCAGGAAATTATCTTTCGTGAGGTGAGCTGTCGTGGGTGTGGTGATGAACGCTGCCTGATAGTGGGCAAACCGGCCAGTGAATGGGACGATGCCGCTGAATTCTCAAGCTATTTCACCGCCGAGCCAATTATCGAAGAGCTTTACAGCCTGCAATCCCAGGTGAAGTCGCTGCGTAGCAGCCTGGCTCGTCATCAGGGGCAGTATTACGGCATTGGCGACTCGCCGGACTATAAAAATGCCTGCAAAAAAAT
The DNA here is from genome assembly GCA_950073835.1 of uncultured Alteromonadaceae bacterium. Classification (GTDB taxonomy): domain Bacteria; phylum Pseudomonadota; class Gammaproteobacteria; order Enterobacterales; family Alteromonadaceae; genus Alteromonas. The sequence goes on from CATMRP010000063.1 coordinate 8,995, forward strand.
CGACAAGGCCGCACAGAGTAAAGTGTCGGTGCTGCTGTTGGGGGAAACCGGGGTTGGCAAGGAAGTGATCGCCCGTAGCGTGCATTTGCGCAGCGATCGCGCCGAAAAAGCATTTGTAGCCGTTAACTGTGCGGCGATTCCTCAGGAGCTTATTGAAGCCGAGCTATTTGGGGTGGAAAAAGGCGCGTTCACCGGCGCTAACCAGTCTCGTGCCGGGCGCTTTGAGCGAGCTGACGGTGGTACGATTTTCCTCGATGAAGTAGTGGAGCTAACACCACGGGCACAAGCCTCGTTGCTCCGTGTACTGCAGGAAAGTGAGGTCGAGCGGGTAGGTGGTGTGAATACCCGTAAAGTGAATGTACGGGTGATTGCCGCGACCAATGAAAGCCTGGAGCAGGCGGTGAAAGACGGTAAATTCCGGGCCGATTTGTTTTACCGGTTAAACGTGTTTCCGGTGCAGATCCCGCCGCTGCGCGATCGACTGGATGACCTGCCGTTGCTGGTTGAACACTTTCTGGCTAAGTTTCACAACGATTACTCAAAACGCACGCTGGGTTTGTCAGATAAGTCTTGGCGGTTTATTAAAAATTATTCCTGGCCGGGCAATATTCGCGAGCTTGAGAACGTCATTGAGCGCGGCGTTATTCTTACTGAAAGTCACGAAACTATTTCGCTGGAATCGCTGTTTGCCAGTGTCGGCTCCGAGTCTGGCAATGCCGACGATACCCATGTGTATTCAGACGGCCAGGTGGTGAAGCCGAGCAATATAAAAACCACACAAGGCTGGGTCGATACGCTTATTGATCAGCAAATCGGCCTGGACTCTATTGAAGAGCAACTGATAAACCGGGCTATGGCTATGACTAACGATAATGTTTCGGCGGCGGCCCGGTTGCTTAACCTTACTCGACCGGCACTGGCCTATCGGCTCAAAAAGCTCAGTGAGAATGACTCGACAAATCTTAAGTGATCAAATGATCAACATTGCCGATTATGGCAATCAACCTGCTTTCTGGCGGTTCACAGTTAGTGGCGGATTTTATTTTTAAGTTTCTGAAAGTATTGGGTAAACCATAATACTTTGTGCATTTTACAGAGTCGGTATTATTTATGCTGCGCTGATAATATTACGAATCGTTTTATGTCATCCGAGGTGCCTTTTGAATACCCCATCCCCACAGCCCGTTACCGTAATTGTGTCCAGACGGGTAAAGCCCGAGGCTGTTACAGCGTTTGAATCCCTAAGTGATGAAATGTCGCGCCGGGCGAGTGAGTACGAAGGCTATCTGGGCGCGACCCTGTTTCGTCCGATGAGCCCTGAAGACCCGGAATACCGGATGATTTTTAAATTTGCCGATGAGGCCAGTCTGGCGGTATGGGAAAAATCTGCCGAACGGGCTCAAATGCTGGAAAAGCTCGAAGCACTGCTTATTTCGCCGGCCGGGCGGGAAAAGGTTTCCGGCCTGGTGACCTGGTTTAGCCTGCCCTCACAAAACCCGGTAAAGCCACCACCGAGATATAAAATGACCATCGTTAGCTGGCTGGCGCTTTACCCGGCTGCAACACTAATTTTCTGGCTGTTTGGGCCATGGCTTGCGGCACTACCGCTGCTGCTGCGCACCTTGCTGGTTACGGCGGTGCTAATGATTTTAATGTCTTATGTACTGATGCCGTTTATGACCAAACGTTTTGCTTTTTGGCTGTTTGGCAGGCAGCACTCCTGAGTCATCAGAAAGAACGTTTAATGCCAAGCAGCAGACGTCGGGTGCTATCGACCATGTCGATTCGGCTAAACCAGTCAAGCTGCGCTACCGGCAAGGCGCCTGATAATTCTACCGAACCACCGTGGCCGGTACCCAGATAGTCTTCCGTCAGCTCTGCCCGCTGGCCGAAGTCTGTACTGACGTAAGCATAATAGGCATACATCTCAACAGGGTACTGACCAAGGGAAAATTCACTGTCGAGGCCGAGCACCAGTTTGTTCTCTGCGTCGTCAACGCGCCTGACAAACTCAGCAAACCACACGCGATCAGACTGGTGAAAACGTACTTCACTGCGCAGGTAATTACCTTCAATAATGCGCTCTACACCAAATTCCATACTGAATTGTTCATTGATGGTAGCGCTGTACTCAAACTCAAAGAGGTTAAAATCATCGGCAAGAGATAGCGCCTTATTCGGATCGGTACTGTTAATAGCGCCTGCTACTAACTCCAGCTTGTGGCCCGGCATTGCCTCGTAGACATGACGAAGCCCCTGAAACCAGCCGTCTTTCGACATCCCGGTGGCCGATATACGGCCTTTGTAGGTAGGAATAACGCCAAACTCGGTTTTGCCCAGTGCATGAGTACGCCGCAGATAAAGACGCCTGACAGCAATCTGGTCGCTGTCTTCATCACCAAAGGTGTTGTGACTGGAGCTAAAGTCATCGCCGGTGACGACAAAACTGTGCAGGCTCCAGTGGTCACTGAGATTAAGTTGAGGATAAAAACGCAGCCGAAACTGTGAGCGATTACTGCGGTCTGAACGGTTGTCGTAGCGCACCTGAACATCGAGTTTTTGCTGGTAGAAGCCAGCAGGTTTGCTAATTGGTTCACCGATCGGTTCGGCTGCCTTTCCAGCCGGTGTGAAAAAGAGGATGAGACATCCGATAAAGCAGGTCAGTCCGGTGCTCAGATTTGCCATTGGAAAATTAAAAACTCACAGCTAAAAAAACGCAGTGTAGCTTAAATATAGCTTTTACAACCAGAAAATATTACTGCTGTTGAACAGGGATAACAAAGAAAAAAGCCGGCAAAGACGCCGGCTAACAAGTGGAGAAGTACCTTTAACAAAGGTCACCAACAACTACGATGGGTCAATACCATAACAGTTGGCGTGAATTAAACTAAAGTCTAATCTACGTTAACTATAATTGCAGATGGCACTTATTAGTAATCAAAAAAAACGATTCAGTTAATCGAAAAAATAGAACAACCAATAAAAAAGGCATTCCGAAGAATGCCTTTTGTCTGATTTTGCGCTGAGCTAAAACAGCTTAGCTCAGGCCTAACTTTTTCTCGAGGTAGTGGATGTTGGTACCACCTGCGTAGAAATTCTCGTCGGCCATTATGCGTTGCTGCAATGGGATGTTGGTTTTAATGCCGTCAACCACCAGTTCGTCCAGCGCATGGCGCATACGGGCAATCGCTTCGTCCCGGCTTTCACCGTAAGTGATAAGCTTACCAATCATTGAATCGTAGTAAGGCGGCACGGAGTACCCGGCATAAATATGCGAATCCCAGCGTACGCCTAAGCCACCGGGTGGGTGGAACATCTCGATTTTACCCGGGCTGGGGATAAATGAGTTAGGATCTTCAGCGTTTATCCGACATTCAATAGCGTGGCCACGGATTTGGATTTGCGACTGGTCGATAGACAGCGGCTGACCGGCTGCAATACGCAACTGCTCTTTAACCAAATCAACGCCCGTGATCATCTCTGATACCGGATGCTCTACCTGAATACGGGTGTTCATTTCAATGAAATAGAATTCGCCGTTTTCGTACAGGAACTCAAAGGTACCGGCACCGCGATAGCCAATTTCGATACAGGCTTTGCGGCAACGATCACCAATTTTATTGCGCATTTGTTCTGAAATACCCGGTGCCGGGGCTTCTTCTACCACTTTCTGGTGACGACGCTGCATCGAGCAATCACGTTCGCCTAAGTGAATAGCATTGCCCTGACCATCGGCCAGTACCTGAATTTCGACGTGGCGTGGGTTTTCGAGGAATTTTTCCATGTACACAACGCTATTACCAAAAGCGGCGCCCGCCTCTGCCTGCGTTGTTTCGATGGATTTAATCAGTTCGGCTTCGCTGCGAACTACTCGCATACCGCGACCACCACCACCACCGGCAGCTTTAACTATGATCGGGTAACCAATTCGCTTGGCAATGGCTTTATTGCGCTCAGCGTCGTCGGTTAACGGGCCGTCAGAACCCGGTACGCAAGGTACACCGGCCTTTTTCATGGCATTAATCGCAGACACTTTGTCGCCCATCAGGTTGATGGTGTCTGCTGTCGGACCGATGAAAATAAAGCCACTTTTTTCAACCGCATCGGCGAAGTCCGCGTTTTCGGCTAAAAAGCCGTAACCCGGGTGTATGGCGATTGAGTTGGTGACTTCTGCCGCGGCAATAATGCGCGGAATGTTCAGATAACTTTCAGTAGCGGATGCATTACCGATACAAATTGATTCATCAGCAAGCAATACATGTTTAAGATTACGGTCGGCAGTGGAGTGCACGGCTACCGTTTTAATCCCAAGCTCTTTGCACGCTCGCAGGATCCGCAGGGCAATTTCACCGCGGTTAGCTATGAGTACTTTATCCATGAGATTACCGTTTATTCGATGATGAACAGAGGCTGATCGAATTCTACCGCTTCTTTATCTTCTACCAGAATAGCTTTAACAACACCGGCTTTATCAGACTCGATTTGGTTCATCATTTTCATGGCTTCTACGATACACAGGGTATCGCCAACATTGACGCTCTGACCTACTTCAACGAATGCTTTGGCAGTAGGTGAAGATGCGCGGTAGAAAGTCCCTACCATTGGCGATTTAACCGTATGGCCAGCAGGCGCTTCTGGCTCGGCCGGAGCCGCAGGGGCAGCAACAGGGGCCGGCGCGGCCGGTGCAGCCACTGGTGCCGGAGCGGCATAATGAACAGGTGCAGCAGCTTGTGAACTACCACGGTGAATACGTACCGATTCTTCACCTTCGGTGATTTCTAACTCGGCAATGCCTGATTCTTCGACCAGCTCAATCAGTTTTTTTATCTTTCTAATATCCATAATCTGTCTCTGTTTGTCTTTGCAATTAATGGGTAAAAATATCTGCTGCTGCGTCCAGGGCGAGCGAGTAGCCTTTAGCGCCAAAGCCTACTATCACGCCAGCAGCGATATCGGAAAAATAGGAATGATGTCGAAATGCTTCACGGGCGTGAACGTTCGACAAATGCACTTCAATAAACGGGATGGATACACTCAACAGGGCATCCCGCAACGCCACACTGGTATGCGTAAAGGCGGCGGGGTTAATAATAATGCCATCAACGCTACCCATGGCTGCATGGATACGATCGATAAGCACCGCTTCCGAGTTGGACTGCAAGTGCTCTAACTCTATCCCCATGCCTTTGGCCTGTTTTGACAGACCCTCGACAATGTAGTTGAGTGTAGCGTGGCCATATTTTTCTGGCTCACGTTTGCCTAACATATTCAGGTTAGGGCCGTTCAGTAGAAGTATTTTCATTAATCTTGTAGCTATCTTGCGGCTAAGTTCGGCATAAACACCAGTTATACATAAATCGGCGAATAATTAACACAAAAACCACGTTGAAATAATACTAAAATAAGCTTAGTCGACAATTATAGTTAATAATTATGATATCGCAGCAAAATACTGGTCTTATCAGGGGATTTAGCCGCAACTTCTCGATATTGAGATAGGCTCAAATAAATACTGCGGCGTAAGTTTGGTGAGGTTACAGGCGGTTGCCCCTGGCTTTACTGCGAATGGCTTCCGTTAGCTGTTTGGCAATCTCCGGGATTGGTAACGATTTGTCTACGCCACCACGTTTGACCGCTTCTTTGGGCATACCATACACAACACAGGTGGCTTCATCCTGGGCAAAGGTTGTGGCGCCTTTATCGTGCATTGCGCGCATCCCCTGGGCGCCATCCCGACCCATACCTGTGAGGATCACGCCAAAAGCATTGTGGCCAACGTGTTCTGCAAGGCTATCAAACAGGACATCTACTGAGGGTTTATGGCCGCTAACCCGGCCCTCGTCACTGAGTTGGGTGCGGTAATCGGCGCCGTATTTAATGACGCTTAAATGCTGATCGCCCGGTGCCAGGTAAACATGACCGGGCAACAGACGTTCATTATGCTGTGCCTCTTTTACAGTCAGTGCGCACTGACCGTTGAGGCGTTTGGCGAATGACTTGGTAAAGCCTGGCGGCATATGTTGGGTCATCACCACGGCCGGAAAAGATGCTGGTAGCCTGACCAGTAAATCTTTTATGGCTTCGGTACCGCCGGTGCTGGCACCGATACCCACAATGAGTTCAGTGCCGGAATACGTTAACTGGGTTTTGGTTACGGTTTCATTGGCGACCCGTTTTTTGACCCGGGCCCCGGCAGCGGCAATTATTTTGTCGGTAACCAGTTGCTGAAAAGCCAGAAACTTGGCCTGAACATCGATTTTCGGTTTAGGAATAAAATCTACCGCACCCAGCTCCAGCGCCAGCATAGTGGCATCTGCGCCTTTTTCGGTCAGGGTTGAAATCATCACTACCGGGGTAGGTTTGGCTTTCATCAGCCGGTCGAGAAAGGTCAGCCCGTCTACTTTGGGCATTTCGATATCCAGCGTAATAACATCGGGGCTGAAGCGCTTTACCATATCTTTTGCGACATAAGCATCTGGTGCCGTACCCACCAGGTAAAGATCAGGATGATTGGCAATAATTTGCGTCATCAATGAACGAATCAATGCCGAATCATCGACAACCAAGACAGAAATGGACATTAAAAAACTCTAATCAAATAAATCGATATCACCAGATACGGGGGCTTCTTTAATCCGCATACGGTACTCGCTTTCGCGATCAAGGATAGTGGTATTATGCATGGTTTTAATTTTGCGTACTTTTACCTCACCACTTTCGAGAAAAAAGTAAACCTTGCGAGGGTAAGGGCCTAGTAAATCGCGAGCAAGCACCGGGATACGTTCAAGTTGAAGATAATCCAGCACAAACTCCGAGTTTCGTTCACCGACATTATGCACTGTCAGGCCTTGCAGTACATTACCTCCGCCAAATACTTTGGCTTCCAGGCGGTTTCTTGCTGCGCCCATTTTTAATAGTTCATTAATGAGAAGCTCCATAGCGTAAGTGCCGTAACGTGCTGAGCTGTTCATTTCTCCGGAGGTAATAAATTCATCATTGGGGAGTAAGAAGTGGTTCATGCCACCGATTTTCGTTATCGGATCACGCAGACAAACCGACACACAGGAGCCTAATACGGTCACGATCATCGTATTATCGCGGGTTGCGTAGTACTCACCGGGTAAAATTTTCACCGCATCGCGATCAAAATGGCGGTCAAAATACCGATTGGGTGCACTGTTGTCTAATACGGCAGTCATAGCTGATTTCCGTTTACCTGATAGATAGTTTTGCCCCGTGCCCGCATAATGGCAGTTAAGTGATTAAAGTTTTCAGAATGCCCGGCGATATACCAGCCGTTTGGCTTCATGAGTTTAATGATTCGCTTAACGATGATTTCCTGAGTGGGTTTATCAAAATAAATCATTACGTTACGACAGAAAACAATATCCAGGCCAGGGTCTATGGCAAACTCTGTTGCCAACAGGTTTTGCTGAAAAAAGTGAATTGAATTACGCAGCTCAGCCACCACTCTGGCTTTACCAGCATTACTGCCCGTGCCTCGGTGGAAAAAGCGTTTGCGCCGGGCCGGACTGAGTTTTTCAACCTGATCAATTGGATAAATTCCCGCCCTGGCACGCTCCAGCATTCGACTATCGATATCGGAAGCGTAAATCTTAACGTTAGTGGAAAGTGACCCTCTGGCCTCAGCGCAAGTCATTGCTATGGAATAGGGTTCCTCGCCGCTGCTGCTTGCTGTACACCATATTCTCAACGGACCCCTATGTTGGTGTAAATATTCGCTAAGTTGTTCAAAATGGTGTGCTTCGCGAAAAAACGACGTCAAATTGGTGGTCAGCGAATTAATAAAGTGTTCAGTTTCATCCTGATGCGTATCCAAAAAATCCAGATAAGCCTGAAAGGTACTCAAATTAAGCGCTCTCAGCCGCCTCGATAGACGGCTGTAAACCATATTGTCTTTGCTGTCCGCCAGATTGATCCCGGTAAGCGAACGAATTTTGTGACGAATAGCATTAAATTCTTTGTTGGTAAATGCGAATGGCTTGTCCATTCAATTCGCCTTATTAAAAACTTTCCCACTCGTCATCATCATTTGGTGCGGCGGCACTAAATTGCTGAGAGCGAGGAGCTATAGACTTGGCCGGCACCCTGGGTTTAGGCTTTGCAGCTGGCACCGGCGCTGCCGCTGGAGTGTGCCCGGCGCTATCGCCAATATCAAAGAAGTTAACCCGTGATATCAGTTGTGACGCCTGCGAGCTCATGCTCTCAGCTGCGGCGGCGGCTTCTTCAACCAGGGCGGCATTCTGCTGCGTCATCTCGTCCATTTGCACTACGGCTTTGTTGATTTCGTCGATACCGCTGGCTTGCTCGGCCGACGCCGAAGCAATTTCCGACATAATGTCGTTAACGCGCTGGATAGCTGTGACAATTTCACTCATGGTCGCACCGGACTGATTAACCAGCTCATTCCCGCTTTCCACTTTCGATACCGAGTCGGATATCAGACCCTTGATATCTTTTGCGGCATTGGCAGACCGTTGAGCGAGGGTGCGTACTTCTGAAGCCACGACAGCGAAGCCGCGGCCCTGTTCGCCAGCTCGCGCTGCCTCAACCGCCGCATTGAGCGCCAGTATGTTGGTCTGGAAGGCAATACCATCGATAACGCCGATGATATCCTCAATTTTCTTGGCAGACTGATTAATTTCAGCCATGGTACCTACGACCTGCTCTATCAGTTTGCCGCCAGAAATTGCCACACGCGAAGCCTCTGAGGCCAGACCGTTGGCCTGTTTCGCATTATCGGCATTAAGCTGCACGGTACTGGTTAGCTCTTCCATGCTGGAGGCTGTTTCTTCCAGACTGGAAGCCTGTTGCTCTGTGCGTGAAGATAAATCGGCATTACCTCTGGCAATTTCACTTGACGCATTGCTGATGGTTTCCGAGCCGCTGCGAATTTCGAGGATTATGCTGGACAGGTTGGTCACAAAATCATTCACCGATTCTGCCAGTGTCTCAAACTCACCTTCGTATTCACGTTCAAGCCGCTCAACCAGACTACCTTTAGACATGGATAGCATAATGTCGCAGATATCATTAACGGCCATTTTACGGCTGGTTATATCAGTGGCGTATTTAACCACCCTGAAGACCTTGCCATTGTCATCCACAATAGGGCTGTAGGTGGCCTGGATCCAAATGCTTTTGCCGCCTTTACCTACACGATGAAACTCGCCGGTCTGGAACTGACCGTCGCCTAATTGCTCCCAGAATAAGCGGTATTCACTGCTTGAGCGCTCTTCCGGGTTCATAAACATACTGTGATGTTTGCCTTTAATTTCATCCAGGGTGTAGCCAACGGTTTTCAGGAAATTGTCATTAGCATCAAGGATTTTGCCAGTCGGATCGAATTCAATGACCGCCTGGGATTGATTAATCGCCTTAATCTGGCCAGAGAAATAGGCATTTTTGCGTTTTTCTTCGGTAATATCGGTGGCGTATTTTACCACTCGCGTGACCTTACCATTACTGGTGACTACCGGATTATACGATGCCTGGATCCAGACTTCTTCACCATTGCTGTTAAAGCGCAGGAACTCCCCTGCCTGATATTCGCCGCGGTTTAATTTTGCCCACAACTCTTTATATTCAGTAGAGCTTGCATAGTCTTTATCGACAAATATGCGGTGATGTTTGCCAACGATTTGCTGCTCGTCATAACCCATGAGGGCCAGGAAGTTTTCATTGGCTGTGAGAATTTCGCCGTTAGGTCGAAATTCAATAACACCCTGGCTTCTGTCGAGCGCGCCGAGTTTATTTGACGTCAGGTTGTGCTCGGTTTTATCTACCCACTCCACCATGGCTCCATTGGGATTGCCCTGTGCATCAAGCAGTGGTGTCAGACTAAGGTTAAAGTTGACATCGCCGATCATAATTGACGAGGACATCGGAGCCCTTAAATCAGCCAGGATGCGGCGCTGATGGCCTGGATCTTTATGGAACTGGTCAATGTTCTGACCCACTAAGTTGTCAGCAGAGAAGTGCGGCAGTACGGTGCGGATATCAGCTTCATATTTTTTGAGCAGGTTATACACCGCCGGGTTCGCATAAATGATATTTCGATTTTTATCGGCCACCATGACACCTGATGAGATGGCATTGAGTGCAATTTCATAAAATGCCGGCGTTTGTGGTTCTGGCTGGCCCCCAAAAAGGTTACGCAAGTTCATACTGAGCCCTCGTTCTGCTGATTCATGCTGTCAAAAATGCCGATTTCCCTGCTGGTAATCAGTCGTTCGATGTTGACCAGAATGACTAGACCGTCATCCACGCTGGCCAGTCCGTCCAGATAGCGGCTGTCGAATGCGACGCCGAATTCCGGGGGCGGGTGTATTTCATTTTCGGTGACATTGATAACATCTGACACGCTGTCTACCACAATGCCAACGATGCGGTCCTGTACGTTCAGCATAATGACAATGGTAAATTCGTTATAAGTGGCTTCACTGACATTAAATTTCACGCGCAGATCGACAATAGGCACAATATCGCCACGCAGGTTTATTACACCTTTAATAAAGTCAGGCGCATTGGCAATTTTCGTCACCGGTTCGTAGCCACGAATTTCCTTAACCTGAATAATGGCCAGGCCGTATTGCTCATCACCTAACATGAATGTCAGATATTCCTTGCTTGCACCACCAGTTGCTGCGATGGCAGCGTCCTGAGATGACACGGTATTCATCAGGCTAACCCCACTTGATTGATTTGTTCATTTTTCATCAGGTTATCAACATCGATAATCATGGCTACTTTACCGTCGCCCATGATGGTTGCACCGGATATGCCATCGACCTTTTTGTAATGGCGTTCCAGGCTCTTAATGACCACCTGTTGCTTGCCAAGTAGCTGATCGACAATAATCCCATAACGCTTTTTACCGATCTCGACCAGCACAATAATCGAATTCTCGATGGGTTTGTCCGGTTCGTCTATTTGCATTTGCTCGCGCAACGACAGTAACGGCCAGTATTGATCCCGGCTCCATAACATGGTGTCGTTAGCCAGGGTTTTAATTTGCTCTGGCTTCGGTTGCAGCGACTCTATGATATTCAGCAGCGGGATAATATAGGTTTCACTGCCCACCGAGACACACATGCCATCAATAATCGCCAGCGTAAGCGGTAACTTAATGGTAAAGGTAGAGCCCTGCCCGCCTTCCGAAACAATGTCGATTCCGCCTTGAATGGCTTCAATATTCTTGCGTACTACATCCATCCCCACGCCGCGGCCAGAAACATCGGTTACGGCTTCAGCAGTGGAAAAGCCCGGCGCAAAAATTAACTGCCAGACATCTTCATCTGGCATCTTAGGATCAACATCCAGTCCGTTGGCCAGAGCTTTGTTGAGGATTTTTTCCCGATTCAGGCCGCCACCGTCATCCTGAATGCTAATCAGGATATTTCCGCCACGCTGTTCTGCTTTAAGTACAACGGTGCCGGTTGCTGGTTTACCCGCTGCCACACGTTTATCCGATGATTCTATACCGTGATCCAGGCTGTTTCGCACCAAATGAGTGAGCGGGTCGGCGAGCTTCTCGATCATACTCTTATCAACCTCGGTTTCGCCGCCTTCAATGATCAGGTCAATTTTTTTGTCCAGCGTTTTGGCCAGATCGCGTACCAGCCTTGGGAACCGGTTAAATATGAACGATACCGGCAGCATTCGCATCGACATCACCGCTTCCTGAATTTCGCGAATGTTACGCGACAATTCGTCGATGGCGCCACTGAGCTTTTCGCCGGTATTGCCTTCAACTTCTTCGCCGATCATCGACAAAATGGACTGGGTAATCACCATTTCGCCAACCAGATTGACCACCGTATCGATTTTTGTGGTTTCTACCCTTACGGAGCCGGCATCGTTCTTTCCGGCTGCTTTGGCAGGTGGTTTTGATGCTGGTTTTGCCGCTTTAGCTGCGAGCTTGCTCGCCGGCGTGGGTGCAGACTCTGGTTGTGTAAAGAACCCGTAAGCGTCTTCGTCTTTAATCGGTTGAGCCGGTTTGGGCTCGGTAAAAAAGCCGTAGCTGCCGTCCCTGTCATCATGCTCGGTTTCTGGCGCCGATGTTGCTGCTTTCGGCTGGCCGGGGGCGTCATCAAAGAAGCCAAAGCCGTCGTCTTCTTCTGCGCTGTTGTCTGCTTCCGGTTGGCCGGGGGCGTCCTCAAAGAAGCCAAAGCCGTCATCCTCCTCTGCGCTGATGTCTGCTTCAGGCTGGCCTGGCGCATCGTCAAAGAAGCCAAAGCCGTCATCCTCTTCTGCGCCGATGTCCGCTTCAGGCTGACCGGGCGCGTCATCAAAGAAACCAAAGCTGTCGTCTTCTTCTGTTGTATCAACCGGGGGCGAAAGTTCTGCACCCTCGCTTTCATCGCCTTGTGCAGACAAAATGCTTTCCAGCGCAGTTTTACCTTCTTCTATTTGCTGCCAGTTAATGTCGCTTTCATCCTGGTACGCTTGCAGAATATCGCCAAGTGTATCGGTGGTAGACAGCAATACATCAACTATGTCAGTAGTTAAATCCAGCTCATGGTTACGGGCCTTATCCAGGATGGTTTCCATCACATGGGTGAGGCCGGTTAAGGCGTCGAAGCCAAAAATGCCACTGCCACCTTTAATCGAGTGGGCGGCGCGGAATATGCTGTTGAGCTCTTCCGCGTCCGGGTCGTCTGTTGAAATGTTTAGCAGCAATTCTTCCATGGTTTGAAGATGCTCCTGGCTCTCCTCAAAAAACACGGTGTGGAATTGATTCATATCGACAGACATGAGTGACTACCCGAGCAGTTTTTTAGCAACGGCCAGTAACTTGGACGGGTCAAACGGTTTAACCATCCATCCTGTGGCACCGGCCGCTTTACCCTGGCTTTTTAGTGTATCGCCGGCTTCGGTAGTCAGCACTACGATAGGCACTGTACGGTAACTCATCATGCCGCGCAGAGATTTAATTAGCGTAATTCCATCCATCCGCGGCATATTCTGATCAGTCAGAACGAAGTCATAGCGCGTAGTTTGGCACTTATCCAGTGCGGCCTGACCGTCTTCGGCTGAATCTACATTGTAGCCGGCCCCTCGCAGGGTAACCTCTACCATTTGACGGATTGACATAGAGTCGTCAACGATTAG
>CATMRP010000064.1 GCA_950073835.1 uncultured Alteromonadaceae bacterium
GCCTACCTGACCAAAACATTTCGCTCTGAGGCAGGCATTGTGATCAGTGCCTCGCACAATCCTTATTATGACAACGGAATTAAGTTTTTCTCTTCTGACGGCTTTAAACTCGATGATGACATTGAGATAGCCATTGAAGAGATGATGGACAAGCCAATGACCTGTGTTGCATCCAATAAACTGGGTAAAGCCACCCGAATTAACGATGCTGCAGGGCGCTATATTGAATACTGCAAAGGTACGTTTCCGTCTGAGTTATCGCTGCAGGGGCTCAAGGTAGTGGTAGATTGCGCTCATGGCGCTACGTATCACATTGCGCCAAATGTGCTGGCTGAGCTGGGGGCAGAGGTTATTGAGCTGGGCACAAAACCCAACGGTCTAAACATAAACGAAGGCGTTGGGGCCACCAGTATGCGTGCAACAGTTGAAGCCGTGCTGGAACATAAAGCGGATTTAGGTTTTGCTTTGGATGGCGATGGTGATCGCATCATGATGGTAGATCATCTGGGTAATGTAATAGATGGTGACCAGGTGTTGTTTATTATTGCCCGTGACGCGTTAAAAGGCGGCAGACTTAACGGCGGCGTGGTAGGGACACTGATGAGTAATCTTGGCCTTGAGATAGCATTGAATAAGCTGGGCGTGCCTTTTGAGCGCTCAAAGGTTGGTGACCGCTATGTGATGGAATTACTTCAGCAGAAAAACTGGACCATCGGCGGTGAAAACTCAGGGCACGTGCTTAACCTCAACCTGGCGTCTACCGGCGACGGTATAATTGCCGGCCTGCAGGTCATTTCTGCGATGTTGCGCGCCAATATGACATTGCATGATTTAGCCAGCGGTTTTGAAAAATTCCCGCAAACACTGGTCAACGTCCGGTTTGAGAATGCCGATAGCGACCCGCTAAACAGTGACGAAGTGCTAACGGCGAAAGCAGAAGCCGAAAGCGTATTGGGCAAACAGGGGCGCGTATTGTTACGTAAGAGTGGTACCGAACCGTTAATTCGGGTTATGGTTGAGTCAGATGATGAACTGGCTTCAACCACCTGGGCGGAGAAAATCGCCGATGCTGTTCGTAATGTGTCCAGTTAGTCTGTTTTAGCTTAATATTTTGCGGTTTTTTACTTGTATAATCGTAAGGGAATAGTTAATATCACGCCCGCTTTGACGCCGGGATGAAGTCAAACACAGTTGGAAGACGATAGATGAGAAAGCCAATCGTAGCTGGAAACTGGAAGATGAACGGAAGCCGTTCATTGGTGAAAGAATTTTCTACCTTAATGGATGGTGTAGATAGCGCAGCGGCAGCGGTAATCATATGCCCGCCAGCCTGCTATCTGAGTGAGTTTGCCGGCGTAGATTTCGCGCTGGGCGGACAAACGTTGAGTGAGCTGGATAACGGCGCTCATACCGGTGATATCTCAGCGCAAATGCTGCTTGAGTTTGGTTGCGACTATGTCATTGTGGGCCACTCTGAACGACGTGATGACCATGGTGAGTCGAGCGAACTGGTTGCTGAGAAAGCCCTGAAGGCAATCAGCAGTGGTCTGACACCGATTGTGTGTATCGGTGAATCGCTACAAACCCGTGAAGCGGGTGAGTTAGAAAGCTTTTTAGCGGCTCAGCTTGATGCATTGACAAGCCTGATGACTGCAGAACAATTAAGTAAAGCGGTGATTGCCTACGAGCCTATTTGGGCCATTGGTACCGGTGTAACAGCCACACCTGAACAGGCTCAGGAAGTTCATGCGTTTATACGCGGGCATTTGGCCGGTTTTAGTGAAGACCTCGCATCAGGGATGCAAATCCTTTATGGTGGCAGCGTTAAAGCATCGAATGCGAAAGAATTATTTGCTCAGCCGGATATTGACGGTGGTCTGATTGGCGGAGCAAGCCTGAAAGTAGAAGAATTTAGACAAGTTTGCCAGGCGGCAGGCTAACGAGGATAGAAAATGGTTTATCAAGTGCTTTTGGTTGCATACCTGATTGTAGCACTGCTGTTAATTGGTTTTGTGCTGATTCAACAGGGTAAAGGTGCCGATATGGGGGCTTCTTTTGGTGCCGGCGGTTCAAATACCGTATTTGGTTCAAGTGGTTCAGGTAACTTTATGACTCGTGCCACGGGCTTTCTGGCGACGGCATTCTTTGTCATCAGCCTGCTGCTGGGTAATATTACGGCCCGTCAGGAAAAAGCGCCTGATGAGTGGGAAAACCTGGAAGTACCGGCAACGCAACAGGCTGCACCAGCAGATACCGACGTACCGGCAGTACCTGTTGAAGATAATACGGGTAATACGCCAGACTAATGGCGAATAAAAACGATTTTGCGGAAGTGGTGGAATTGGTAGACACGCCATCTTGAGGGGGTGGTGGCTTCGGCCGTGCGGGTTCAAGTCCCGCTTTCCGCACCAAACAAAAAGCCACCCATCAGGGTGGTTTTTTTATGCCTGAAACATTGTCAGAGGAAAGTGAAACTGTTGAATATTTATCTTATGTCCCTGCTGGCTGTGTTGCTGCCACCGCTGGCGGTTTTCCTGAACGCTGGGATAAGCCGACGGTTCTGGATGAATTTGCTACTTACCATGCTCGGCTTTGTACCGGGTGCGGTGCATGCACTCTATATCGTAATCGCTGTTTTTCGAAGACGTTAAATCCCTGCAATTAAGCTGAGTCACTGTGGGCCCGCCACACGAATCGCGTAAGTGTAATCAACAGGCAGATAAGAATAAGTAGCAGAAGCAGGCCTGCCATAATCAGACCATAGCTGTTCTTCTGCAGTGGTGAGAGCAGCAAAAACAGCTGCGTCACCACTGGTACGCCAAGCATCAGATACAACGCTAGCTTGAGCATTTTCATCATTTGCGTCCGGTTAGGCCAGTTCGCTCATTTCGTCACGATAAGCTTCTCCAAGGGCTTTTTTCTGCTTCTCGTTAAGAACGCGTCCGGCAATCTGGAAAAATGCCTGCTCTTCGTCATCCAGGTGATGCTCAACCTGCTCTTTAAGTTGTTTAAGAAAACGTAACCAGGCGGGTGAGCTAAACTCAGTGTCGTCGAGCTTTTCCACTAGCTCATCAATCTCGTGGTGCTCAGCAATGCCATGACGCGACAACTCTACCGCTTTGTCATCATCCATCAAGGGTATGTAAAAGTGACGTTCTTCGGCGGTCGCATGGCGCTCCAGTTCATCTTTCAACTCATCAAAATATTCCCGACGGGCGGCAGTATCGCCATGTGTTTCGACTAAGATCTTAAGTAATAAGCGTTGTTTTTCATGATCCTGACGTAATGCTTCAAAAATGTTCATAAGATGCTCCTGACTATTTATTCGGGTAGTAACCATGGCGTGTTATGTGTGACACAGTGTGATATATAACAGGTTACTCAGTAATTCACAGACTCAAGTTTGCAATACCTGTGCCTTGACTTATCTGTATGATTTTTAATGATTAAATACATTTAAATGGAGTCGCAGGGGAAGCCGAGGGTAATATTTACCCTCGGTAATGTAATCGGGAAACGCTATTCATTCACCTCATAGCTTTCATCAAAGCGTTTTCTGTCGGCGAGAATTTTCAGATTCTTTGCCTGACAGTTAACGGTAATTTCACTGGCGGAGTAGGTTTCGCCATCAATCACGTAAGTTTGTTCTTCCGGCAATTTTATACTGACCTGCTTAGCCCGTTTGTGATGAATAATTTGTGATGATTTCTTTGATTGCTCGTTGCCAAACACCAGCTCCGCCACCGTAAATAACGGCATGTCATCTTCGGTAGGGGTGAGCCAGGTGATATCCAGTTCTCCATCTGTCATATCAGGCAGGTCACCTCCCTGAGCGAGTGCGGTGCTCAGCGGTGCCGCATTGGCGATAACAAATGAAGGGGTATCGAGCTCAAAGTTTTCATCATCAACGGTCACCTGAAGCTTTTGCGGGCTGCTGGTGTTCATTGCTTTCCATAAACCCTCGAGATAAGCCATCTGACCACCGTTGTTTTTTTCTTCACGGTCGGCATGTTCAATCATCTGAGACTCAAAGCCGATGGCAGACACCAAGAGCATTAGTTTGCCATTACATTCCGCCGTGTCCACCGGCGTATAATGTTGTTCACAAATGACTTCGCAGGCGCGGGTGATGGGGGCAAGTTTACTGCGCAGGCCGTAGACAATCTGGCTTAATGCATTCGCGGTGCCCAGTGGAATAATGCCCAGTACCTTTTGGTGTTCACGGGTTATTGTAGCGACTTCTGTTACCGTGCCGTCACCACCGCAGGCAATCAGTATCTCATTTCCGGCTGTAATGGCCCGGCGTGCCTGCCAGGTGGCTTCGTGCTCTGGTGTAGTTTCGTAAATGGTGACCCTGAACTGGCTGTTTAAATAAGAAAGGATTTCTTCCTTATACGTTTTCCATTTACCGCCGCCTGCTACCGGATTGGCGATGAGTGCCAGCTGAGTATTTAATTTTAAACGGCCCCGTTGTTTTACCTCTGAGAGACTCTTTAGCTGGTGTTTATTGAGTCTGGCCGTCGCTCGCACTGATTGAATTTTATTCATCACATCCACTACCGACAGCGTATCGTTACGGGCCAGCAGGTAGGCAGCCATAACCAGCACTGAGCGTCCGCGCCCCAAGGCGCAATGAACCAGTATTTTGCGGTCATCGCGAATGTGTTGATCAATCCAGTTCAGCGCCAGGTGAAGCTGTTCATTGGTAGGACTGGCATGATCGAGTACCGGAATATTCAGATAATCCACATCATAGCGGTAACTGGTCCAGTCGAGGCCGTCGAATTCTGCGGTAACATCAAGAATACAATCGATGCCCTGGTTGCTGAGTTTTTCGATATCGTTACCGACTAGTCTTGTACCCAGATACAGTTGTTCATCAATTTTTTGAATATTCGGTACCTTATCGGTTTTGCGTTCATAAAAGTTGTAGATACGCGCACCCAGCAGAAAAGGAATAAACAGCCATCGAACGTAAAGGGGGATTCTTCCGTCTTCTCGTTTTCTGAATAATTCGGGGTAATTAGTAAGATATGCCAAACACACGACAAACAACGATGCCGCAGTCCACAGAATTGCCACCTTTATCCACCAGTAGGGCACACAGGCCGCAATGACACAGAGTAAAATGCCAGCCAACAAATAATACTTAACCATCTTCATTGGTTATTCTCTCCCTCAGTGAACCCACACTCGTTAGCGCCGTATCAGTTACAGCAAGTAGTTAAACGGTAATTTTGCCAGCGCATTTAATACAAGGGTTAATACAAATATTGTGCCGTGCGGTTAATTTTAGTGGGGTGAAGGATTGTTTAAGTTAATCAATTTTATCGGGTTCCAGGCCAGTTGGTGGCTGCTTATTTTGTACCAGAATCAATACTGGTGGGTGGTTGTAGCACTAATTATTGCCCACATTTTGTTTGTCGGAGAGTCACTCACCGAGTTAGCTGTAGTGCTGGTTACAGCGCTTGCAGGCATTATTACCGACAGCCTGCTGGCACTGTTTGGCGTGTACATTTTTTCCGGTTCCGGGCAATTCTTACCGATCCCTTTCTGGCTTATTTTATTGTGGTTCGCTTTTGCCTCTACGCTCAGGCACAGTCTGGCATACCTCAGCAAACACTACCGGTTAGCTGCCGGCCTCGGTGCGGTAGGCGGTACGCTAAGCTATGTGGCGGGTATGAAGCTGCAGGCAGTCACTTTTGGTTTAGCGTTTTATCCCACGGTATTATTACTTGCCTGCATCTGGGCATGCCTTATGCCTGTGATCTTTTTGCTATGCCAACGCGTTGAAGCCGTAGCACAACGTGTCAATGGCAGTGACACATTCCAAACCACAAAGGAGAAGTTATGACACCCTTGTCGATGGTAACGGGAGGCAACCGTGGGATCGGTTTTGCAATAGCAGCAGGATTGCTGAAACTGGGCCACAAGGTTTTACTGGTTGCCCGGGACGAAGAGGAAGCTGAACAGGCCTGTGCAGACCTTAACGGCGATGTGCATCCAATAGTGATGGACGTTACGGCACAGTCGGCAATGGAAGACGCTCTGACCCGAGCAGTGGCGGTGTTTGGTGATATCGATATCTTGATCAACAACGCCGGTGTGATGCACAGTGACGAACTGGCTGAGCTAACTGCAGGAGATTTGCAGGCGGCTTTTGATGTGCATGTTAAAGGCCCTGCCATACTGACTAAAGCCGTGTTGCCTGCCATGTTGGAAAACAATTTTGGTCGTATCATTAATGTTTCAAGCGGATATGGCAGCTTTGCAGAGAAACTCGCCGGACCGCCAGCCTACGCGGTAACGAAAGCGGCCCTTAATGCGCTGACAGTAAAAACCGCGGCGTCAGTGCCGGCAGGCAAAAACGTGAAGGTAAATGCTATGTGCCCGGGTTGGGTTCACACCCGTATGGGTGGCTCAAGTGCGCCGTTAACGCCGGAAGAGGGCGCGGATACAGCTATCTGGCTGGCCAGTCTGGATGAAGATAGTCCAAACGGCATGTTCTTCCGCAAACGTAAACCTATTAACTGGTAGCAGGTGAACCGACTGGTGTGAATATTTTTCACACCAGTCGGTAGTTTTCGGTGAAAGTTTCCAGATAGGTTTCCTGTTTACTTATGCTATAAAAAATATCTTATTGAAAGTTAAAGACTAATTTCATTTTTCTGAACTGGCGTCGAGCTTGCAGGATACGCTGCATAACTGCTGCGAAGCAACAGACGATAAGCCATC
Organism: uncultured Alteromonadaceae bacterium; assembly: GCA_950073835.1. Taxonomy (GTDB): domain Bacteria; phylum Pseudomonadota; class Gammaproteobacteria; order Enterobacterales; family Alteromonadaceae; genus Alteromonas. The sequence goes on from CATMRP010000064.1 coordinate 6,736, forward strand.
AGCCGGTTTGGGAAGGAGAATATTCAGTGAGTGAGTCTTTAGCGATATCTGCGAGTGCTGGTAACCAGGAAAAGGTGGTTATAACTCAGGATCATTATCAACCTGCAGTCGTCTCTGTTGGAGTAGTGCTGTATGAATGGAATGAGGCTGTTCGTCAACGTGTGCAGCGCCTTGGCGGTCAGTTTGGCAACAGTGGCATCAAATTACAGCTACTTACTCATTCAGATTTGGTCAGGCAGGATGACAAGACCAGGCACCTTCAGGGGGTTATTTTTCAGTTGCCGCCAAACGGCAACAGCCCGCTGGCCAGACGCTTTGAGTTAATATTCCGTCAGTGCCAACAGGCATTGCTGGCCGATTGCGATGTTGCTGCAGCGTTTACCGTAGCCCAGGACGATGACATCTCGAATATTGAACTGGCGATGCAGGTAAGTTTTGCTTCCCACGGCGCAGAATGTCAGTGGCTGGGGCTTGATTACGCTGCAGTTGACTCCGTATCGTTTCAGTCCTGGTGTGAAGGCATAGTGATGTCGGTACGCCAGTCCGCCCATAAAAGCGCCACGCTCGCAGCTTAGATGAAAATGAACTCTAATATTTAGACCCGTAATAAAAATGTCACGAATTGAGCAAAGATGGTTATTCAATTCATTCCAGTATGTTTTTAATGTTAACCCCGTATAACTATCAAGGTTTAAATATTAATGTATATAAAACAATGGTATATCGATTATTTCTGGAAGGTTGATATGCCATGCAGTAGCACGGGCGAAAGACCTTTATACGGTTTGTAGATGGCTGTTTTAATGGATTTTACGCTTTTCTCTCCCAGTTTTCGCCCTTGTAATAAATGTTTATGTGCGTATAATTAGACCTCTAATTAATATTGGTATTCAGTTAACGACAAAAATACAAAGGCAATATTTTTCTATGGCGTTTGAAAGTTACATCTCATTAGCGATTTACTTTGCAGTTATGCTGGGCATCGGATTGTTCGCATACAAGCAATCAACCGGTGATATTTCCGGCTACATATTGGGTGGTCGTCAGGTAAGCCCTCACGTAACTGCTTTATCTGCTGGTGCGTCTGATATGAGTGGGTGGATGCTGATGGGATTGCCTGGTGCGATGTTCCTAACAGGTTTTGATGCCATGTACATCGCAATTGGTCTGGTTGCCGGTGCGTTAGCTAACTACTTTTTGGTAGCGCCGAAGCTGCGTGTTTACACCGAAGTGGCTGATGATTCGCTAACCATTCCGGAGTTTTTCGCGAAACGTTTTGGTCGGTCTAATGCCAGTGTGAGAATGGTTTCAGCCGGTATTATTGTTATGTTCTTTACGTTGTATACCTCGGCGGGTTTAGTGGCGGGCGGTAAGCTCTTTGAAAGCGCGTTTGGCTTGGGATATCAGACAGGCCTGGTGATTACGCTGGCGGTTGTGGTGTCTTACACACTGTTGGGTGGTTTTCTGGCGGTAAGCATGACCGACTTCGTGCAGGGTTGCATTATGTTTGTGGCGCTCGTGTTAGTTCCGATTGTAGCGTTTACCGAGTTTGATAGCCTGGCGCAAATGAACAGCGCGGCACTGGAATCAGTACCGTCGCTGAGCGAATCCTGGCAGGAACTTACATTGCTTGGTCTGGTATCCAGCCTGGCATGGGGCTTAGGGTATTTCGGACAGCCGCATATTATTGTGCGCTTCATGGCCATTCGCTCCGTGAAAGCGATTGCGACAGCACGTAACATTGGCATGTCGTGGATGTTGGTCACCATTATTGGTGCTTTGGGTACCGGTTTTGTTGGAATTGCTTATGCCAACCAGTTCGGCTTGCAGGTAGCCGATGCAGAGACTATTTTTATCATATTCTCTGAAATCCTGTTTCATCCGTTGATTAGTGGATTTTTAATGGCGGCGATTCTGGCGGCCATTATGAGTACTATCTCATCACAGTTGTTGGTGTCGGCCAGCTCGCTGACGGAAGATATTTACCGTGTAGTGAGTAAAAAAGAAGCGACCCAGGAGCAAACCGTAGCGATTGGCCGTTATGGTGTGGCAGGTGTAGCACTGGCTGCGCTGCTATTGGCATGGGATTCATCAAACAGCATTTTGTCGCTGGTCAGCAATGCCTGGGCTGGTTTTGGCGCAGCGTTTGGACCATTGGTGCTGTTTTGTTTATACAAGAAAAATTTAACTCATAAAGCCGCTCTGGCAGGCATTTTGAGCGGTGCTGTAACGGTACTGTTCTGGATATATGCGCCGGTCCTTGAAGGCGGTGCAACATTAAGCAGTGTGGTTTATGAGATTGTCCCCGGCTTTATCATTAGTTCACTGACTATCTGGGGCGTGATTATCTTCAGTGAAGAGCCGCACGAGGCAGTGCAGGCGAAATTTACCGAAACAAATAAAGTTTTAGCAGAATTATCTTAAGGTGATTGGAAATATGAATCGTTCAAATTGGAAACGCATTGTAGTTAAGGTTGGGAGTGCACTGATTGCCCCTAACCGTCAGGGATGTAGTAGTCATTATCTTCTGAGTATTGCGCAATTTATTGTTCGTTGCCGGATGCAAGGTATTCAGGTTGTGCTGGTGTCCTCTGGCTCGGTAGCCGCGGGTGCCCACATCTTCCCGGAAGAGACGAAAAAGAATATTGCTATCAAAAAAGCCATGGCCGCAGCTGGTCAGACCGAAATGATGGCAACCTGGGATAAACTGTTCGACTTCCCGTCGGCCCAGGTGTTACTGACTCATGCTGACTTACGTGACCGTGAGCGCTATGTCAGTATTCGTGAAACACTCGACAGTTTGCTTGATCACGGTGTGTTACCCATCGTTAACGAAAACGATACGGTAACTACCGACAAGCTGAAAGTAGGTGATAACGACAATCTTTCAGCCATGGTAGCGGCGGCAGCCGATGCGGACGCGTTGATTATCTGTTCTGATGTGGATGGGTTATACGATAAAAACCCCCACAAACATGACGATGCGAAATTGTTATCGTGGGTAGATAAAATTGATGAAAGTATCTACGCCATGGCGGGCGGCGCCGCCGAAGACGGTGTTGGTACCGGTGGTATGCGCACCAAAGTAGAAGCTGCCGAAAAAGCGGTTTCACACGGTATTGATACCTTTATCATCAACGGCTTTACCGAGCTTTCTTTTAACCTGATGCTCGAAGGCCAAAATCCTGGTACACACTTCCAGGCGCATGAAAAGCCGATGAAAGAAAACGTGCACTGGATGACCCATACCTCAAACGCGCAGGGTGAGGTCGTGATTAAAGAAGCGTTTAGCGATCCTCTGGATGAGGGCGTCGAATCACTCACCAGTAGTGAGATTCTAGACGTAAAAGGCGAGTTTTCGGTAGGCGATACCATTTTAGTCCGTCGTGAAGATGGCGTTAAACTGGCCAAGGCTAAATCAAATTACAGTAGCTGTTTGTTAAACTTCATTGCCAACGAAGGTAACCAGAAGTTTGCATCGGAATTCGAAGAGAAAACCGGTCCGATTATTTCAGAACAGCACATTGCAGTATTGGAGAACAAATGAGTTTAATTACACAAATTGCCAACGACACAGCTAACGCTGCGAAAACGTTAGCGATTTTAGATGAAGCAACGAAAAATAAAGTACTGGCTGCCATGGCTGCAGCCATCCGTGATAACCAGGACGAGATTGTTAAGGTCAACACGAAAGAAGTGGCTGAAGGTAAGCAAGCTGGTCTGGATGATGCCATGTTAGACCGCCTGACCCTTACGCCAGCGCGTATTGAAGATATGGCTGCAGGCATCGAAACCATCATCGAGCTGGCTGATCCGGTAGGGCAGGAGCGTTCGATTATGGAACGTCCTAACGGCCTGCAGATCAACAAAATGCGTGTGCCCCTTGGTGTGGTTTGCATGATTTACGAAGCCCGTCCTAACGTTACTGCTGATGCCGGTGCATTATGTTTTAAATCGGGTAACGGCGTAATTCTGCGTGGTGGTAAAGAAGCCCTGCAAACCAGCATGGCGATTGCCGGCTTGTTGCAGCAGGTTCTGCGTGAGCACGATTTACCTGAAGCGTTAATCAGCGTGATCCCGGATCCTGACCGCGCCCTGATGCAGGAACTGATGGAGCAGGTAGATACTATCGACGTGATTATTCCACGTGGTGGTGAAGGCCTTATCCGCTATGTAACAGATAACAGTAAGGTGCCGGTAATTCAGCACTTTAAAGGTGTGTGCCACCTGTATGCAGATAAGGATGCCGACCTCGACATGGCACTATCGTTGCTGATCAACGGTAAAACCCAGCGGACCGGCGTGTGTAACGCACTGGAAGGTCTGGTAGTGCATCAGGCAATTGCCGGTGATTTCTTGCCACGGGTTAATAAAATGTGCCAGGAGAAAGGCGTGACAGTACATGCCAACGAAGCGGCAGCCAAATATTTCGACAATGCTGATGTGATTGGTGATGACGAATTTGGCGAGGAGTACCTTGGTCTGGAAATCGCTATCCGGGTAGTAAAGGACTACGACGAAGCACTGTCACATATTCACAAGTTTGGGAGTCACCACACTGAGGTGATCTGTACGCAGAATATGGATACGGCAAAGCATTTCCAGCGAGCGGTGGATGCCTCAGCAGTTATGATTAATGCGTCTTCACGTTTTAATGATGGCAGCCAGCTTGGCCTTGGCGCGGAAATTGGTATTGCTACCACAAAACTGCATGCTTACGGACCTATGGGGCTGGAGTCGCTGACTACCGAGAAGTACGTGGTTACCGGCACCGGACAAATCCGCGAATAATAGCGACGGATAACCAATGGTCGGCGTGGTAAGGTTGAGGTTTTTACTATAACCTGCCACGCTTTTGCTAAGAATATGTAAAGTCCACCTATAAGGTGGGCTTTTTTGTTGGAGGATCTTGAGTTCATGGCAATGCCTGATGTAATTGACCAAGCCTGGCGCGTTTTTCTGGACTACACCCAGTCCTATAAACTACTTACCTCATTGTTACTCATAACGGTATTTCTTGGTTGCAAGCGCATCACCATCAGGTTGCTCAGACGACAAAGTAAAAAGAGCGGTGACGATCGCCGCCACTCCATTAACATTATCGACCAGTTAGGCAACGCTATCCTGCTGGTGTTGCTGTTAATGCTGTGGTCAACCGAAGTGCAGAGTCTGGCGTTATCCATTGCGGCGTTTATGGTGGCTATCGTATTTGCCACCCGCGAGATGATTCAGTGCTTTATGGGCTTTATCTATTACATGACGACGCGTCCTTTCAGGGTCGGCGACTGGGTACAGTTAGGTGATAATGTGGGCGAAGTGGTGGAAATGGACTGGGCTAAAACCACACTGCTGGAAGTGGATGCCGAACACTATGGCTATACCGGTAAACACGTGTATGTGCCGAATAATCAACTAATGATTCAGGTTGTTAAAAACCTCAACTTCCTACGCCGCTATCGACTTCACGAATTCTCCTTAACCCTCGAGCCGCTGGTAAACCCTTACGCGTTATTAGACGATTTCAGAGCCAGGGCGATCGAACATTGCAGTCATTTCCGCGATGTAGCCGAGCGTTATAAAAGCTGGATTGAACGAAATCTGGATGCTGAGTTCATTAGCATTGATCCGGTTATCGACATTGAAACCAACAATTTTGCCAAGTTTGTGGTGAAAGTAGGTCTGTTCTGTCCGTCTGACGAATCGCTGTTGCTGGAAGAGAAAATTCGCGCAGACTGGCTGTCTTTATGGTTTGATACCATTAAAGCAGAACAGAAAAAGGGCGGTTTGCCGCCAGTGGGCACCGACCGGGCCTAATTTAAAGCCAGGCGCGGCGCTGACTGAAGTGATGACTCAGAAAGTCCATCTGGTCGGCCAGAATGCGCCGGTTCATCAGGTAAAAGCGTTCGTACAAATTGGGTGCGAAGGGCACTGCCAGTAATGGCATATTCGCCTCTTCCGGTGTTCTGGCACCTTTTTGATGGTTACAACGGGCGCAGGCAGTGGCGACATTCTGCCAGGTGTTCTTGCCGCCTCTTGAGCGCGGGATAATATGATCCCGGGTGAGTTGCCCGGAACGAAACTGATTGCCGCAATATAAACACAGATAGTTGTCGCGACGAAATAAATAGCGGTTACTCAGGGCAATTTTGCCGTTTTGTACCACTTTACCATCGCAGGCGATAATCGAACTGATGCGCAGCTGGCTTTGCTGACCTTCACGGTTCCAGCCGCCGAGCAGGGTACGGTGCTGATTACCCAGTTCAAACAGTACTTTATTCTGGGCGTAGTAACGGGCGGCCTGATAAATGTCGAGCCAGTCTTGTGGCGCACCTGCTTTATTGAGACGTAATATTAACATGTCCGGCCCTCAATCCTTTAGAGGTCTTGTCGACCTGGCAAACAGTACTGTTACGAATCAGTATGACAGATTGATGAAAAGACGCCACAGGCTGGGTTAAAAATGCGCAAATTGCCCGTAAGACTTAATTTTTTGGCTTATCGGTGATTAGTTATTGGTAAACGCACCTTGACGCCGCTATACTAACGGCCGCGTTTAATAGCGAAGAATTTTAAAGAAAGATTTAAAGGACAAATAGTGACTCCTATTACAAAAACATTCCAGTATGGACAGCATACTGTAACTTTAGAAACGGGTGTGATTGCCCGTCAGGCAACCGCTGCAGTATTAGCCAGCATGGACGATACCTCTGTACTGGTTACCGTAGTTGGTAAAAAAGAAGCTAAAGCCGATCAGGACTTTTTCCCTCTGACCGTTAACTATCAGGAAAAAACTTACGCTGCGGGTAAAATCCCCGGTGGTTTTTTCAAGCGTGAAGGTCGTCCTTCAGAAGGTGAAACCCTGACCGCTCGTCTGATTGACCGTCCAATCCGTCCATTATTCCCTGAAGGCTTCAAAAATGAAGTACAGGTAGTAGTGACCGTGGTTTCTGCCAACCCAGAAATCCCTACCGATATTATTTCAATGATCGGTACCTCAGCGGCACTGGCGATTTCCGGTATTCCTTTCAACGGCCCGATTGGTGCGGCGCGTGTAGGTTACACCGATGGAGAATACGTACTGAATACCCGTAACAGCGAACAGGAAGCCAGCCAGCTGGATTTAGTGGTTGCTGGTACTGAAGGTGCGGTACTGATGGTTGAGTCAGAAGCCAGCATTCTGTCTGAAGAAGTGATGCTTGGCGCGGTAATGTTCGGTCACGAGCAATTACAAACTGTTGTTTCTGCGGTAAATGAGTTTGCTGCCGAAGTGAACACGCCGAAGTGGGACTGGGTTGCTCCGCAGGAAAACACCAGCCTGAAAGACAAAATCAAAGCGCTTGCGCTTGAAGGTATGACTGCTGCTTATCAGATTTCTGACAAGCTGGAGCGTAAAGACGCGGTGACTGCAGTAACCGAAAAAGCCGCTGCTGAAATCTTGGCGGCTGACGAAGAACAAGACGAAAAAGAAGTTTTCGACCTTCTGCATGAACTGGAAAGTGACGTAGTACGTTCACGTATCCTGGCGGGTGAGCCACGTATCGATGGCCGTGATCCGACTATGGTTCGTGCCCTTAACGTGTCTACCGGTGTACTGCCGCGTACTCACGGCTCTGCAGTATTCACCCGTGGTGAAACACAGGCACTGGTTGTTGCTACCCTTGGTACTGAGCGTGATGCGCAGATGATCGACGAGTTAGCCGGTAAGCGTGACAGCAAGTTTATGCTGCACTACAACTTCCCGCCGTACTGCGTAGGTGAAACCGGTATGATTGGATCGCCTAAGCGTCGTGAAATTGGTCACGGTCGTCTGGCTAAGCGTGGTATTCAGGCGGTTATGCCTTCTGATGAAGAATTCCCGTACGTAGTACGTGTGGTATCAGAAATCACTGAATCAAACGGTTCATCTTCAATGGCTTCTGTATGTGGTACCTCACTGGCGTTAATGGATGCTGGTGTACCCATTAAAGCCTCTGTTGCTGGTATCGCCATGGGTCTGGTTAAGAGCGACGACAACTTCGTGGTTCTGTCTGACATCTTAGGTGACGAAGATCACCTAGGTGACATGGACTTTAAAGTTGCCGGTACTACCGAAGGTGTTACGGCGCTGCAGATGGATATCAAAATTGAAGGTATCACTAAAGAAATCATGCAGATTGCCCTTAAACAGGCAAAAGAAGCCCGTTTACACATTCTTGGCGTAATGGACTCTGCTCTGGGCGGTCACCGCGAAGAAATGAGCGAATTTGCACCGCGCATTTACACGCTGAAGATTGATCAGGACAAGATCCGTGACGTTATCGGTAAAGGCGGCGCGATGATTCGTTCAATCACTGAAGAGTCTGACACCAACATCGAAATCGAAGATGACGGTACCGTAAAGATTTTCGCTACCGAGCGTGCTAAAGCGGAAATCGCTATTGCTAAGATTGAACAGGTTACTGCTGAAATCGAAGTAGGTAAGACCTACAACGGTAAAGTCACCCGTATTGTAGACTTCGGTGCTTTCGTTGAAGTACTGCCGGGCAAAGAAGGTCTGGTTCACATTTCACAAATCGCTCACGAGCGTGTGAACAAAGTGACGGACTACCTGTCTGAAGGTCAGATGGTTGACGTAAAAGTTATGGAAATTGACCGTCAGAACCGTGTACGCTTAAGCATTAAAGAGCTGTTAGAAAAGCCAGCAAAGCCTGAGTCTTCTGACGACGCTTAATCTCAAAGCGATATGAGTAAGTATAAAAGGGGCTGCAGGCCCCTTTTTTGATGTATGAACAGGCCTAAAGGAAAAGTAATATGGATAAATCCGTACAAACTGAAATCGAAGCGGCCGTCTTCCGCCGTCTGCTAACCCATTTGGATGAGCACAAAGATGTACAGAATATCGAACTGATGATTCTGGCTGACTTTTGTCGAAACTGTCTGGCTAAATGGTACAGCAAAGCTGCCGAGGAGCGCGGCGAAGAGGTGGACTATGATGAAGCCAGACGCGTGGTTTATAAAATGCCATACAGCGAGTGGAAGGAAAAACATCAGCTGCCGGCTACCGACGAGCAACTGGCAGCATTTAATGCCAAACAGGAAGCTAAAAAGGCTTAACCCCGGTTTTGCTCCTCCGGCAGACTATATGTGTGGGGAAGCAGTTCACTGACTGTGGTTTCGGTGCATTCGCCGTTAGCGGTAAGCATAAACACAGGTGTATCAGCACTGGCAAACTCAGCGATTTTCTGACGGCAGCCACCGCAAGGGTAGCAGTAATCATTATTGGGGCTGGCTACCAGAATTTGTTTAATTTGCTTAGCGCCGGCGGTGATCATAGTGCCTATAGCCGATGCTTCGGCGCACTGTCCTTGTGGGAACGCTGCGTTTTCAACGTTGCAGCCGTAATAAACATTGCCGTCCTCGGCAACGATTGCTGCGCCAACTCTGAACTTAGAGTAGGGGGCATAGGCGTTTTTCTGGGCCTTTAGTGCGGCATCTTTTAACTGTTGTAACAATTTACTGCTTCCTTCACTGTCGTTATTTTTGTCTACTATCCGGTGAGAATTGATATAGTCTCACTCATCAATACGTGTTAGCGTCTGACTTCTGTTATAGTGATATCAAACGCTGCGAATAGGAAAGAATTATATTTACCATGCTTAGTCGATTGAGTCTTATCTTTTTTGTTTTAGTGGTTACCGGTTGCGCACAAACTGCACCAAAACAACAGCAAACTGAAATGGGGAATCTGTTAGTGCCCGAACCTGCTCCCCTGAGTATTCGTTCGCAGGTGGCTATCGCCCGATTCGGCCAAATACTTTCTAACGCCGAGCTAACCGACGAAGATAAAGCCCAGTTACACTTCCAGCGTGGCATGTTATACGACAGTGTGGGCCTGGGTGGGCTGGCGCAATTTGATTATAACCGGGCAATTAACTTTAAACCGGATATGGCCGAAGCGTACAACTCAATTGGTGTACACATGGTGCAGCAGGAAGAATTTAGTCGCGCCTATGAAGCCTTTGACTCAACCCTGGATATTGACCCGGGTTATGATTTCGCCTTTTTGAACCGTGGGATTGCGTTATATTACGGCGGCCGGGCCGATTTGGCTGTATCTGATTTAGCGACCTTCGCTAACAAAGCGCCGGATGATCCCTTCCGGGTATTGTGGGCCTATTTTGCCGAGTCAGAGTATGCCCCGCAAACGGCTCAGCAACAGCTCAGTCAGCGCCGGGAAAACCTGCCTGATAGTCATTGGGCCACCGGTCTGGTAGATTTGTTTTTAGGACAACAAACCGAAAAACAGTTGCTTGACTCGCTGTTAAGCGGCATTACCAGTGAGAAGGAGCTGACCGACAGGTTGTGTGAAGCGTATTTTTACCTGGGTAAGTACCATGAGGAGAATAACCAGCCTGGCGTGGCCTCTAATTACTTTAAGTTTGCCCTCAGCACTAATGTTTATGAGTACGTTGAACACCGCTATGCCCGCTTGGAGCTGCAACGCTTAAGGCAAAACACGGTTACCGACTAACTCATGATGTTCTTCAGAGCAACTTGTCTGGCGGTGTTTACCTCATTAACCATCGCCGCAGACAGTGGTCATTTGCCTTCCCAATTGCTCAATAACGCCGAGCAGGCCGAAAAACCTGCGCCGTTGTTATGGGTGGCCGTACAGCAAAACAGCCAGGCTGCCAGGCAGCGTCTGTTGGCGTTTGCTGAGGCGAACCGCAATCAGTACTGGCTGGAAATGCTTATCAAAGCCGGGTATTCACCGGCAGCACTAACACTTTCCCGCTTAGAGGATAACCCGAGGATCACCCAGCGGCTGGTACGTCTGGCGGCGCGCGGCGGGGTAGCCGAAGCACAATACGAATATGCTCTCACAAGAGATGATTTTGCCCATCGCGAAACCTGGTTAAAAGCGGCCGCTGAACAGGACTATTTTGTGGCGCAAACAGCCCTTGCTGACTGGTACCTGCTACACGAACAACAAAGTGAAGCCGAGCCCTGGTTGCAAAAAACCGCCAGTCGGGACAGTCAGAGCGCATTTCAGCTGGCCTATATCCGTTGGCAGCAGGGCCGTGAAGACGAAGGTTACGAATTGTTTGAGCAGGCGGCTGAACAGCAACACGAACAGGCACAGAGTGTGTTAGCCGTGCTGCAACAATACCAGCCTGAGTCTATCGCTGATCTGTCGGCTGCTCCGGGTAATGACAACACAAGGCAATGCAAGCAGCAAATCCAGCCTTTCGCTACTGGCCTGGCCGAAATGGTGCAGGCAAATTCCATTTACCAGCAGTTTTTAGCGGACAAACGGCTTAAATCCTTACCCTTGTGCGTTAACAAGCCGATCTGGCTGGCCCGCGAGTCGTTAAAATGCGATGCAAACTGGCAGGGCCAGGGCCGTCTGGGGTGTAATATTGAAGCGCTTGAGCCGGTAGTCAGGCAGCGCGGCTTTACCCATGCAGTGGTGCTGGCCAAATCTGGCAAGGCGAATGTTAATAACGGCGTGATGTATCTCGATGTTGGCGATACCTACAGCGTATTTGTGCATGAGTTGGCGCATTTCGTAGGGTTTGTCGACGAGTATCCGTTAACCCGTAGTTTTGCAAAAGAGTACTGCGCCCGCCAATCGGCGCCTAATCTGGTGTTTTTGGGCGCATTGACTTATGCACCGCTGAGTAACATAGAATACTGGCAATCTATCGAATTCCCGATCACCCTTTATCCGTCGCGTACCTGTAATAACATTGGCATGGCGAGTTTTAAACCCAGCGATCGTATCACCTTTATGGAAAACCACGACGCTAAATATATCCCGCCTATCTACCTTTCGATCTGGAGTTCGTTACTGCACAATCCCAAAGCGCAACGGCCTATTGCGATGAACCTTTTTCAGCATTTTGAACAGGCAGGGAATACGGATAAAGCGTCATACTGGCTGGATGTCTTTCGCCAGCAGCGGACCGGTTTAACAACCGACCCGGCGGCAGATGCCATGACAGAAAATATCAGCGCCGACTGAGGACATCTGAGCGGTATTCGTTGACCCACATGGCAGTGGCACCGCAAATGGCCACCGGCATCACCAGAAAATTCACAATCGGTATCATCGCCATTACGTTTACGGCAATGCCAAACGAGTAGCTGAGGCCCTTGCGATCGCCCAGCCGTTGGCGCATCTCGCCAAAAGGCACTTTGTGGTTATCGAAAGGGTAGTCGCAATACTGGATGGCCATCATCCAGGCGCCGAATAAAAACCACAATACCTGGCCAATGACCGGGAGAAAGAAAAATAACAGTAAAAAGCCGATGGCGCGAGGCAGGTAATACACCAGTTTGGTGATCTCCCGGCCCAGCGTACGGGGAATATCTTTAATGATGGCCATCACGCCGTCATCACCCAGTGACTGTCCCGTAAGGTGGCGTTCCACTTTTTCGGCCAGCAGGCCGTTAAAAGGAGCGGCTATCCAGTTGGCCAGGGTACCAAACATCAGGGCAAAGCTGAGTAAAATACTGATCACCGCCAATGGCCAGAGTAAAAACGTGATGGACGTCTTTAGCCAGCCCAGCCAATCAGGTATAAATCCGATGAGATAATCCACACCGGCCTGAATTTCGCCGAGCAGAAAATAAAAGGCCACTGAAAATAACACCAGATTGATCATCAAAGGAATAAACACAAAGCGCTTTAAGCCTTTTGTGGTAATTAAATCAAACCCTTGCCCGAAATAACCGATACCGCTGCGTTGTGCCATTAAAACTCCTGTTGTGTGGTGAAAAGAATATGCCATTATCTGCAGAGGGGGGTGATAAAAAATGACATACTTTCAAACACCCACAGTATAAAACCCTGGGATCCCACTGTGAATTCATAATTGTTACAGTTCATGAACTTTGTTACATTCAACTTATAATAACAACCACAACATCGCGTGCGCACATTGAGAATTCCCGGTTCAACGCTATCGACAGGATCAGCGGGTATCGCTATCAATAACGCTCTTTTACCAGAGTGGTGGTGCTGTGCGTCTTAAGAAAATCCGCCTGGCCGGTTTTAAATCCTTCGTGGACCCAACCACGATCCCGTTTCCTGGCGACATGACAGCCATTGTTGGCCCAAATGGTTGTGGTAAGTCCAACGTAATTGATGCGGTGCGCTGGGTGCTGGGAGAAAGTTCCGCGAAAAACCTTCGGGGTGATGCTATGACCGACGTGATATTTAATGGTTCGTCGGCCCGTAAGCCCGTAGGGCAGTGCAGTGTTGAACTGGTGTTTGATAACTCCAGTGGCCGGATCGCCGGCGAGTATGCCAAATACAATGAATTGTCGATTAAACGCGTTGTTACCCGAGAGGCCATCTCCACCTATTTTTTAAATGGCAGTAAATGCCGTCGCCGCGATGTCACCGATCTGTTTTTAGGGACGGGATTAGGCCCCCGAAGCTACGCCATTATTGAACAGGGCATGATTTCCCGGTTAATTGAGTCTAAGCCCCAGGAATTGCGGGTGTTTATCGAAGAAGCGGCCGGTATATCCAAATACAAGGAGCGTCGGCGGGAAACGGAAAATCGGATCCGCCATACTCAGGACAACCTCGAACGTCTGGAAGATGTGCGTGGAGAGCTTGGCAGACAGCTCGAAAAGTTACAGCGTCAGGCCGCCGCTGCCAAACGCTATACTACGCTTAAAGCGCAGGAACGTAAGTTAAAAAGTGAACTGGCCGCCATCCGCTGGCTAAAGCACGACGATCACTTGCAAAAACTGCAACAAACGCAGCAGCAACTGGATACCGATATTGAAGCGCTCAGGGCTAGGCAGCGGGGCGATGAGGCCGGAATCGAAAAATACCGTGACACACAGCAAAACTGTAAGCAAAAGCTCGATCACCTGCAGCAGAATTTATTCACGGTGAGTGCTACGATTTCCCGGCTGGAACAATCAGCTCAGCATAATCAGCAACGTCTGAAGCAAATTGACAGCGAACTAAGTGATATCAAGATTCAGCTAGCGGCTCTCAATGAAGAACAAGAGTTACTGACTGTACAGGCAGAAGAACAGGCGGCACTGGTGGTGGAACTAGAGCCCGCTTACGAGATTCAGCAGGCAGCCTGTGAGCAGTTGGAGGTTACGCGTGACCAGGCTGAATCCGCGTTACACCAGCATCAGCGCGATTTTCAGCAAACCGACCAGCAGTATCATCAGCTAAAGCAGCAAGTGCACTCTCACCACAGTAAAGTGCAGTCGTTGTTGCAAATGCAGATGCGTACTCAGCAACGAATTGGTGAGCTGGAACGCGAAATACAGGAATTTTCCCAGGCCGACCATCAGCAGGCCATCGACGATTTACAGCTTGAACTGGAAATGCTGGCAGAGCAGATCCTTGAACAACAGGATAAAGTGGAAAGCGCCAGACAAAAACTTGGACTGTCACAGCAACTCTATGAGCAGGCGCGGCAATATACCCAGTCAATGCGCGCTGAGTTACAGCAAAATCAATCCCGTTGCGTGGCGCTTCAGACCCTGCAACAAGCAGCCAGTCCCACCGGGCCTCAACCTGAAGGCGTGGTGCCGCTGTGGCAGCAGTTAACGCCAAAAGCAGGCGCTGCAGCCATTGTAGAACATGTGCTGAGTGAGCTTGGTGATGCACAACTCGCGACCGGCGAGAGCCTCGCAACATTGACGGAAAATCAGACCAATTTAAGCGCTGGCCTTAAGTATTTCAGCCAGTCAGATCTAACTCGGGATAAACAGCCCGGCAGCGTGGCGGCTTTATTGGAAGATGAATGGGTTCCTCATCAGTTTAATCGGATACTGGTGGCTGAAAATGCCGCAAGTGCGCTGGCGATGCGCCAACAGGCAGGTGAAAGCGAGCTAATCGTTACTCCCGAGGGCCAGTGGTTCGGCCCCGATTGGTTTCGCTATGGTGAACAAGACACCGAACAGGGCGTATTACAGCGTGCCGAACAGATCGAGGAACTCAACGACACAATCGCCGCTCAGGAAGCACAGCTTGCTAAGCTTGAAGAACAGGAAAGCGAAGCGCAGAACAACATAGAACAGGCGCGGGAGCAGGTGAGTGCCAGTGAGGGCGGTTTGAATGAACGCAATAATCAGCGCCAGCAACTGACTCAGCG
>CATMRP010000065.1 GCA_950073835.1 uncultured Alteromonadaceae bacterium
GTGTTGGAGGCGGATTTTAGCACTCAGGCGGGTATTTCGCGAGCAATAGAAGAAATAAAACGCACTGCGCCAAAGTTGCGCGGCATTATCCACAATGCATCAGACTGGGTACCCGAAAACGCTGAAACCGCGCCTGGGGATCTGATACATGACATGATGATGGTCCATGCTAACGCACCCTATCAACTCAACCTGGCACTGAAAGACGCATTGCAGCCTGACAATGGTGCGCGAACGGACATCATCCACATGACCGATTATGTGCAGGACACCGGCAGCGAAAACCACATTGCCTATGCCGCCAGCAAAGCCGCTCTGCACAACCTGACCCTGTCGTTTGCCCGGGTTTACGCACCGCATGTTAAAGTAAACAGTATTGCGCCGTCACTGGTAATGTTTAACGACGACGACACTCAGGAATATCGTGAAAAGGCACTCAACAAAAACCTGTTGGGTATCGTTCCCGGTGCACAGGAAGCAGTCAAAGCGGTTAATTACCTGCTTTGCGCTGAATATGTCACCGGCCAGACCTTACATTTAAATGGCGGCAGAAATTTAAAATAGCCAACATCCGGCGCCTAAGTTGTTGGCCCATAAGGGCCGACAGCGTATAATTGCCAAGTTAAATACTTAATCAGGAAACACTGTGACCACCTCACTTATTCCAGAATGGAAAGCCAGCGAAGCGGTAATTCTGGCCTGGCCTCATCAGAACACCGACTGGGCGCCGTGGCTGGAAGATGTCCGCCAGATTTATCTGTCTATCATCCGCATTATTAACGCCAATCAGGCTGGTGTACTGTTGCTGTGCCGCGATGAAGATATGGACGATGTGGAAAGCCAACTGGCAGCCGATGCCCGGGTAATGTTAATCAAAGCAGATTACAACGATACCTGGGCCCGGGATTTTGCTTTTTTAAGCTGCGGCAACCCAGAGGCCCCCTACCCGGTAGAGTTCACCTTTAACGGCTGGGGGAATAAGTTTGACGCCAGCAAGGATAATCTGGTTAACCAGCGGTATCTGGCACCATTATGCCGCGAAAATCTTCGTACATCGTCGATTGTAGCTGAAGGTGGCGCATTAGAAATTGATGAAAATGGTCACCTGCTATCCACTGCCTCCTGCCTCTACAATCCGGCCCGCAATGGGGATATGAGCGGCGACGCTTACCGTAAGGAATTTACCGCTTATCTGGGCTGTGCGCAGCTATCGATATTCGCCCACGGGCACCTTGAGGGCGACGATACCGATGGTCACATTGACACACTGGTACGTTTCACGCCCACCAGCGGTCTGGTGATTCAGGCCGCCGAAAATCGCCCCGAAGACAGCCATTATCAGGGCTTAGCTGCGCTGGTACAGGAATGCGCTGAGGCTTTACCTGCTCATAGTCGCTACTTGTTGCCGTTGCCGGCCATGTTTAACGACGATGGCGACAGGTTACCGGCATCTTACGCTAATTACCTTATTTGTAATCATACCGTTTTATTACCGGTTTATGGTCAACCCGAAGACAGTGAGGCAGTAGCGGTGATGCAACAGGCTTTCCCGCATCACGAAATAGTGCCGGTGAATTGTGCCACGCTGGTTCAACAGTTTGGCAGCCTGCACTGCATTTCCATGCAGGTACCTTGTAACACCTTAAAAACCGATGTCATTCACCAATTAAACTCAGGAGTGACCCGTTATGTCTGAGCGCACCTTAAAGGTTGGGCTGGTTCAACAGTCTGTCGCCAACAACGATAAAGCCACCAACTGGAATAAAAGCGCGGCCAGAATTGCTGAGCTGGCGGAACAAGGCGCCGAGCTGATTTTATTGCAAGAGCTGCACAGCACCTTGTATTTCTGCCAGAACGAAGATACCAATACCTTTGACCTGGCCGAACCTATTCCCGGCCCGGCCACCGACTTTTTTGGCGAAATCGCCGCACAGCACAATATCGTGCTGGTGACCTCATTGTTTGAAAAACGTGGTTCCGGGCTCTATCACAATACTGCGGTCGTGTTTGACCGCAGTAGCGAGATTGCCGGTAAGTACCGTAAAATGCACATTCCGGATGACCCGGGGTTTTATGAGAAGTTTTATTTTACGCCAGGCGATATGGGGTTTGAGCCCATTCAAACCAGTGTGGGTAAACTGGGCGTGTTGGTATGCTGGGATCAGTGGTATCCTGAGGCCGCACGCCTGATGGCCATGGCCGGCGCTGAAATTCTGTTTTATCCCACCGCAATAGGTTGGGACATGACCGATTGCGAAGATGAGCGCAAGCGTCAGCATGATGCCTGGCATACCATTCAGCGGGCCCATGCAGTAGCCAATTCGGTACCGGTAATCGTGGCCAACCGCACCGGATTTGAAACATCGCCAACCGACGGCGATCCGGGTATTCAGTTCTGGGGGCAGAGCTTCATTGCCGGGCCACAAGGTGAGATCCTGGCCCAGGCCAGCAGTGACAAAGAACAAGTCTTACTGGTAGACCTCGATATGACCCGTACTGAGCAGGTTAAGCGGATTTGGCCTTACTTCCGCGACCGCCGCATCGACGCCTACGACGATCTCGTCAAACGCTGGCGCGATTAGCTACCAGCAGGCAGCGCAATAACGCGCTGCTCACACAATACATAGCACTGGCGTTGCGATTTAGGCGCCAGTGTCGTTAACACCTCATCCTCAATACTCAACCCACCAGTGTACTGACCAAGTGCTGGCATCAGCATCAATGTGTCAGTGGTTACCAGGCTTTTACCGCGAAACCGTCGCTTACCTGAAGCAAACCAGGCTTTGGGATGAAAATGACCCACAATCTGTAAGCCATCGTTATCCTGTGGAATATGTCGGCAATGAATTAATTCGCCCTGCCGAGTGCGTAGTGGATAACTCTCAGCACGCAGCCCATCCAGCGCTTCAGGTACCTGGGGATCATGATTCCCCTCCAGCCAAATCCACTCCTCAACACTGAGCACCAAAGCCTTAAGTTGGGCGACATCGTCGGCTAAAAAGCGCTCAAATGCATGAATATCATGAAAACTATCGCCCAGGCAGAGCACCCGATGCGGTGCATAGCATGCCAGCAAGGCCGCAATACTTTTCAGGGTTGCCCGGGAATCGTAACGAGGCACAGGCGACGCATATTGCGACAGGTAACTGCCTTTTTCAAAATGCAGGTCGGCCAGTAACAAACAGTCCTGCTCCGGCCAATACAACGCCGCACGGCTATCGAGTAGCCATAAGCTGTTGCCAAATCGGACGGGGAATACCTGCTTTGTATCGATTAACTGTTGTAGCCGGCTGGTTGAAAGCATGTTCAGTCGTCACCCGACAACAGCGCCCTGACCTCATCGAGCATGGATTCGGCTTCTGCATAGAGTACAGCCTGATCAAGCAGCGCCTGCTCACCTGCACCTTTAACCTGTTCACTGCGTACATCCAGCACTATGGGAATTGCCATAGGTGACACCTTGGGTAAATCAATAAACTGCGTTTTCCCGACAAATCGGATCAAAGTATCTGCTAATCGCCGGAGATCGAGCAACTCGCGCTCGGCATCTTCCCGTGCAACCTTGAGCAGGATATGGTCGGGTTCGTATTCTCGCAGCGTATCGTAAATTAAATCGGTGGAAAAGGTCACCTGCTTCATGGTTTTGCGTGTACTGTGATAGCGCTGTTCGGTTAGCCCGCTGACGATAGCCACTTGGCGGAATGAGCGTTTAAGCATAGGTGCGTTAAGCATCCAGTCCTCCAGTTCATCGCCGAGAATATCTGGTTGGAACAATGTGGCGATTTGACTTTCATCCAGCAGCTTGAGCGCGCACACCGACAACCCGTAGTCTGTCACACTGAAACTTAATGGCTTAAGGCCAAGCTTTTCCATCCGCCGGGTTAATAACATACCCAATGTCTGATTGGCCTTGCGGCCCTCAAAAGTGTAATACAAAGAGTAAAACGCGCGCCGGTAAGGAAATTGTTCGATAAGTACCTTATCCCGGGCCGGAATTCGCGAGAAGGCTTGCTGCAGGCTGAGCCACTCACGTACCTGCCCGGGTAAAGCCTGCCACTGAGCGGGCTCATTCAATAACGCCCGTACCCCATCGGCCAGATAGGTTGAAAGTGGTAACTGACCACCCACATAGCTTGGGATTTTCGGCTCTTTGCCTTTGTCGGGTCTGGCGTGTAACTGCATATCCCGAATAGCCTCAAAGCGCAGCATTTCGCCAGCAAATAAAAATGTGTCGCCCGGCGTAAGCTGCTGCGCAAAGTACTCTTCCACCTCGCCGATAATCTTGCCCTGATTGCCGCGCCGGATACGCTTCACTTTAAGTTTTCCCGCCTCCACAATGGTACCGATATTCTGCCGGTGACGCTGAACCACCCGCTGACTGGCCGGTTTAAAGGTGCCATCTGGTTGCTGGCTTAACCGTTGATAGCGTTCATACCCCTGAAGCGCATAACCACCATCCACGCTGAATTGCCACAATTGATTAAACTCATCAGCTGCCAGCCCCTGGTAAGGAGAAGCATTGAGAATTTGCTCATACAGGGCATCAGGTGTAACCGCACCAGAACAGGCGCAGTTAATGATAAACTGCGGGATGATATCCATGGCACCGGGCCGCACCAGCGCGCCATCACGCGCGCCCTGACTAATCGCCTCAATAGCAGCCTGACACTCCAGCGCCTCAAACCGGTTGGCCGGAACCAGCAAGGCTTTACTGGCTTCCTCAAACCGGTGATTCGCCCGACCGATACGTTGTAGCAGGCGACTAACCCCTTTCGGGGCGCCAACCTGAATTACTAAATCCACATCCCCCCAGTCTATGCCCAGTTCAAGGGCCGAGGTGGTTACGATTGCCCGAAGTTTGCCAGAGGCCATCATTTCTTCGGTTTTGCGGCGCTGCTCTTTGCTCAGCGAACCATGATAAAGGGCAATGGGCAGTACCTGGGAGTTTTCTGACCACAACAACTGAAACAATAATTCAGCCTGTGCCCGTGTGTTCACAAACACCAGGGTAGTTGCAGCGTTGGCAATAGCCTGATAGATATCCTCAATGGCGTATTTGGCCATGAAGCCGCCAAAAGGCATGCGCTGCTCTGAGCGTAAAATATTGATGGCCGGTTTGGCAGTATCCTCAACCTCAAGCAGCGCGACAGGTTCTCCGGTAGGCCCCAGCCAGTCTGCCACCAGCTTGGGCTTGGCTACCGTCGCCGATAAACCGATGCGTTTGAAGCCGGGTGCCAGCGATTCCAGCCGGGCCAGGGCGAGTGTGGTAAAATCGCCGCGCTTGTTACCAATCAGGCTGTGAACTTCGTCGATAATAACGGTTTTCAGCCTACCGAATATTGTTGGCGCATCGGTATAAGAGAGCATCAGCATCAACGACTCGGGGGTAGTCAGCAGGATATGCGGGGGCCGTTTACGCTGGCGCTGCCGTTTGTGCGATGGCGTATCGCCGGTGCGCGTCTCAACCGTAATTGGCAGCGCCATATCTTCTATGGGGCGCAACAAATTACGATGAATATCCTGGGTTAACGCTTTTAAGGGTGAAATATACAACGTATGCAAATATTCAGACGTTTCGCGCTGTAAGTCTACCAGTGACGGCAGGAACCCTGACAACGTTTTACCAGCGCCGGTAGGGGCGATCAGCAGGGTTGACTGTGCCGTTTCAGCACGGTTAAGCATGTCCTGTTGATAGGCTCGCAATGACCAGCCCTGTTGGGTAAACCATGCGATAAATTCAGCGGGTAACGGCAAACTCAAAAGCAGTAACAAATCCAATTGGTTAAGTGGTAAGGGTATACGTGCCCCGGCACAAAGCGGTTTAATACCGCACGCAACATTCGCTATACTGCCAGTTCATTTTGTTAATGTGTTCATCTGAATGAATTTATTTTCCGCAAGACTTTGCTTACTTACCGGGCTGACCGGGCTAACCGGATTCATCACTGCCTGCAGTGACGGGCCTTTACCGACCATCGGCCGGACCCACGGCGATGTGCCCATGAGCCGATTGATTAAGTTTGACAGCCAGCAAGAATGCTATCGATTTTTAGAAAATGTGTCTTTTGAAGCGCCTTTTGCCGACGGTATGGCTTACCAGCAAACGACCTGCCTGACAGCAGGGAAGAAAATCGGTCGCAAAACCATTGACGAAGTTGCTGAGTTGCATGTTTCGCTGACTTCTGACGGCGAATATTACATCGTTAAAGGCGGCTATTGAGCTTTTCTGACTAACACCGCGTAAAAGAAGCCAAATGGCTAATTTCACGGAGTGTTTTTGCAAGCTGACAAGTGGCTACAACCGCGGGACAACGGCCTTTATTGTGTTGCCGCTGATTGTTACATCGATCCTACCGTACCGGTAAATCGCGCCCTTATCACCCACGGGCACGCCGATCATGCCATTGGCGGACATCATTGTGTGGTGGCGACAGCGCCCACCATCGCTATTATGCGCACCCGTTACGGTGAGGATATGGCGCAAACCGTTGAGGCGCTCGACTACGGCCATACTATTGAATTAGGCGATCCGGATGATCCGGTCAGCTGCACATTTTACCCGGCGGGGCATATCCTTGGATCCGCTCAGATTCTGCTTAGCTATCGTGGCACCCGGGTAGTCATTTCCGGCGATTATAAACGCCAGCCGGATCCCACATGCCCGCCCTTTACTGCCATTAACTGCGACGTGTTTATTACTGAGGCAACCTTCGCCCTGCCGGTGTTTAAGCATCCGCCAATTGAACAGGAATGCAAAAAACTGCTGCAATCGCTTGCTCTGTTCCCGGAACGTTGCCACCTGGTAGGGGTTTATGCGCTGGGGAAATGCCAACGTGTGATCCTTAGCCTGCGCGCCCTGGGTTATCATCAGCCCATTTATCTGCACGGCGCCCAACGACGGCTTTGTGATTTGTATGAAGAACACGGCATCAACCTTGGCGAGCTGACTGATGTGGCAGATGTGGCCGATAAATCGGAGCTGGCTGGTGAGATAGTGCTAGCTCCACCATCTGCCCTCAGCGATCGCTGGTCGCGTTCGTTACCTGAAGTGCGTAAAGCCATGGCATCTGGCTGGATGCAAATTCGCGCCCGGGCCCATCAGCGGCAGGTTGAGCTCCCTTTGATAGTGTCTGATCACTGTGACTGGCGGTCACTGCTGGATACCATCGATGAAGTCAGTCCGGGAGAAGTGTGGATAACCCATGGCCGGGAGGACGCATTGTTGCATCAGTTAACCACTCAGGGCGTAAAAGCCCGGGCACTGTCGCTGATTGGCTATGACGAGGATGCCACAGACTAATGGAAGCATTTTCCCAACTCCTTCAGCAGCTGTATTTTACCAGCAGTAGCAATGAGAAGAGCAGATTGCTGCGCCATTACCTGGCGCACACGGCAGACCCCGATCGCGGCTGGGCTATTGCCGCATTGGCTGGCACCTTAAAGTTTGAGTTTTTTAAACGCAATGCGGTGAAAAATCTGATGCTGGAACGGGTAGATCCGGACCTCTTCGCCATGAGTTATGACTATGTAGGTGAAATGAGCGAAACGGTCGCCCATTTGTGGCCCGACGCCCCCACCAACATTGAGTTGCCCGGCCTGGCAGAACTCATCGACCAGTTCCGCCAGGCTAATCGCGAGCAGGTGAAAGCGCTGCTGGTGTATTATCTGTCCGGTATGACGGCCGAACAGCGTTGGTCATTGCTTAAGCTGGGCACCCGGGGCCTCAGGGTTGGTTTGTCGGCGCGGAGTGTCAAACGTATCCTCGCTGAGTACGGCGATGTACCGGTGAGCGAAATCGAAACCCTCTGGCACGCACTTAAGCCCCCTTACCGCGAGTTATTTGACTGGCTGGAAGGCCGCGCAGAGAAACCCGATATCGCCGGCGCAGTCACCTTCCATCCGGTGATGCTGTCGCACCCGCTGCCTGAGGATAAAGCTACGCAACTAGCCGTTGAAGACTGGCAGGTTGAGTATAAGTACGACGGTATCCGTGTCCAGCTGGTGATCACCGAGCAAGGCAAAGCGCTTTATAGCCGCACCGGTGACGACATCAGTGAGTCATTTCCCGACGTCCTCGCTGGCATAGAAGAACCTGGCGTTATAGACGGTGAACTGCTGGTGATTAATGACGGTAAAATTGACTCCTTCAACGCTTTACAACAACGGCTTAACCGTAAAAAACCATCAAAGAAGCTCATCGCTGAACGCCCAGCTGGCATAGTGGTTTATGACCTGTTAACGGATAACGATGAAGACATCACGCCACTGCCGCTAACCATACGACGGCAGCGACTCGAACTTTTTCTTTCCCGGGCCTCTGCCAACCACCTGCTTGTATCGCCTTTACTGCCGGTCAGCAGCAATGCTCAGCTACAGCAAACCTATGCCAACGCGGCAGAGGATACCGGTGTTGAAGGCCTCATGCTCAAACGTAAAGACAGCAGCTATGAGCCAGGCCGCCCGAGCGGTCAGTGGTACAAGTGGAAACGTGAGGCACTGCATCTTGATGCCGTGGTGATGTACGCCCAACGTGGGCATGGTAAACGCTCAAGTTTTTATTCCGACTTTACCTTTGGAGTATGGCAGGACGACACCTTATTACCCATAGGTAAAGCTTATTCAGGCTTTACCGACGAAGAACTCAGAAAGCTGGATAACTGGGTACGGCGTAATGCGGTGGGGCGATTCGGCCCGGTCCGGGAAGTAAAAAAAGAACTGGTAGTGGAAGTCGCCTTTGATGCTATCCATCCGTCCACCCGACATAAATCCGGTGTCGCCCTGCGCTTCCCTCGCTTTCACCGTATCCGCTGGGATAAACCCGCCAGCGAAGCCGATACCCTGGCCAATGCCAGGGCCTTGATAATTGAGTAATCTGTGTGGCATTTCCGGGTATTTTTGCTAGCTTGAACTAAGGACAATTTGTTTACCATCGTACAGGCAAACCAAGATGCAGGACTCAACCCGACAAAATGGCTTTGAAACCGTTTTTCAAAACTCCAAAGACGGACTGGCTATTTTCAAGCAGGGAGCCTTTGTTGACTGTAACCCTTCCATGCTGCAAATGGTTGGCCTGACCCGCAAAGAAGGTCTGGTAGGCAAAACCCCGTTCGATTTTTCTCAGCCCCGGCAACCAGACGGGCGTGATTCCGAAGAGAAAGGCCTCGAATATATTAACCGCTGTCTTGAAGAAGGTAGTGTGCGATTTGAATGGGTTCACCAAACCGTCGATGCTATGCCTTTCTGGGCGGAAGTTCTGATCACCAAGATGGTGGTAGAAGGTGAGGTGGTTATCCACGCCAACTGGCGGGATATTTCTGAAAAAAAGGAGCTCGATTTTAAGCTCGCCGAACAAAAGGAGAGCTTTGAGACCTTATTCAATGACTCCGTGGACGGATTGTGTCTGTAGGAAAACGAGCACTATACTGACTGCAACAAAGCCTTTTTAAACCTGTTCGGTTTTACCCGAAAAGAGCAGATTATAGGCCTCCACCCTGCCGATATTTCCTCTGCTATTCAAGCCGATGGCAAACCGCTCAGCGAGTCGGTGCCAGCCCGGTTCAAGGAAGCAGATGATAACGAAAGCGTTAGATTCGAATGGAAGCATAAACGGGTAGATGATTCGGAGTTCTGGGCTGAAATTATTATTACCACCACAGTATTGAACGGTAAAAAGGCTCGCTACATCAGTACCCGTGATATTTCGGAAAAGAAAGAACTGGCTATCAAATTACAGCAGCGTAATCACGACCTGAATGCCTCTAACACCGAACTGGAAAACATGCTGGTAAGCTTAAAAGAAGCTCAGGACAAACTTATTGAATCGGAAAAAATGGCCAGTCTGGGCTCTTTGGTCGCCGGTGTGGCGCACGAAATAAACACTCCAGTGGGTGTAGGGCTGATGGGGATTACCCAGTTTAAGGAGGACATCGACGCCATAACCAAACGCTATAATAACCACGAACTCACACCCACCGACTTTGAGGACTTTCTTACCGATGCTAACGAAATTTGTGAGCTGGTAAAAACTAATCTCGACCGAACCGCGCAACTGGTAAAAGGCTTTAAGCAAATAGCCGTCGATCAGACTAGCGAGGAAGACAGAGAAATAAACCTGTCTCACTATGTTTCAGAAGTGATAGCCAGTCTTAATTCGGTGCTGAAAAAATCCCAGGTCGCCGTCACGCTGACCTGTCCCGACAACATTGTGGTTGTCCTTAACCCGGGGCTGCTCTATCAGGTGTTGAGTAACCTGATAATGAATTCGATTTATCATGGCTTTAAAGATATTCCGGCAGGACAGATCCTGATAGTCATTGAAGATATCGACAACACACAGTTTTCGCTTACCTACCGAGATAACGGCAAAGGCATTAGCGCCGAGCACCTACCGCAGATTTTTAATCCGTTTTTACCACAAACCGGGCAAACGGTGGCACTGGCTTAGGCTTAAATGTCACGTACAATATTATTACCAGCGCGCTGGGAGGCAGCATAGAATGCCGCAGTGACATTGGAAAAGGAGTGGAGTTTTTGCTGACGTTCGAGGTTAAACAACGCCTGGCATCTGCTGCGCATTAGCATTTCCCTGCAACCGGGCCAGGCAGTTACAGGGAATACTTGCCAATGAAGTTATGCGGTGGCGCTTGGGCGCTCACTCACCAGCTTATACCAGCGCTGCAAATGCGTTTGTTCCTCACCAATGCGAATTTTCACCACCCGGGCAAAGTCGATAGCGCATAACGCGATGATATCGGCAATAGAGAAGTTCTCGCCGGCTATGTAGGTCGATTCTGCCAGCTGTTTATCCAGCACATCGAGAAACTTAACCGCGTCTTTACCGGCTACTACGCCATATTCGCTAACGGGCGTCATCCGATCGCTGAAGTACCCGGTGGTATGCTGAAAGCAATGTACCACTGGCAGCATCAGGCATAAATCGACCCACCGCTGCCACATGGCAATAATGCCTTTCTCAATGGCACTCTCGCCACACAGAGGAGGATTTGGAAAAGCCGCTTCAATATAGGCACAGATAGCGTCGCTTTCGCTGATACAGGTGCCATCGTCGAGCTCCAGGATAGGCAGCTTACCCATAGGGTTTTTGCTTAGCATTTGTGGGGAGAGATTTTCGCCGCCCTTCAGGTCTACCTGTATGTACTCAGCGCTAATGCCTTTTTCGGCCAGAAACATTCTTACCCGGCGCGGATTGGGTGCCGTTTGCGTATCGTAGATTTTCATCGCGATCTCCTGTTCAGTGAAGAATAATCAGACTAATGGATCTGGCGATCAAATCAACTCACAATTATGTACATTAAGGGGAGTAAACCTTGCTTCACGGGCAAGCAACGCCCGCGAAACAGGTCAGGAATAGATTACTGAACGGTTAACAACGTAGAGTTTCCGGTCCAGTAAAGAAGGATAACCTGCATCGCGTCGGTTAGACTTAAGTAATCGCAGGGTTTGGTCATGTATGTATTACAGCCTAAATCGTAACAGTCTTTTACATCCACATCGGTATCTGATGTCGAGAACATGATCACCGGAATATGTTTCAAATCGGTATTTTCCCGGATCGCGGCCAATACTTCCCGGCCGCCCATTCTCGGCATATTTAAATCAAGAATAATGAATGACGGTAGCGGACCGGTAGTGGTTAGCTGCTCCATCAAATCCACGCCATCCACGGCTGTCCTGATCTGGGTTTGCAGTAAATTACTGTCGATTAAGGCATCGGTGATCAGCTCGCGATCGTCTTCATCGTCATCAACGATGTAGATGAAATTTAACTCACTGATCTTCTTTTGATTAATTTCTAAACTGTTCATAGCTCGTTCATTATAACATTTTATCTCAACAACCTCACTGACGGCTTATTTCACCGGTAGTTGCATGTAAAAAACACTACCGTTGTTCTCACGGCCTTCGGCCCAGATACTTCCATTGTGTTTTTCTACAATTTTTCTACAAATTGCGAGGCCCATTCCGGTTCCTTCAAACTCACTTTTGCCATGCAGGCGTTCAAATAAGTTAAAAATTCTGCTGGCATACTGATTGTCAAAGCCAATACCGTTGTCTTTGAATGCCAGGGTAATATGTTCCTCCGTTCGATCCACCACTGTGATTTCGATGACAGGGTGTCGCTCTGGAGCAACAAATTTAAGGGAATTCTGCAGTAAATTCTGGAAAACCCGCATTATATGCCCTTTATCAGCAAGAATGACACCAATTTTATCTACCCTGATATCCGCCTGCTTTTCATTCACCAAAAGCGAGATATCATCAAGCACCGTTTGAATGGCACTATTAGCGTTGATGGACCGGAATTTCATGGCATCACTGCTCAGCCGTGAAAAGCTCAGGGTATTTTTAATCAACGTTTGCATCCGCTCGGCAGACGCCCGCATTCTTTCTAAGTATGACTGGTTCTTGGCCGAGAAGGTGTCTCCAGAGCGTTGGATCCGGTCTCCAAAAGTTTGAATCTTTCGCAGCGGTTCCTGTAAATCATGGGAGGCAATAAAGGCAAAGCGTTCTAATTCACGGTTGGACGTTTCAGCAGTCTCCAGCGCCTCCAGCAAATGTAGCTCGGCGGTTTTGCGCTGTTTAATTTCCAGATTTAACTCAGCAGTACGATGGGTTACCAGCTCTTCGAGCATATTATTCATCTGCAGTACTTTTTCAGACTCAATAATCATCTTACTTTGGATCATACTGCGCAGCTTTAACGCCCCTTCCCGCTCGGCTTCCTGCCAGGGTGCGGATTTTTTATAAACGTTCTGCTTCCAGAGTTCAAATGAACTTCTCGGCATTAACCGATGACTACCGTCATCGGTAAACTCAATCACTTTTTCCGGTTTGCCCCCCCAATTCTTGGCCTGAATGATTTCTTTGCGAAACCACAGAATATACGAACTGGTATCCGCCGAGAGCGACACCATCATGACGCCACTGGCAATGTCGGCAAGTTCAGCAAATTGTGGGTTGTTGATACCAAGCTGGTGTGTAAAGTAGGCTTCTTCCTGGTCGGTTATTTGCTCAGCCAGCCACTGATGTAATTGTTTTATGACATCCTGTTCAGGCACATCCCCTGCACTTTGTACCGAGCCGTCCAGGCACCATACTGCGCCACTGGCGCCCACCAGCGCGAGCAGCTGTTCGGCTTTTTTCTTCAGCGCATTCTGATATTCCTGCTCCTCGGCCATGGCTGCAGAGATCTGGCTGAGCATAGCCAGTTGCCGGGCATTTCGTTGGGTATCTTCTTCCTGGATTTTGACTGAAATAAGCTGTGACAGCATGACCGAGATGTACTGGGCAATTTCACGTACCTCAAATGGCACGAAGTTACGAGAATAATGGTGACAGGCGATAAGCCCCCATAACTTACCATTAATAATGATACTGATGGACATCGACGCTTTAACGCCCATGTTTCGCAAATACTGAATATGGATCGGCGAGACGCTGCGCAGCGAGCAATAACTTAGATCTACGTGGGGTTGAGCCGGGTACAAGCGTGACACTTCAGCCTCCACATCACACAACAGCCTGATAGGGTTTTTGATGTACAACTCGCGGGCTTGTTTGGGAATATCCGACTCAGGGAAGTGCTGCTTTAAAAACGCATTGAGGTGGGCCTCTTTGGCCTCGGCAATTACCTCACCGTTGTACTCATGATCAAACTGATACAGCATCACCCGATCAAAACCGGAGAACCGTTTAACCTCTTCTACTACTGTCTGGTAAATCAGGTCGAGTTTATGCACACCCATGAGCGACTGCACGGAATTCTTAAGCATTTTAAGCACCGATTCATAGGCCTTATCACTAACCTTACTGTCCGGCTCCAGTGCAATCAGGATCACCGAACCATTGTAGGTCGCGATAGCGGTCATTTTACGCAACTCGGAGTCGGCACGCTTAATTAGTACCGACGTAGGATTAAATAGCTGTAACGTCTCGGTTTGCCAGTGTTTATTAATGATTGCGCAGTAGTCTGCATCAACGACTTCGGCCAGATCTTTGCCAATACACTCTGACAAACCTGTGCCGCACAGCTCGGTGATATTCTCACTGACACAACTCAGTGTCATGGTTGCGGGATCAACAACCAGCAAATAGCCATGGGGCTGTATCGAGCCGGGAATATGAATTGGCTCTTCGTGGCAGTTATCCAGCGTTACTTCAAAGTTATCAGTCAACCTGAACTCCTTTCATCAGCGTATACATATTTGAAAATGACAGGTTGGCGCCGTGGATGATCTGCTTTTCACTGCCTGGGTTTGCGGCGACAAAGTGTTGCAGGGATAACTGAAATCCCCGCCACATCATCGGTGTGTTCGGCCCGTAACTGTGGAAAAATCGTAACCCTGAACGCCCTTTAAAATGGGGCTGGTGACGTAATTTGTCGAGGATATGTGCGCCGCCGAGGGTGGCGCCTTCAAACACATACAAAAAACCCCATGCCAGGGCTTCGTTATCCGGCAATGCCAATGCTGCGCTGGTATAGGACCCGCTGTGTGCAACAGGCTGCTGAGTTTTTCTTTCAACATAGTCTATGTCGCTATCGAGCCAGCTAAGCTTGGCACGTTCTTGCATCATAGCTGCCGTACTCTGGAATTGCCCGAGCCTCGTTTCAACCAGCTCGTAGTACGAGCGATGCAGTTGAAGCATGTGTTGATAGGCCTGCAGGTCCAGCGGAGCGGTAAACAACAGGTCACTCATTACCGCTTCAATGCGGCAATGTGCGTCGCGGGTTTCCCGCCGCAATCGTGTTGCGATATCGGGTTTTGCTACCCTGCAAGCTGTTACGTTATCCGTCATGGTTCACCCTGGTTGGAAAAACTGTTCTTGAAACAGTCCGGTCATCTCAATCAATATACTTGCCCCCTGCCTTTGTCAACAGAATCTTTAATTACCAATAAGAATCAATAAGATTAGTATCTTAGGCCGCTGCCAATGGCATGCAGATCTGATTGCCCGGCCTCCGGGCAACAAACTTAGCGCCGGTAAACCTGAATGTAATTTACCGCCAGCGAGTCTGATAGTCGCCAGACACCGGTGAAGGGGTTCAGTTTCATGCCAGTTTCGTTAACCAGCTTAAAGTGTTCCGGGGCAACCCAGCCAGCCAGTTCTTCAGGTTTAACAAACATTTTCCAGTCGTGTGTGCCTACCGGCAGATAGCGCATCACATACTCTGCGCCAAGTATCGCAATGACCCACGACTTTAAAGTGCGGTTTAACGTGGCTAGCACCAGAGTACCCGACGGTTTCACCAGCCTGGCACAGTCATTTATCAGCGCAGCCTGATCCGGTACGTGCTCTACCACCTCGGCGTTAATGACCACATCGAATCGTTCGTCTTCGGCCAAGAGTTGCCCCGCCAGACAATGGCGGTAATCCACCGGTAGCCCTGATTGTTGTGCATGGCGCCGGGCCACTTCGATACTCATAGCACTGGCATCCACACCTGTCACCACCGCGGCGCGTTTGGCCAGCGCTTCACTGATAAGACCCCCACCGCAACCAACGTCGAGAATGCGCAGCCCTTCCAAACAATCGGGCGCTGATGGGTCGCGTTCGTGGCAGTTCGCTAACCGGGCAATCATATATTCAGTCCGCGCCTCGTTAAACGCCAGGGCAGTTTTATATTTACCGTTGGGATCCCACCACTCTTGTGCCAACGTATTAAAGCGGGCAATTTCTTGTTCACAAATGTTTTTATTGCTAACGCTACCGGTGACTTTACTTTTATCCAGCATGGCGATACTTCACTTACAACTGCTCACTCAAACGGCGGATATCCTGATTTAATTTACGATCATTAAGACTGTAATCAACCGGACAATCGATAATGTGCACACCAGGCTCGGTAATACACTGGCGCATCAATGGCGCTAATTCCGCGGTAGCGGTTACCCGGTGGCCTTTGGCTCCATAGCTTTGTGCATAGGTCACAAAATCAGGATTGCCGTAATCCAGGCCGAAGTTATCAAACTCCATGTGTGCCTGTTTCCACTTGATCATACCATAGGCATCGTCACGCAGGATCAGCACCACCAAATCCAGTTTGAGCCGCACGGCAGTTTCAATTTCCTGACTGTTCATCATAAAACCGCCATCACCGCAAACCGCCATTACCGGCTCATCGGGATTGACCAGTTTTGCCGCCATTGCCGAAGGCAAGCCAGCGCCCATAGACGCAAGTGCGTTGTCGAGTAACAGGGTGTTGGGCTCGTAGGCTGGGTAATTTCGGGCAAACCAAATTTTATAGATGCCATTATCCAGCGCTACCACTCCGTGTTCTGGCATCACGGCGCGAACTTCACTGACCAGTCTTTCCGGCAGCACCGGAAATCTGTCATCGCTGTCTGACTCCTGACGATGCTGCACATAGGCATCATGCACATCCTGATAGAGGTCCCGCTTCCAGTGCTCCTGCGGTGTTATACGCTCATTGATCTGCCAGACACTGTTAGCGATATCGCCCACCACTTCAAGCTGCGGAAAATACACCGGATCCACAGCTGCAGGTTCGAAGTTAATATGGATTACCTGCTTACCGTTTTGATGCATAAAGAAAGGTGGCTTCTCAACTACGTCATGGCCTACGTTAATAATCAGATCTGCCCGCTCGATCGCCTTATGAACAAAATCACCATCGGATAACGCCGTATTGCCTACAAACAAGGGGTCAGATTCCTTCAATACGCCCTTACCCATTTGCGTAGTTACAAAGGGTATCCCGGTATGATCCACAAAACGGCGCAACATTTTAGCCGTGAGTTTGCGGTTAGCGCCGGCACCAATCAGCAATAACGGCGCCGTAGCCTGCTCAATCATGGTTTTGGCTCGCTCTACTGCCTTCTCCTCGGCAACCGGGCGGCGTGACTGGCTTTGTTTGAGCAAAGGTGCTGTTGTTGATTCTCGTGCAATGTCTTCGGGAATTTCGATATGCGCTGCGCCGGGACGTTCTTCAGCGGCCAGTCGGAAAGCCTCTCGAATCACAGAAGGAATGCGCTCACCGCTAACAATTTGGGTGGTGTACTTGGTAATGGGCCGCATCATATCCACTACGTCAACAACCTGAAATCGCCCTTGTTTACTGGTTTTAATTGGCTTCTGGCCGGTAATCATCAGCATCGGCATGGCGCCAAGCTGGGCATAAGCAGCAGGCGTTACCAGATTGGTAGCCCCTGGGCCAAGCGTGGATAAACAGACTCCCACCTTACCAGTGAGTCGTCCGTAGGTTGCCGCCATAAACCCCGCCCCCTGCTCGTGTCGGGTAAGTACCAGCTTAATGGATGAATGGCGTAGTGACTCGAGTAAATCCAGGTTTTCTTCACCAGGTATGCCGAAGATATACTCGACGCCCTCGGCTTCCAGGGCCTGAACAAACAAATCTGCTGCTTTCATATTCCTTCTGCTTTTTGGCTTAGAATACTAGTTGCTACGCAGGCAGTGAGAAATAGTTTAGTTCAACAAGGAATCAGGGGGATTTACTGTGCGGCTTTCCAGTTTTCCAGCGCGTTCTGGGTGTGCTTATCAATAGCATCCTTATTATTGCTGACCCAGTATTTTTCCATGATACGCACATTGGCCTGGTTAGCTTTGTAAAAGAAGTCCGCGATATCCCCAACTACTGGGATAAACCCCAGGCCAAAGTCGAGCAGACAATTGCGGATCATCACTTTAATCAACCCTCTGGGCAGCCCCATTTGCTGACCAAGCTGCACAATCCGAAACGACACCACTAACATCAGCACATCGCCCACACCGGGAATTAACCCCACCAGGGCGTCTAAGCCAATGCGAAAATTAATCAGTGGAATTTTAACCGACGTATCCAACAGGTTAGCCAGCTTCTGTGCTTTCAGTAACGGTTTTGGTGCCGTACCGGAGTAATCTTTCATCTTGGACATCCGTGTTTGTTGGCCAGTTGTGCACGCAGTTCCACGTCAGAGTTTACCTGCCAGCCGTGCAGGTTTTCCTTCACGAGGTCGAACAGCATTGAGATATGCGCCGGTTCGCTGTTGAGGGCCGGGATGTATTCATAGCGTTCACCACCGGCATGCATAAAATATTCGCGGTTCTCTTCGCCAATTTCTTCGATGGTTTCCAGGCAGTCCGCCGAAAAGCCCGGACAGACCACCTGTACTGATTTAACCCCTTCGGCTGGCAGGGCCTTAAGCGTTTCATCGGTATAGGGCTTTAACCATTCCTCGCGGCCAAACCGCGACTGAAAAGTAGTCATGTACTGGCTGTTTTCAAGCCCCAGCTCCTCGGCTATCAGGCGGGAGGTTTTCAGGCATTCACAGTGATAAGGGTCACCATTGTCCAGATAACGGCGCGGCACACCATGATAAGACAGTATCAGTTTTTCTGCCTGACCGTTAATTTCCCAGTGCTGACGTATGGTTTCGGCAACTGCTTTTATATAGCCAGGGCGGTCATGATAATGGCTGACAAACCGTAAGTCCGGCAACCACCGACGCTGTTGAAAATCCGCTGCAATAGCATCAAAGGTAGAGCCGACAGTTGAGGCGCTGTACTGCGGGTATAACGGCACCACCAGCAGTTTTCTGACACCGTTACTGAGCATTCGCTCTATCACTTTGTTGACCGCAGGTTCACCATAACGCATGGCAAAATCCACTATCACGTCGTCACCAAACTCCTGCTCACAGCGCTTTGCCAGTGCTTCGGCCTGTGCTTTGGTATGCACCATAAGTGGTGAGCCCTGTTCAGACCAAACCGAGGCATAAGCCTCTGCTGAACGTTTTGGGCGAAA
Source organism: uncultured Alteromonadaceae bacterium (assembly GCA_950073835.1). GTDB lineage: Bacteria > Pseudomonadota > Gammaproteobacteria > Enterobacterales > Alteromonadaceae > Alteromonas. The sequence continues at coordinate 18,785 of CATMRP010000065.1, forward strand.
ATTTAAAATAATGCCATTGAGAATAAACCACCAGATAAGGCGTGGTACTTCAACCACCCTGGGATCAGATAAAAACTCTTTTAAGTACGTTTTAAGGGCGCCTTTGGTCGGCGCCTGAGGCGTACCCAGATTAGTAATTACAACACCAATTTTATCGGCCTGTTTATGGCTGAATCCCGCGTTACCGGTGTACTTCATAAATGTCGAATCTCAATAGTAAACTAGTTAATGCCTAATAATACGGCGCAACGGCTAAATTGGACTGCTATGGCTGATAATAGGTGGGCGTTTCCCAGCCCACCGGCAGACCCAGTACGAATACCCATAAATAAAACAACAGTGTCCACCCAACAATGAACACCATTGAATAAGGCAACATCATCGCAATCAGCGTTCCCATTCCAACGTCTTTCTTGTATTTGGCAGCCATGGCCATAATCAGTCCGAAGTAGCTCATCATCGGCGAAATAACGTTAGTCACCGAGTCACCAATACGATAGGCGGCCTGAATAACTTCCGGCGCGTAGCCCAGTAACATTAGCATTGGTACGAATACCGGTGCGGTAACCGCCCATTGCGCCGAAGCGCTACCCAGCGAAAGGTTGACCAGACCACACATCAGAATAAATAACAGGAAAACTTCGGGGCCTTTCAAATCCAGTTGAATAAGCAGTGCCGCCCCTTCTACGGCTAACACCGTGCCTAAATTGGTGTACTTGAAAAAGGCCACAAACTGGGCCGCAAAAAACACCAGCGCGATATATAGCCCCATACTGCTCATGCTGCGCGCCATACCTTCGATAACATCGCGGTCATTTTTCATGGTGCCAGCCACCTTCCCGTACACGAAGCCCGGGATAGCAAACATCACAAAAATTAACACCACGATCCCTTTCAGAAAGGGCGAGCCTTTCAATCCGCCGGTTTCCGGGTTACGCAGTACACCAGCCTCAGGGACCACGGCGAGTGCTACTAATACGCACAGTCCCAGAAATGCCAGACCCGCCATTTTCATGGCTTTCATTTCCTGCGCGCTGGGCGATGCCATGGCTTTTTCGTCGAGCACCATGGTTGATTTCGACTCATCAAACTTACCCAGCCGCGGTTCAACGATACGATCGGTGACAAAAAAACCCAACGCCGCGATAACAAACGTACTGGCAATCATAAAGAAGTGATTGGACTCAGCACCTACCACATAGTTTGGATCAATCATCTGCGCTGCGGGTGTGGTGATCCCGGCCAGTAATGGGTCGATTGTACCTAAAAACAGGTTGGCACTGTAACCGGCAGACACGCCCGCAAAGGCTGCAGCCAGTCCAGCCAGAGGATGGCGCCCGAGAGAGTGAAATATCATCGCGGCCAGCGGAATGAGTACAACATATCCCAGCTCTGAGGCGGTATTAGAGAGAATACCGCTTAACACTACGATAAAGGTAACCAACCGACGCGGTGCATTCAGCACCAGCGCCCGCATAGCAGTAGATAGCAACCCGGAATGTTCAGCCACAGAAACGCCCAGTAAGGCCACGAGTACCGTTCCAAGCGGCGCAAAACCAGTAAAATTAGTGACTATGTGTGTCATGATCCAGTGCAGGCCTTCTACACTCATCAACGAGACCACTTCGATGGTACCCGATGCGGTCTGCGCATCTTCTGGCCGGGGATCGGCAACAGATACGCCGAGCCAGCTTAAAAAGCCGCTTAATAACACAATGAACACGGTTAATATGGCAAACAGCGTAACGGGATGGGGTAACAGATTTCCTAACCATTCAACCGTTGCTAAAAATCGGGAAAACCAGCCCTTGTTATTTTCTGTTGTGGTAATACTATTTTCTGTCAAAACAATTCCTCAGTCTTTCTTATTATTGCTGTAGTCCTTACCCCCCTTGTATTGCAATGGAAGACGGCTACAGTCCGGCGGTCCCTGACCGGAAGTTGGTATATCGTGCTGGCTCTGGAGCTTTGCTCAGGCCATTATTTTTATAGCGGCAGTTTACCTTAAATCGATGCCCTTTGGCAGAGTTAGCCACTTTTAGCAGCAAAATTTGCGCATAAAAAAACCGGCTGTAAAAGCCGGTTTTTAATTAAAGTCGAATTATTTACTGACCTGAGCGCTTATTCATGTAACGGAAGAAATCACTGTCTGGCTCAACCACCAGAATGTCATTCTTGCTGTTAAAGCTGGCGCGGTAGGCATCCATACTGCGCAGGAAACCGTAAAACTCCGGGTTTTTAGAGTAGGTTTCAGCATATATTTGCGCGGCGGTAGCATCACCTTCACCGCGCAACTGACGAGCATTACGCTCAGCATCTGCCAGCATTACGGTCACTTTGGCTTCGATATTCGCCTTAATAACTTCCGCCTGCTCCTGACCTTCTGAACGGTGTTCACGAGCTACTGCAGCACGCTCAGCACGCATGCGCTGGAAAATCGAGTTACTGACTTCAGTGGGCAGGTTAATTTGTTTAACCCGCACATCAACGATTTCGATACCCAGCTCATCAGATGAACTTGAAGCCTGCTCCATCGCCTGTTCCATTAACTCGGTACGCTCACCAGAAACGATTTGGGCGATAGTACGGCTACCAAACTCAGTACGCAGACCGTTGTTCACCTTCTGCTTTAACAACGCTTCGGCCTGCAGTTTATTACCACCGTTAGTCGACAGGTAATAACGAGCGAAGTCTTTAATACGCCACTTCACATAAGAATCAACGATTAAGTCTTTTTTCTCTGATGTAACAAACCGATCAGGCGAATCATCCAGGGTTTGAATACGTGCATCGAGCTGACGTACCGAATCAATAAACGGCAGTTTAAAGTGTAGGCCTGGTTCAAATACTTTGGTATCGCCGGTATCGGCATCGCGCTGAACCTTACCAAACTGGATAACAATAGCGCGTTGTCCTTCGCGAACCACAAACAATGAGCCGGTCGCGAGCACCAGTAGGGTGATTAAAATTGCAATAATAAAATTTTTCATCAGTTCTTATCTCCCACCACGGCCGCTGTCACTGCGTAAACCGGAAGTTGATGAAGTCGAGCT
>CATMRP010000066.1 GCA_950073835.1 uncultured Alteromonadaceae bacterium
GCTTTGCCCGTTAGCGCTTTATGACGAATGACAGACTCTTCAATCTGGGCCCGTTCTTCGTTGATATCCATGTCCTGAAAATGGATCCAGCGCAGCGCATGACTGGCGATTTCCCAGTCGGCATCAAGCATGGCTTTAACCGCTTCAGGGTGACGTTCAAGTGCCATGGTCACGCCAAACACGGTGAGTGGTATGTTGGCCTGGGTAAACAAACGGTGAAGCCGCCAGAAGCCGGCCCGGGAACCATATTCATAGATTGACTCCATGCTCAGGTGTCGGTCCGGATAGGCTTGTGCACCAATGATCTCCGACAGAAAGATTTCAGAGTGGCTGTCACCGTGCAGCACACAGTTTTCTCCGCCTTCTTCGTAATTCAGAACAAATTGTACCGCCAGCCGGGCGTTACCCGGCCACTTCGCATGCGGTGGGTTTGCACCATAGCCAATAAGATCTCTTGGGTAATCGCTCATTTCGCTGACTCCGCGTATTTTTCAGGCACGGTAAGGCCACAGCCTGACAATATCAACTGCACCAGTTGCCGGGTAGCTTCATCAAAATCTGCCCGTTTCATGGTTTTGCCTCGTAAACTGGTAATTTGTGCCGAAAAATCGGCGTAGTGCTGGGTGCAGGCCCAGATATGAAATAACAGATACTGCGGATCAACGGCTGTCATCCGCCCCTGGGCTATCCAACTGTTTAAAATAGCGACCCGCCCTTCCATCCAGGCCACATGCTCGTTGCTGAAAAACTTATTGAGATAAGGCGCGCCATTGAGCACTTCCATGGCGAAAATTTTAGACGCCTGAGGATGAGTCCGCGACATGGTCATTTTGTCGGCGATATAATCTGCCAGCGACTCTGCCGGATCGTCGTCTTCGGTCACCTGATCGAAGCGTGAATTCCACAGTGACATAATGTCCTGCAGCATGGCCACGTATAAGCCCTGCTTGGATTTAAAGTAATACAGAATATTGGTTTTCGGTAACTCCGCCTCGTCAGCAATTTGCTGTACCGAAGTGCCCTTAAAACCATAAGTTGCGAAAGCCTTTTCAGCCGCGGCCAGAATTTTCTGTTTGTTCTTTGCCCCGATACTACCGTCCATTTTCGATTTACTCGCCATTAATACTGCGTTCCTTGTTTTTCACTGACATTGACTGAGCACCTGAATGCCTTATCTTGTCACTTTCTCGTCGCTTTGTCTCAATACTGAGCCTGATTTACAGCAATTTCCTGACCACTTAGTCATTTTTTTTGCGGACCAGGTGGTCAGTCCACGTAATTGTCGTCGCAGTATCCTGCGCTACACTTTACAGAAAGCAGGTAAGAGCATGACAATCGCCCTATCTGATAACGCCCTGCACGCATACCGGTTGGGCTGTAGCGCTATTTAAACACAAAAAACTGACCACTTGGTCTACTTTTTGAATAGTATTTCCGGTATGGTATGCGCTAATTCGCCCGCCATCTCAGGCCCGGAGCACAGGATGATAAAATTTTTACTTAATAATGAATTAGTTACGCTAAAAAATAATGCTGCAGAAGTATCTGTACAGCAATACTTGCGTGATCAGAAAGCACTGACAGGCAGCAAGGAAGGCTGTGCAGCGGGCGATTGTGGTGCATGCACGGTCGTTCTTGGTGAAATTGCCCCTGCCCAAACGGGTATTTTCTACCGCAGTGTGAACAGTTGTATAACGCTGATGGCTGCGCTACACGGTAAACAGCTGATCACGGTGGAACATCTCAGTGACGGCAACACACTCCACCCGGTACAACAAGCTCTGGTCGAACACCATGGCAGTCAGTGTGGTTTTTGCACGCCGGGATTTGTGATGTCGATGTTTGCGCTTTATCATACCGACCAACCCGCCACGCGTGAAACCGTTAACACCGCGCTATCCGGCAACCTTTGCCGGTGTACTGGCTACCGGCCAATAATCGAAGCCACGATAGATAGCTGCGCACACCGGGGCGCGGATAAGTTCACCGTACAGGAGAGCGAGGTACTTCAACAATTACAGGCCATCGCCGCTGAGACATCCACACCTGTGATGAACAAGGTCTACTTGCCATCAACCCGAGAAACCATGGCAGCTTTGCTGCAAGCACATCCGGATGCCCGTTTTGTCGCCGGTAGCACCGATTTGTCGCTTGAATACACTCAACAGTTAAAAACATTCCCAACCCTGATAAGCACTACCCGGGTTAAGGAATGCCGTGAACTGAAAGTAGACGAACAAGCGGTTACCGTTGGCGCAGCGTTGCCGCTCAGCGACATAGCCCCGGTGCTGCACGAGCATTTTCCTCAGTTGCATGAACTAATCGACCGCTTTGCTTCACTGCCAATCAGAAATCAGGCCACACTTGGCGGCAATGTGGCCAATGCATCGCCTATTGGCGATATGCCACCGGTACTGCTGGCCCTGAATGCCAGTGTCATTATTGATAACGGCAGTGAGTACCGCGAAGTCCCGGCGGGTGAGTTTTTCACCGGCTATCGCCAAACCGTTTTAGCCGATAAAGAGTGGATAAGCGCTATTCGCTTTAACCGTATGGATGAGAAGACGCAGTTAAAAGCGTACAAAGTCTCCAAACGCCACGAAGATGATATTTCTGCTGTTTGTGCCGTATTTACGGTAACACTGGATAACGGCAGCGTCAGCGCTATCAGCTCAGGCTTTGGAGGCGTAGCCGCAACCCCGGTTAGTTGTGAAAAACTGGAACAGCGTTTGCGGGGTAAAATCTGGAATGAACAAAGTACCCGCCAACTGGGCATGGAAATTCTGGCTGAGGCATTTTCCCCGATTGATGATGTGCGGGCCAGTGCCAGCTATCGTAAACAAATTCTCGCCAATTTATGGCAGCGCTTCTGGTTTGAAACACAATCTGAACTATTAGCCACAACCCGGGTGACAGCTTATGCGTAAACTTGTTGAACAACCTTCACACAAGGCCGAACACTCACCGCTGCTGCGCTCTGAAAAACACGAAAGTGCCATACGACAAGTTTCGGGCAGCGCGCGGTATGTCGATGATATCCCCGCACCGGCATCGCTATGCTATGCCAGCGCTGGGGTTACCAATGTCGCCAGTGGCACGTTGACTTCACTGGATCTCAGCGCCGTGAAACAATCTCCCGGGGTTATCGACGTCATTACCGTCAGCGATATTCCCGGCCACACCGATATAGGCCCGGTGTTTGGTGGCGATCCCATTTTGCTCGATAAGGAAGTCAAGTTTCATGGCCAGCCGGTCTTTGCGGTACTGGCAGAAACCCAGGAACAAGCGCGGGTTGCCGCCACTAAAGCCACCATGAGCTTTGCCGAAGCAGAGGCTATTCTGACCACCGACGAAGCACTGGCTGCCGATGCCAAGGTGCGCCCTACCCATGAATTTGGTCGTGGTGATGTCAGCAATACCCTGCAATCCGCCCCACTTACCGCTTCCGGACATTTATCGGTGGGCGGTCAGGAACATATGTACCTGGAAGGTCAGGTTAGCCTGGCGATCCCTGAAGAAGAAGATCGCATGAGCATTTTTACTTCCAGTCAGCACCCCAGTGAAGTGCAGAAACTGGTTGCCGAGGTGCTTGATGTAAAATTGCACCGCGTGGCGGTAGACATGCGTCGCATGGGTGGCGGTTTTGGTGGTAAAGAATCCCAGGCCGCCCAGTGGGCCTGTCTGGCTGCGGTTTTTGCACTGCGTACCCGGCGCGCCGTAAAAATGCGCCTGCCGCGTATGATGGACATGCAGGTCACCGGCAAACGCCATCCTTTCGAAAACGACTATGAAATTGCCTTTAATGAAACCGGCAAAATGCTTGGTGCCAAAGTCACGGTAGCGGGCAACTGTGGGCATTCACCGGATTTATCTGACGCGATTGTCGACCGCGCCATGTTTCACGTCGACAACGCCTATCAGCTAGGCAACACACACGTCACCGGCCACCGCCTTAAAACCAACATTGTATCGCATACAGCATTTCGTGGCTTTGGTGGCCCTCAGGGGCTGATTATGGCCGAGCTGATGATGGACGTGGTAGCCCGAAAAACCGGTTTGGATCCGTTAAGCGTGCGTAAGCTTAACCTGTATGGCCCCGAGAATGGCACGGTAACCCCTTACGGCATGCCACTGGAGCAGGATATTCTGGCCGACCTGATTGGCAAGCTGGAAGCCGACAGTAATTACTGGCAGCGCCGCGAAGAGATAAAAGCCTTTAACATTGCCAGCCCGATAATCAAGAAAGGCCTGGCCCTGACACCGGTAAAATTTGGTATTTCATTTACTGCCAAACACCTTAATCAGGCCGGTGCACTGCTGCATATCTACACCGATGGCAGCATTCAGATAAATCACGGTGGCACCGAAATGGGCCAGGGTCTGCACACTAAAATTGGCCAGATAGTGGCCCATGAATTTGGCGTGACGCTGGATAATATCGAGGTAACCGCCACACGCACCGATAAAGTGCCTAATACCTCGCCCACCGCGGCATCAAGTGGTACCGACCTTAACGGTAAAGCGGCACAAAATGCCTGTATCACCATTAAAGAGCGCCTGGCCGCATTCTTTGCCGAACAATTTAACGTGCCGGCTGAAGATGTGATCTTTGCGTCGGGCCAGGTGAGCGCCGGCGGTCATCACCTGCCCTTTACCCAGTTAATTCAGAATGCCTACATGGCGCGTATTTCCTTATCAGCAACCGGCTACTATCGCACGCCCAAAATATACTACGATCGCGAGACCGGCTCTGGTCGGCCGTTCTTTTACTTTGCCAACGGTGCCGCGGTTTCGGAAGTCAGTGTGGATACTCTGACCGGTGAATATACCCTCGATAAAGTGGATATCCTTCACGACGTAGGTACCAGCCTTAACCCGGCCATTGACCGCGGCCAGATTGAAGGCGGCTTTATTCAGGGCATGGGATGGCTCACTACCGAAGATTTACGCTGGGATGATAGCGGCCGGTTAATCTCCAATAACATGGCCACCTATAAAATTCCGGCGATTGGCGATACGCCTGCTCACTTTAATGTGGCGCTGTTTGATCGGCCCAACGCCGAAGACAGTATTTATCACTCCAAAGCCGTAGGTGAGCCGCCCTTTATGCTGGCCATTTCCGTGTGGTGCGCCATTAAGGACGCCATAGCCAGTCTGGCCGATTATAAAGTGGACCCGAACCTGCCCGCCCCGGCCACACCAGAAAAAGTCCTGATGGCCATTAATGCCATCCAGCATGACGGTGGAGAGCAGTAATATGCAAAACGAAAAATGGCAGGTACGGCGCTGGTTCGAGGCTATTCACTACAGCGAACAACACGCCGAGGGTTATGCGCTTATTACGGTACTTACCACTGCTGGCTCCACGCCCCGTGAACAAGGCACTAAAATGGTCGTCACCGCAGACCGCCAGTTCGACACCATTGGTGGTGGTCATCTGGAATTTAAAGCCATCGAGCTGGCGCGGCTTGCCCTGGCAGACAGTGTGAATAAGCGACAGAACCAACAGGCGATCCACAGTTTTCCGCTGGCCAGTAAACTGGGCCAGTGCTGCGGCGGCGCGGTAAAACTACTTATAGAAACCCACGTTAGTCATCGCCAGGTACTGGCGCTGTTTGGCGCGGGTCATGTGGCCCAGGCACTGGTGCCTATCCTTGCCCAACTACCGCTATCTGTGCGCTGGATTGATAACCGCGAATCACTTACTCCCAATGAGCCCCTGCCGGCCAATGTGGACTACCTGTGTGACGATGAGCCGGTCGGCGAGATCCCCTTGTTACCCGCTGGCAGCTGGGTGGTAATTATGACCCACGATCATCAGCTGGATTTTGAGCTGGCCGAAAAAGCCCTCAAACACCCGGATTTACCTTACGTGGGAATGATTGGCTCTCAGACCAAAGCGAAACGGTTTGTCCACCGTTTACAAAGCAAAGGCATCAGCGACGCGCAACTGGGCCGTTTTGTAACGCCCATCGGGCTTAGCGATATTCCCGGCAAGTTGCCGGTGGAAGTGGCGGTATCAGTAAGCGCACAAATTATTCAGCGCTTGCACGGAGTGAACACTACAGAAGCCCCCTGCACTGCCAACATGACTAAGGAAGCACTTCATGACACTCAATGAATTAAATCAACTGGACGATAATGCCGCTTACGACTGGTTTGAAGCCAGCTGCGCGGCTGAGCGCTGGGTGAATGCCATGGTAACTGGCCGGCCATACAAAAGCGCTGCCGATGTCTACAGCTACGCGGTAGAGGTGTGGGAATCACTCACTGAAAGCGATTATCGTCAGGCCTTTGAGGCGCACCCGATGATTGGTGACGTAAACAGTCTCAGGGCCAGGTTCGCCAATACTAAAGATACCGCAGCATCAGAACAGCAAGGCACCGCGGTGGCCAGTGAAGAAACCCTGCAGGCACTTCATACGCTCAATCATGAGTACCTTAATAAGCACGGTTTTATCTTTATTATCTGTGCCACCGGGCTCAGCGCCGATACCATGCTGGAAGCACTGCAAAAGCGCTTGCCTAACGATACCGTCAGCGAACTCGAAAATGCCGCTGCCGAACAAATCAAAATCACCCTGCTACGCCTGACCAAAGGGTTAAGCGCATCAACACAGGAAGCTTCATCATGATCAGTTTATCCAGCCACGTGCTCGATACCACTTCCGGTAAACCAGTTGCCGATATGCCGGTCACACTCACCGGCCCGGACGGCAGTCAGGTAACCGCCGTTACCAACAGTGATGGACGTTGTAAGGACTGGCCCGGTATGACATTCAGCGCCGGCGTTTATGCCATTCGGTTTGAGTGCAGGGACTACCTGATTGCCAATCATGGCCAGTCATTTTATCCCTTCGTCGATATCCATTTTGAGATGACCGAAGACGGCGGACATTACCATGTACCGCTGCTTATCTCACCGTTTGGCTTTAGCAGTTACCGGGGTAGCTAGTGGCAACAACACAACTTATTCGCGGAACGCTGTATCATTTTCCGCATTCAACAAGCCAGTACCAAAGCGATTTACAGAGCTTTAGAGATGGCGCGATGCTGATAAAAGACGGCAAGATTGCCGATCTTGGCGACTTTTCAGCGCTTAAAGCAACCTATGCCAATGTAGAAGTTATCGATTACTCAGGCCGGGTGATCATTCCGGGACTGATTGATACCCACCTGCATTTTCCGCAAACCGAAATCATTGCCAGTTACGGCGAACAACTGCTGACCTGGCTGGATAACTTTACCTTTCCGGCGGAGCGTCAGTTTGAAGATGCCGACTTTGCCAACACCATGGCCGATGCCTTTTTAACCGAATGCCTGAAAAACGGCACCACTACCGGTTTGGTATATTCAAGCGTGCATAAGGTCGCCACCGAGGCGCTGTTTGAGGCGGCCAGCCAACGCAATATGCTCACCGTTGCCGGTAAAGTGTGTATGGACAGGCACTGCCCGGACTGGTTACAGGACACGCCCGAATCGGCCCAGCGCGACAGTGCCGACTTAATCGACCGCTACCATGGCAAGGGGCGCAATTACTATGCCCTCACGCCGCGCTTTGCGCCCACCAGCAGTAGCGCACAAATGGCCGCTCTGGGCGAGTTGGCACAGCAATATGAAGATGTGTTTATTCAGACCCACCTGTCGGAAAATCACGACGAAATCGCCTGGGTGAAAACCCTGTATCCAGAGTGCGAAGATTACCTGGCGGTGTATGAAAAATACCATATGGTGCGCCCCAGAGCCGTTTATGGCCACTGTATTCATCTGTCAGACAGTGAATGGCAGCGCATGGCCACTAGCGGCGCCATTGCCGCTTTCTGCCCCACATCTAATTTATTTTTAGGCAGCGGCTTATTTGAACTGAGCAAAGCCGAAAAATTCGGCGTTCCGGTCACACTGGCTACCGATGTAGGCGGCGGCACCAGTTTTAACCTGCTCAGAACCCTTGGTGAGGCGTACAAAATTTGCCAGTTACGTAATTACAGCCTGTCGGCGCTACAAGGCTTTTATATGCTGACCCAGGGCGCCGCCGATTGTCTGGGTCTCAGTGATAAAATTGGTAATCTGAATCCCGGCAGTGATGCCGACTTTGTGGTGCTTAATCCCCGCTTTGATGCCCTTACTCAGCTACGCATCGATGCCGACAGTACCTGCGAGGACACCCTTTTTGCCCTGACCATGCTCGGCGACGATCGTGCCACAGTAGCCACCTATGTGGCGGGTCAACCACAATATCAACAACAGGAGCTCTAACCATGCCGTGGCTTGATTGGCTTTCATTATTTGTGCGCTGGTTTCACGTAATTGCCGGCATTGCCTGGATTGGTGCGTCGTTTTATTTTATCTGGTTGGATAACAGCCTGGAAACACCGCCGGACTGGAAAAAGCAAAAAGGCATTAAGGGCGACTTATGGGCCGTGCATGGCGGCGGGTTTTATGAGGTCGGCAAATATGCTTATGGCCCTGAGGTGATGCCCAAAACCCTGCACTGGTTTAAATGGGAAGCCTACTCCACCTGGCTGAGCGGCTTCGCGTTGCTTATCATTGTGTATTACTTTGCCGCTTCGGCGTATCTTATTGACCCGTCGGTGATGGCGCTGAGTGAAGGTGAAGCTATTGCCCGCGGACTCGGCTTACTGGCCGGCGGCGTGCTGCTGTATGAACTGGCCTGTCGTTCGCCACTTGCCAATTACCCGAAAGTGTTCGCCCTTGCTTTAACCGCACTGTTGGTGATCGCCAGTTATCTGGCCACCCACTGGTTCAGCGGCCGCGGTGCTTATATCCATGTCGGTGCGCTGATTGGTTCGATTATGGTGGCCAACGTGTGGCTTAATATTATGCCGGCGCAGCGCAAAATGGTAGATGCCGTCGCCGCAAAACAAGCCGTTGATCCGGCCTGGGGGGCTGGCGCGAAATTACGCTCGGTGCATAACAACTACCTGACCTTACCTATCCTGTTCATCATGATCAGTAACCATTATCCGATGACCTATCAGCATCCGCAAAACTGGTTGGTATTGGTGGCGATCATGGCGCTATCAGCGTGGATCAGGCACTTTTTTAATCTGCGCCATGTGGGTAAGTTTAGTCCGTCCGTGCTGGTGAGCGGTATGCTGGGTTTACTGGCCGTGGCGTTGTGGGTGTCCTGGCCAAAACCACAGTCTGAGTTGAGTGTAGCCCCGGTACCGGCTGTTACTGAAAACCTAACCGCTTCGTTGTCGGCGCTGGATAAGCAGGTGCTGGCGCTGGTTCAGGCCCATTGTGTGGGCTGTCATTCAGCAACCCCTACCGACGACATCTTCAAGGTTGCGCCGCTGGGAGTGAAACTCGATAGCTGGGCCGATATTGAGCGTCAGGGCCGCCAGCTGGTGAATCGCACTACCGTTACCCGGGATATGCCGTTTTTAAATAAAACCAAGATGACCGATGAGGAAAGAGCCATTATTGCCGCCTGGGGCAAAGAACAGGGCTATTAGTTTTACAGCGGCCAGCTAACCTTACCAGATTGTAATACCCATAGAGGTAAAGTTAACTGGCCCGAATGTAACGGGTGATAGTATATCGCCCTAGGATGCCTTATTTCCTTTCACGTGATACATCTGTCGGTCTGCTTCCTCAATCCATTGCTGAATATTTTCCAGTTCCTGATGCCATTGGGACATGCCAATAGAACACTGAATAAAAATCTCCTGTGAACGCTCACCCTTAACGATCAACGGCTCTGTAAAAATACGGTTTATAAGATGCTGGGCTTCATAGTCCCGGGTATCTCTTAACAGCAGCAAAAATTCATCGCCGCCATAGCGCCCCACCAGATCATTTGAACGCATGGTAAGTTTTATTCGTTCGGTAAGGAGCACCAGCGCTTTATCGCCTGTCTGATGGCCGTACTGGTCGTTAATTTGCTTAAACTTATCAAGATCCAAGAACGCCAGAGTGGACGTAGTGCGCTCGCCAATCCGCTGCAAGCGTTTAAATTCAGCATCCAGCGCATTTAAGCACTCACGGCGGTTATATATCCCGGTCAGGCCATCGGTTCTGGACAGCACATTGAGCTTATCGTTAGCAGATTTGAGTGCTTCGTGCATTTGCTTATCGTTGGTAATGTCATCGGCGGTAATAACCAGGCTTATCACTTCACCACTGGGAGCGCGGATGACGTCGCCACGTTCACGAATATAACGTAACTCCCCGTCATCCCGCATGATGCGGTATTCGAAGGTCCAGGGTTTGGTAATGGTATGCCGGTAAAAATCCATCACTCGCGGCCGATCTGCCACATGAATGTGACTGATGAAAGTTCTTGGATTTTCATACAGTTCTTTGGCACTGCGCCCCCAGATACGCTGATAGCCCTCATTGATGTAAATTAAAGAGGTCAGGTCTGGGCTAACTACACTTACTGCCATCCGGTCAGACAGCGAACTGATAATAGAACGAAGGGTTTCCTGGGACTCAAAATAATCCTGTTCTATACGCTTTTTCTCATCGATATCCTCTACCGCAGAAATGAAAAAAGCCGGCGTTCCATCGTCATTTCGTACCAGTGTAACAGTCAGGTTACCCCACACCATTTTGCCATTTTTATGGATGTAGAGTTTTTCCATCTGATAGGAATCGTAGAACCCATCCAGTAATTCCGCCACCGACTGAAGGTCTTTGTCGAGATAATCAGGATGGGTAATATCCTGAAAATCAAGCGTCACTAACTCTTCTTTACTGTAGCCAAGAAAATGACTGAGCGCGGTGTTGACGCGAATGAATCCGCCTTCAGGGCTGACATGGGCCAGCCCAATGCCACACTGTTCGAAGGTCGATTCAAATACTTTCGCTGTTGTCTCACTAGCCATTGATTCCTCCACTCTGAACCGGCTGTAAACGTCCTGTTGGTAACCCTGCGCTAGTTTCGCATTGCTTATTCGCTGATTCGAGGTAATCGGATCAAAAAGCAAGTGCCTTTGGCGCTACTTGATTCAAGATGTAACTGGCCACCGTATTTTTCAACAATGGCTTTTGAAATAGACAACCCAAGTCCGGTGCCCATTCCTACGGTCTTGGTGGTAAAAAAAGGATCAAAAATTCTGGCCGCGACTGCAGCGGGGATCCCCGGACCGTTATCAGTGATACGGCAATCCACAACGGTTTCCTCAGCCAGAACAGTAATCACTATCCTACCTGTATTATCGGTTATTGCCTGCATTGCATTAGTCACAATATTGATAAATACCTGGGCAAGCTGATTAGCATTAACATAAATGACTGGCCTATCCTCGCAGGGTACAAAATCGATGTCCACGACCGTTTTCGCCTGAGTCTTTATTATCGTTAACGCCAATTCAATAACCGCATTCAATTCCAGGTTAACCCGGGTTTTTTCATCCGGATGCGAGAAAGATTTTAGATTAGCAATAATATCGGTGGCACGCTGAATGCCCTGTAACGATTCATCAATCAAATCATCCGTATCTGTTAAAATATAGTCCATATCCATTTTTTTGTGCAGCACTTCCAGTGCCTCTGACGACTTTATCGCCTGGCTGACAAATTCACTGATACTAGTAGTATAGTCCTGTAAACTGGACAGATTACTGTTAATGAAACCCAGCGGGTTGTTCAGTTCATGGGCGACACCGGCAGCAAGTTGTCCCAATGCGGCCATTTTATCCTGGTGAATCATCGACTTTTCAATGCGATCTCGTTCTTCTAGCAGGGTTTCGCGCTCCCGGATAAGACTACGTTGTTCAAAATGAGACAAGGTATTCGCGACGAATGCACTAAAAGATAAGAAGATCTCTTCGTACTGTTTAGAGAACGCACCAATTTTTTTATCAGAAATGAGCCAGATATATTTAGCCTGAGAGGTATTGATAGGATGAATAAGCACTGAGTTCGCATCGGGTAACCAGTCGCCTAAATGGGCTTCCCAATCCGGGATCAAAGCCACATTAAATACATTCATAGTGGTTTCAAAAACACTGGTTAAATCGGTATATCGCAAGGGTTTAAAGCTCTTTCGTTCAACACTGCTACAAACCGGAATCACCGTACTTTGCTCTTCATTATGATGGGCAATGAGTATTTGATCGCAGGGCAGAATCTCACCAATTACCTCAAATAACCGCGCAAACACCTCGCTTCGGTGAGTGGATGTCATGATTGCATCAAGGCCATGCAACATTAGTTGATTAATCTGCTTAAAGCGTTGCAACTGGCCATTCTCATACCTGAGTTTTTGAATCGTTTCGTGAAGTTTTTCTACATCGGTCACAGATTTACTTACCCTATCGCCGTCGCAGAGATCATCAGATTACCGTGGCGACTGATGCCGTCGGAAAAGCACCCCTGCTCGCCAAAAGTAAACCCCATTATAAATGGCACATCCCGCACCAGTGCCAGCAACGAACGCTGGATCTCATCCAGGTGCTCCTTAACAGCCAGCATGCAGCCGCCACAAAAAACAATAATCAATGCCTTGGGGCGACATTCATAATTCAGCTCATGGGTTCTTAGCACCACTTCCGTCACTTCCGTTGCGCGCCTGACTAGATTCTCCGGTTGCCCGCTCATCAGCGTAATCTGCTCACCGACTTCCAGGCTGGCAAACAGCTCAATGCTACCATCGTTATTCAGTCGTGCCGGATGACTGAGCAGGGGCACACCAAGGCTCATTGTGCCCTGATTGCGACTAATCGGAAAAAAGGTACTTGCCTGCAATATGTTGCCCGGCTCCAGTGGCGTTTGCCCCATCAGATTAAGCCAACGATTATAGACCGTGCCGGCCGGTTCGCCGTCAAGGGTATAAATTGTTCGACCTTCTCCCGCTGAGACCTTTGCAGACAATTCTGTCGGCTCATAGCCCGAACTAAAATAACAGGACACAGGTTCGCTCATATAAAGTACTGCCACCACAATACCGTTGTGGTGCAGCTCACTGCCATCAAACTGCACCCATTTACCTTCGATACGGTTATCGGCACTGCTGCCGCCAAATATCGGCACGCTGTCACCCAGCACGTTATGCAGACCGTTAAGTACTTTTTCTTCAGAACCCGGCGCCACAACCAACCAAACCAGTGACGGCATTTCTCCGAGCCTGTCCGCGTCCTGCATCGCCTGCACAAGCGTTTGCTCGGCAACAGACCTCTCCTTACCGGGTGTCAGTTTTGCTGAGGCCACACCCGCGCCGCCATCAATATCCGCCACAGACAACACATGCAGGCAACTTTCACCTTTATCAGTACCCAAATGACTCATCGCGCCCAGACAACTCGACGAAGCGATCCATCGCGTGCCGGCACCTATATGGGTAGTCCTACTGGCGACCGCCAGAGCAGTCACCGCCTTGACATCGCCAAAAGCAATATGGATGTCAGCTTGTTCCAAATCGGATAACGCGCTCGTTTCGCCATAGGTTCCATTTGCATCCAGGGGGAAGCGATTGACACTGATATGCATAGCCAAAACCCTTTTACGTCACAATTGTCACATATTACACAATAATAACTTTGTATTTTAATTTTTACATTGATTTATATAGGTTACGAACAGTAAACTTGCAAAAAAATATCGTATAATCAGGCATAACAATTTATGCCCATTATTGTGGTGCGAGTCGCGAATAGCGCCTCTCTTGACAACAGATCCACGATGGCGAACCGGGTAACCATTGCTTTAAGGCAGGCAGAGGCGTAACGATGACGAACAATTATCACGCAGTGTTTATCGACGACGATGAACTGATGCTGAGAGCCATTAAGCGCACGTCACGACGCCTTATCCCAAACTGGGATGCCACTTTCATCAATCAGCCGCTTACCTGGCAGTCTGCTCTGCCCGATCAGGTACATCCGGATATCGTGTTCTGCGACTATCGAATGCCTGGAATCGACGGCGCTGAGGTACTCGAGCAAGTCGCTCAAAAGTATCCATTGTCAATTCGGGTGCTGATGACCGGCGATACCCGTGATGAAATTCTGCTCGGCAACAGTGGCAATGCCCACAGCCTGCTCAATAAACCTTTTTCTGACGAACTCCTTGGTGAACTGTTAAGCCATGTGGAAAAACTCAAAGCTTTGCCGCTGACCCACGACCAACAGCAATGCCTGGGTCGGTTAAGCCAACTGCCAGTATTACCTGAAATCATTGAGAAACTGCGCACCGCGCTAAATGATGAATATACCAGCACCAGTCAGATTGCTAATATCATCCTTGAAGAGCCATTGATAGGCGCGCGTATCCTTCAAGTTGCAAACTCGGCATACCTGGGTTTCCAGCGCACCACCGACACGCTGGAAGAAGCCATCAATCGACTCGGCACACAGTTGCTCTATGCGTTGACCATTAGTTTTGTGCTGGAAACTGAAACCGCTCACCTTATGCCAGCCTCTCGCCACCGACAAGTGTGTGAAAATACCCGTCAGATGGCCGCGAAGGGCAAAGTGTTGGCGACCGCACTAAACTGTTCGGTTAAGTGTCGGGAACAGGTGTTTACCGCTGCAGTATTAAACGGTACAGGCAGGCTGGTACTAGCCATGATTGAAGCAAACTCGCCTGATCTGGCTTCTCAGTTAAAGCAGGTGAGTAGTCATCCGGATATACTGATTACGGTGTTTTTGCTGACCTTGTGGTGTTTTCCGCAAGAGGTTGTTAAACCATTGCTGGGCATTCAGGATGCACCACAAGAAAATGATAAGTCCTGGATTACCCTGCTTTACTATATCCACCAATATATGAAGGTAAAAGACAACCAACAACAGCTGGCAGACTTCACCCGTACCTTACCCGAGGACGTGAAGGAAGCCCTGTTAAGAACATAACTTTGCAAGTTCTTCAGGGCGATTAATGTTTACCAGCTCATCCGCTTTGCCGTTGAATGCTATGGGTTGGGCATTCAGGCTGGCCAGTAATTTACGCACCGAGGGCGACGAGTCCGCTGCAATCAGCGTCCGCGCAGACTCCTGGGTATTAGCAGTGACCGGGATAACCAAGGGTAAGTAGTGCGCACTGTAATAGACCGTCTGTTGGTTAAGCCTGGCGCACTCAAGTAAGGTATTTATGCTGTCAACCGAAAGTCGAGGCATATCAACCGGCATAAACAGCGCCAGTCTTTTACTTTCCGCAGCTGCGGAAAAACGTGCCAGTACATCACAAATGGCACTGGCAGGTCCTTGCCCTGACTGCTGTTCAACTAAATCAGCCAAAGCGCCGCCCACCACAAAATGCTTATTCACCGCCGCCGTACGAAGTACAGCAGAAGCAATATCCAGCATGGTTTGCTGACCCACTTTGAGTTGTGCTTTATCACTTCCCATGCGTCTGGAGCTGCCTCCGGCCAGGATGAACCCCAGGCTGTGGTGCGGAGGCTGCTGGATCAGCTTATCTATCGCGGCTGCTGTCATTATCGATTAAAACTTAGTGGCTATCCATACCCATAGTTTATCAGTATCTACCTTGATGTCGCCTGCTGAATAATTAGCATATTTGGCACCAAAGCTAAATTTTTCAGCAATTTTGGTGGTGTACTGGATATTAATCTCACTACCCAGATCGTCAACCGTAGTACTCGCTTCGTCTGCACTGAAGTCATGATACACAAACAGCCAGTTGCCACCAGCAAACTTGGTTGCCGCGCTGACGTAGACATCCTGCAAGCCCTGTGTTGGTGTACCTAGCCATTGATCAGACCAACCGTTGAATTTATGCAGGGTTGCCAGTGGTGTGGCAAAGCCGTACATACCCTCATCAGAGCCCAATAGCTCATAGCCTAACTTAGCGGTAACCCCGGAAATCACTGCGCCCGCTTCTAACATTGTATAAGTAGCAGTATAATCGGTCGCGGCGGCTTCGCTTGACTGGGTAGCAAACTCAGCACTGTATAGCCATTTCACCGAATCCGTTTTATAAGCGCCGGCATAGCTTACACCGTAGGTATCCAGGCTGTTATCCGTATCGTTATCCATTTCAAGCAGGTAGGCATAAGCGGTTAACTTACCAAAGTCATCTTTGTAAGTTACATTGAGTAAATGATCTTTTGAGTCGATATCCGCTGCTTCAGCAAAAATACGGTTGCGCTTGGTTAAATAGGCATAAAACGCGTTCAGTTTGTCACTTGCCTTATAGTTAACCGACACCGCATCATAGGTCTGCCAATCCTGACGCCAGCCAACGTGGCCAACAAAACGGTGGCCGTCCAGCGCGATAATCTGTCGCCCGGCTTTCACGGTCAGGCCGTCATTTTTAAACTGCACATAGCCCTGATTCAGTTCGGTAGTTTCAGGATCGGCAATCACCGAATATTCGCCCGGGTTATAACCTGCCGGGCCAACAGTGTAGTCGCCCTGCCCCATTACGATGGTGACATCTTCCAAATCCGCTTTGAATGAAAAGCCGTTGTACTCACCGGATTCAAAGCTAAGTAAGGTACGCAGTGTCAGCGCACTGGCATCTTTTACCGCATTATCCTGATTCGCGCCTTCATAACGCAGACGAAAACTGGCGGATGCCTTGGAGTCAGATAACGCATCATGCCACTCAGTAGCGGCCTGGGCAGCCGGTAATAAAGCCGCAGAAATAACCGTAGCCAGCAGGCCTCGTTTGAAAAAAGAGCATTGTGTTTTCATGATAAATTCCTAAATTGAGCGTGAGAATACCCGGCCCGGCCTCTAAAGGCCGAGCTAACAAATTGTTTTTATTAAGATTACTTAAGCGGCGTCAGACTTCTTTTTGACGCCGGACTGCTTGGCTTTTTTGTGGCCCGAAACGGTTTCCACTTTTTTCTGTTTTTCGTACAGGAAGGTCAGGACTTCATGCCGATAGTGGTTGTATTCAGGGTTATCAGCCAACGCCAGACGGTCCCTCGGACGCTCGAGTTTAACGTCGAGAATTTCGCCAATGGTGGCTGCCGGACCGTTGGTCATCATTACGATACGGTCAGATAACAACACGGCTTCATCCACATCGTGAGTGATCATGATCACCGTATTACCCAAATCCGCATGGATCTCCATCAGCGAGTCCTGCAAATGGGCCCGGGTCAGTGCATCGAGTGCACCGAAGGGTTCATCCATTAACAGCACTTTAGGCTCCATGGCCAGCGCCCGGGCAATACCTACCCGTTGCTTCATACCACCTGAGATTTCAGACGGCAGTTTGTCCAGCGCATGGGTCATGTGCACCAGTTCCATGTTATGCATTACCCAGTCACGGATTTCTTGTTTGGATTTACCTTTCTGAGTTTGCTTTACGGCCAGCTCAACGTTTTTGTAGCAGGATAGCCAGGGCAGCAGTGAATGGTTCTGAAACACCACGGCACGTTCTGGGCCCGGCTCTTTTACTTCGGCGCCGTCGAGAATAACCCCGCCAGTAGTGGCCTGATGCAGACCCGCTACAATGTTAAGTACCGTGGATTTACCACAACCTGAGTGACCAATCAGTGAGATAAACTCGCCTTTTTCTATCTTCAGGTTAACGTCGGTTAACGCAGTAAACGGCCCTTTGGGAGTCGGAAAATCGATGCCTACCTGACTGAGTTCTAAATGTCTGCTTTGCATAATTTAATTCCTCGAATGTATTAGCCGCTTAGCGCAGCACTGCGTTTTTGTCCCAGCTCACCAGACGCTGTACAGACAGCATCAGACGGTCGAGCAGGAAACCAATTAAACCAATGGTGATTACAGCTACCATAATGCGTGCCAGTGACTCTGAGCTACCATTCTGGAACTCGTCCCAGACAAACTTACCCAGCCCCGGGTTCTGCGCGAGCATCTCGGCCGCGATCAGCACCATCCAGCCTATACCCAGTGACAAACGTAAACCGGTAAAAATCATCGGAATCGATGCCGGCAAAACGATTTTCTGCACATGACTTAATGGCTTTAACCGCAGTACCTTACTCACATTCACCAGATCGGAATCGATGTTAGAAACGCCTACCGCAGTATTGATTAGCGTGGGCCATAAGCAGCACAGCGACACGGTAAAAGCCGAGGTAATAAACGATTTGGAAAACATCGGGTCATCGCTAACATACACCGCACTGACCACCATGGTCACCAGGGGCAACCAGGCCAGCGGTGACACTGGTTTAAAAATCTGGATCAGCGGGTTCATGGCCGAATAAGCAGACTTACTCAGACCACACAAAATCCCCACCGGCACCGCCACGATACTGGCAATAAAAAAGCCCACCATCACCGTGTATAAACTGGTCCATATCTGATCGAAAAACGTTGGCGCGCCGGTGAAATCACGGATTTTCGGCACGTAGGTTGGGTCTTTCGCTACCCGTGCTGCGTTACGCTCTTCCTGACGAGCATAGAAAGCGTCGGCTTTTTCACGCTGCGCGCTGTGTTCATCGATTAACGTAAAGGTTTGTTCCCATACCTGTGCCGGGCCAGGAAACTGCCCCAGCGACGTATCGATGTTTTTGGCTACCACATTCCAAATCGCGAGGAATAATAATATGCCAACAACAGGCATCAGTAATTTTGGTACGGTGGACATAATATTCCCTAACACATTTTTACCGCGGATCTGGCCAATATGGCTGACAACTGGTATCGATTTACTCATCGTCTTTACCTTTTATCATCGAGGGTCTGGGAAACACGGTTATAAAACCGTGTCGCCTTTCAGACCAATTGAGAATTTATCTAAGTATTCATTAGGCTTGCTGCCATCAAACGTTACGTTATCGATAAATTCAGTTTGTGGCGGTTTAAAGCCGGTTTCTGTGTCGAAGTCAGGAAAATCTTTAGGATCTGCCAGGCCCTCTGCAATCAATGCTTTGGCCGCCAGGGTGTAGATATCAGGGCGATAAACACTCTTCGCTGTCTGCATGTACCAGTCGTCAGACTTAGGCTCAGCAATCTGACCCCAGCGACGCATTTGCGTTAAGTACCAGATGGCATCGCTGTAGAACGGATAGGTGGCGTTGTGACGGAAGAAGGTATTAAAGTCTGGCACTTCACGCTTATCACCTTTTTCGTATTCAAAGGTACCGGTCATGCTGTTGGCAATCACGTCTGCATCGGCACCCACATAGCTACTTTTGGCGAGAATTTTAACCGCTTCGGGACGATTAGCATTGTTGTTTGCATCTAACCACATAGCGGCCCGGATCATCGCTTTAACCACGCGGATGTGCGTATTCGGATTTTCTTCGGCCCAGGTTTTGCTCACACCGAACACTTTCTCCGGGTTATTTTTCCAGATCTCGTAGTCGGTGATAACCGGCACGCCAATACCTTTAAATACCGCTTGTTGATTCCACGGTTCACCTACGCAGTAACCGAAGATGGTTCCGGCCTCCATAGTAGCTGGCATTTGCGGTGGTGGGGTTACCGACAACAGCGCCTGAGCATCAATCTGGCCCGAGGTATCGCCTTTGTGCGGTGCATAGTAGCCCGGGTGGATGCCACCGGCGGCTAACCAGTAACGCAGCTCATAGTTATGCGTAGAAACCGGAAAAACCATCCCCATTTTGAAGGGCTTGCCCGCTTGTTTGTAACTATCAACCACCGGCTTTAAATAATCCGCCTTGATCGGATGTACCGGTTTGCCATTCTCAACCGGAATGTGCTTTTCCATCTCAGCCCAGACATCGTTAGAAACGGTGATGCCGTTACCGTTTAAGTCCATGCTGAAAGCGGTAATAATGTGCGACTGGGTACCAAAACCGATGGTTGCACCTAACGGCTGACCGGCCAACATATGCGCACCGTCGAGCTGACCGTCGATAACGCGGTCGAGCAACACTTTCCAGTTTGCCTGGGCTTCAAGTGTGACGTACAGACCTTCGTCTTCGAAATAGCCTTTTTCATAAGCAATCGCCAGTGGTGCCATATCGGTAAGCTTGATAAAACCAAACTTCAGCTCTTCTTTTTCTGGCCAGCCGATATCCTCAGCAGACACGGTAGTCACTGAGGCAGTAAATAATGACGCAACCAGTGTCAGCGAACCGGCCACCTGCTTGAACTTGTGTTTTACAGTCTTGTGTAACATGTACTTTCCTTAAGCCAAAAAAAAACCCACCCGTTCGAAATGACAGTGTCATTGTGAACGGGTGGGCTTCGTTGCCGTTTACCTCGCCTCATGAGAAGACAGCAAGGTATTAATAAATTGTTTAGGTATAGCGCATACTAGTATTGCTAAATAGATATATACACATTTAGTGCCAACATTTAATAACTATAAATTTCAACAAGTTACAAAAAACGGTTATTTATCGCCGAAATTAAGCGACTCATCGTAGTGCATTTTATGCACTGTCAGTGTTCACTGTGAAAAGGTAATGCCTGCTTATGGCGCATTTGCCATAGTTCTGATGCCCGCTGTTGGGCCTCTTGCTCGCTTAACTTTTCCAGCAAGATCAAATAAACCGTCAGCGAGGCAATCACCGCCTGATGAGCATAGCCATGTTCCAACTCGCCCCGCCAAACCGCTAACATGGTCGCGACTGAAAAATCGCGCTCCTTCATTGCCCAGCCATCCGCTTCGGCTAACACCTGTTTGGTAGTGACACCGCTGTGGGTATAATACAACTCTGTTGCTCTGTCGCGATTCACCTCAGGGTCGCCGCCATCACCACGAAATACCAGCGACTGCTGCGCGGTAAACGTCTCGTTAACCTTGGCATGCCTTTCATCCAGATGGGTATGATAAACTCCCTGTATCGCAAACGGCGCATTACTGGGGTTTAACAGCCGTGCCAGGGTATTGGCGCAGGACCGTAAGCCAAATAATTCACGCAGTTTTATAATGCGATCAAGCTCAGGTAAGGCAATGCCTAAGTCCAGATAACAAGCATTCATGCTGTCCATAGTCTGCTGGGCATGTTCGATTGATGTTGCCAGTGGCAGACCTAACTCTGCCAGAGCATGACTGGCATAAAAGCGTTTTGAACCGGGCTCACTGGCACCATGCAGGCACACCCGGTAACCCATGCTTGCCAGTAGCGCCGCGCTCAACAAGTACCAGGGTAATTGCCGGCGTTTACCGGCATAACAACCAATATCCACACTGGCTTGCATTGCGTTTAATGCGGCGGGTAGCTTACCGCGACAGGCTTCAATAAAGCCGCATAGCTCTTCTACAGATTCTTCCTGCATGCGCAGCAGCATTAAAAAAGCGCCGGCTTGCTCCGGCGCAATAGATTGATTAAGTAATTGAGAAAAGGCATCGAAAGCTTCAGCTTGCGTAAGATGCCGGGCGCCCCGCTGGCCTTTGCCGAGGGCTTTGATGTATTCGCTAAATGGCGCGTTGCTCATAGGTATGATGTAACAAATCGGCGGTGATGGGCTGACGGGCAGAAACCACTTGACCAATCACGACGAGTGCCGGTCCTTCGATTGCCGCGTCGACCACGCGTTGATAAATATCGCTGATGGAGCCAACGATAACCTGTTGATGATTACAACACGCGTTCTCAATCACTGCAACGGGTAAAGTACTGTCGACTCCGGCTTCATCCAGTCTTCGGGCGAGTAAAGCCAGACGCTTAAGCCCCATATAAACCACTGTTGTTTCCCGCGCACTGCTTTGAGCAATAGCCTGCCAGTCGGCCTCTTTCGCCGGATCTCTAAACTGCGCAGTCATAAATCGCACAGACTGCGCAAAACGACGATCGGTAAGCGGAATACCGGTGTAGGCTGATGCACCAGACGCCGCAGTAATACCGGGCACAATGGCAAAGGGGATGCCCGCCTGATGCAGCGCATCGGTTTCTTCACTGGTGCGGGCAAAAATTGCCGGATCGCCGCCTTTTAAGCGCACTACCCGCTTGCCCTCAAGCCCAAGCTCAACCAG
>CATMRP010000067.1 GCA_950073835.1 uncultured Alteromonadaceae bacterium
GTCGTTGTTGACACTCTTAATGAGTGCCCACACAGATTGTCTTGTTATAAATTGTTAAAGAACAGTGCAGAACGGCGATCTGCTGCTTCAGCGTTCTTTTAGAACCTGCCGAAGCGGGATGCGTATAATACGCTGTTTAGTTTCGATGTCAATGCTTTTTCTTAATTTATTTTTTAAGTTTTTGCGTTGGTGGACGTCTTCGCTAAATGCTCTGTGTCCCTCGAAACTGGCGCGCATTCTACAGACCCGATTATTTTGATCAACCCTTTTTTTGTCTTTTTAGCGCTTTTTTGTCGAAATAAGTGTTAAGCGCCTATTTTTACAGCAAAAGGCATGTGGCGAGTTATTCTTTTGTCTATATATGTGAATCAATATTGTTCATTTTGTTATAAATGAGTAAAATTTAACTAGCCGACACTTTTTTCTCATAACAATTATTAAGGTAGCATTATGAAAGTCAGCTTAATGCAGTGTTTTTTAGTCAGTCTTGTTCTGGCTGTTTTAGGATTTGTAATTACTCAGCAGGTTTCATTTGAAGGGCAGGCACCCACCATGGTTGCTCTGTCTTTATTAATTAGTGGCATTGTGACGCCATGGATAGCTTCTTTTATAGGGACAAACAAGCAAAGCCAAACTCAGGTTTCTGCCCCCGGCACTAACCACAACCCCGACTCTTCGTCTGATAACGTTTCTACATTATATGTAGGTAACCTTCCGTACAAAGCCAATGAAGCAGCAGTAAAAGCTTATTTTGAGGATCACGTCCGTATTCAATCAGTACGGTTAATGAAGGATAAGAAAACCGGTAAGCGTAAAGGATATGGTTTTATAGAAGTTATCGACGGTGACGTGGAGGCCATTATCGGTCAGTTTAATGATTCGGTATTTCAGGACCGTACTTTGAAGGTCCGACCGGCTAAAGACAAAGTCACTGAGTAACCCAACTAAGCAGGCCCCATCAAGGGGCCTTTTTTATTCAGCTTTAAGAGCGTTTATACGTCCGTTAAATAAATGGAATCGGTTTATCGCCGACAGCACATCCGGCACGTGCACCTCTTTCATCTGATTAATAACGCCGTTGACCAACTCTTTATACCCTTCACCGTCTTTTAACGTCGTATCGAGTAACTGATTTAACGACTTCAGCTCATCCATATATTCTTTAATAGGACGCATGTATTTTTTAAGCTCTGATGAATCCCCGTCACTGACTTCTTTATAAGCCGAGATCTTTTCGCTGACAACTTCACGGCTATTCAGCTTTAATGCAAAACCTGCCAGTTCATTTTCGTCGTATCCCAGGTCGAGGGCTTTATCCAGCGCAGTATCCAAATCACCTTTAAAGAACGATTTGCTGACATCAGTGATTTGTTTAACCAAATCAGAAATTGCACTGAGTTCATCATCGTCCAGTTCGCCATGCACAGAAAAACTGATACCACGGTATTCTGAGAACTGCACATTCAGCGAACGCTGGGTAACAACTTCATTTTGTGGCGCCGCAGGGCCATTGGTATCTGCATTATTAGTAGCCGAAGATAATATCCGCTCGCTGGCACTATACTGATACTGACGCGACTGACCAAAGTTGATTTCTACCTCGTCACCGTCTTTGGTGGTTATCTTTAAGCCGCCTGACTGTGACTGTGCATACTGAGCAGATAACGATGCGCCTACTTCCATGGTACCGCGAAACGGCGATAAGACTTCTTTCTCGATGTTATCGATACCTTCGCCGATGGCTTCTTTACTGTTGCGTATACCATCGGTGATCTCCGGGTTCATAAACCCGGCCAGGTCTTTTTCTGCCAGCGCAATGCCCTTGGCCACTCCGGAGCGGGCCTGACCAAGCAGATCGGTAAGCTGCGCCTCGTCTGCACCACTTTTCGCCGCACCACGCACAACACCGCCGACAAACTTCAGCACATTAGAAGCGACCTTCTCAAAGTCAAAGGCAGACTTGTTTTCCTCAGCCTTGTCGAACTGTCGGTTATCGAAGCGTCTTTCATTTAACACCACTTCCTGTTCCAGGGAACTCACCAGTACGGTACTGCCCACCCGGGTTTGTGATACAGTCACTTGCGTTGCCTGACTACTTTGTTGAAACTCGCGTGCCTGACGCAAGCCTTCTTGTTGAAGCTGCTTTTTAAGGGCAACGTCAGGCTTTTCAACGGTCGCCTGGCCGCCTTTTGCAGCAGGAATTGAATCCACACTCATAATTTAATCCTCTCACACCTCACTAGTGTTATCGGCAGTTAATGAGGATTGTTTAATTTTAATACATAATTAGCTTAGCGCCGCTACATTGGAAGTTTTTTGAAAAGTCTCTACAATGCCGCTGCAAATGCGGTACGGGGAACAAAATGAGCACAGCACCAACAAATACCATCACCTATCAGGACCAGCTTCAGGCGAAAGTCGACACCTTAACGTCGCTGCTGAGCCCCTTTTATCAACAAGCGTTGGATGTTTACCCGTCGCCTGAGCAACATTACCGTATGCGTGCTGAATTCCGCGTATGGCATGATGGTGATGACCTTTATTACATCATGTTTAATAAAGAGACCAAGACCCCCTACCGGGTCGATGAATTCCCGGCGGCTTCAGAAACCATTAATGCGTTAATGCAGCGTATTATTGCGCTGGTAAAGCCAAACGCTGTGCTGCGCAAAAAGTTGTTTCAGGTTGATTTTCTCAGCGGCTTATCGCAGGAGTGTGTAATCAGCCTGCTTTACCATCGCCAGTTAGATGACGAATGGCAGGCGCAGGCCGAAGCACTGCGCACAACATTGAATAAAGAGTTTAAGGTCAGCGTTATCGGCCGTGCCCGCAAACAAAAGGTCATCCTCGGTGACGACTTTATTATTGAGGAGTTGCCCGCCGATGGAAAAACCTACCAGTTTAAACATATCGAAAACAGCTTCACCCAACCTAACGCCTATGTGAATACCCATATGATTGAATGGGCGATTGCGCAAAGCCAGGGGTTAACCGGCGATCTGCTTGAGCTCTATTGTGGCGCGGGGAATTTTTCTATTCCGCTGGCCGCACACTTTGATCATGTAGTGGGCACAGAAATAGCGAAACCCTCGGTAGAAGCGGCGCAGTTTAATATTGCGGTAAACCAGATTGATAATGTCCAGATTGCCCGGCTTTCTGCTGAGGAGTTTGTGGAGGCACTGGCCGGTAAACGTCAGTTTGAACGGTTAAAAGGCATTGAGCTGGCTGAGCGGCAATTTAATACGGTACTGGTAGATCCGCCCCGAGCGGGGCTAGATCCGGCTACTACACAAATGATCAGTCAGTTTGACAACATTATCTATATATCGTGTAACCCACACACGTTGGTTGCTAACCTGGAAGCGCTGTCGGCAACCCATAAAGTAAGCCGGGCCGCTCTGTTTGATCAATTCCCTTTCACCGAGCACATGGAGTCCGGCGTGTTGCTCACTCGCAACGCTTAAGATGTTTTTGTTTGAGTCTCTGGCATAGTTTGCCAGTAGGCCAGACTGCCTAACTGGATAAACCGTAACTGGCGCTTAAGTCTGTCGCTGATGTCATTTTTTAAAATGGTGTCGGCTTCCAGCGCATCGGCGCCGGCACTAAACACCAGGCGTACCATGCTTTCTGCCTGCAATACCGCAATATCGTGGGGAATGCGCAGTTGCTCAATGATGTAGTCGCTCAGTTCGTCGGTGAAGTGCTGGATTTCACGGGACACCGCCAGACGGTATGCGGCTGAAGTACCGGTATGCTCACGCAACAGCAAACGAAAAACGTTACTGTTGGCCGAGATAAACTCCATAAAGGTATCCACCGACGTATCAATCACACCACCACCAGATGCAATCCGTCGCCGGGCCTGGCGCATTAACTGGCGCAAGGCTAAACCGGCTTCGTCAACCAGGGTCAACCCCAGTTCGTCCATATCTTTAAAATGGCGGTAAAAAGACGTCGGCGCAATACCAGCTTCCCGGGCAACTTCCCGCAAACTGATTGCTGACAAGGTACGATTTTCGTTAAGTAACTGAAATGCCCCGGCTATTATATTTTGCCTGGTTTTTTGTTTTTGTTCCTGACGGCTCAACGACTGTCCCCGACTGATACCTATGGCTTATTCTTAAGACTAATCTTAACGGTATTTCTCTTGCGAAACACCTCTTTTAAAGCTAAATTAGCGTACAGTTGTAAGCTGAGATAGAAATCAATGAATAAGCCACGTTTAATCATTACTAATGTGCTGGTCTTTGTGGTGACCGGAATTATCGCATTTGTAGGAGTTCCATTCTGGGCATTCTCATACGGATTTGATACCACTGAGATCATCACTACCATTGTGCTGTTTTTTGTTACTGGCATGTCCATTACTGCCGGTTACCATCGCTTATGGGCGCATAAAACCTACGAGGCTCATCCTGTTGTAAAAGTCTTCCTGGCCATTGGCGGCGCCATGGCACTGCAAAACAGTATATTGCACTGGTCGTCGGATCACCGGGTGCACCATCGTCATGTTGATGTGAACGACAAAGACCCGTATTCGGCTAAAAAAGGGTTCTGGTTTTCGCATATGGGCTGGATGCTGCGCGAATATCAGGCAGAAAGTTACGGTGATTACCGTAACTGTAAAGATCTGCTCAAAGATAAAGTAGTAATGTGGCAGCACAATCACTATCTGGATATCGTGTTAGCTGCAAACTTCGGTATTACGGCGTTACTTGGCTGGATCAATGGTGACGTGCTGAGCATGATCCTGATTGCCGGTGTATTTCGCCTGGTCATGGTTCACCATGTAACCTTCTTTATCAATTCCCTGGCGCACATCTGGGGTAGTCGTCCTTACACCGATACCAACACTGCCCGGGACAACGGCGTCATCGCGCTGTTCACCTTTGGCGAGGGGTATCATAACTACCACCACATTTTTGAATACGATTATCGTAACGGCATTAAATGGTACCAGTACGATCCAACCAAATGGTTGATTAAAGGCCTGTCTTATGTGGGATTAACCAAAAACCTGCGTACCTGCCCTGAAGAGCGAATTGAAAAAGCTCGTCTGACGATGCAGTTAAAATATGCCAGCCAGAAGGTATCTAAACTGCCTAACGCAGAAGAGGTGATGCAAACCCTGCAACACGAATATGATGTGCTGATGCAGAAGATGACCGACTACTACACCACTAAAAAACGTATTATGGCGTTGCGCAAAAAACACCTGCTAAAAAGCATGGAGCGGCTGGAGCTCGACTTTAAATACAAAGAGCTAAAGCAATCCTTACTGCTACAAAAAGAAAAATGGCTTAAGCTGAGCCAGATGGAGTTTGCTTTTAGCTAATACGTTCTCCACGTTAGCTGTGGTGGGTTTCTGCCCACCACCACTTTCTGCACATTATACTTTCCGCTAACTTCTGCCGTTCTGCTCTTGAAATTTCCCAAACTTCGGCAAAACTTATGCAGTACTCCTTATATTTATTGCATTGCAATACAGCAAAAATGATGAATAGCCACAGGAGGAGAGGGAGAGTGAATGAACGAGCTGTTTGAGTTTAGCGCAGAGGAAGAGACTGCAGGGCCATTTCAAAAAAACTGGGTAGTACTCAGCGTAGAGGATAACCAGCCCTACCAGGATGTGCTGGAATCGGTTTTACAGGAAGTAGTCTTTGAAGGTCGAAAAATAGAGATTTTACGAGCCTCCTCTGCGGCATCTGCGGCAACTATCTTATCTAAACGGCAGGATATCAGCGTTATATTGCTGGATATCGTTATGGAAACAGACGACGCAGGTTTTTACCTTATCGACACCATCCGCAACGTTATCGGCGACGAGCTGATACGCATAGTGGTACTTACCGGCCAGCCCGGCGTTAAACCCCATGATAAAGCCATTAACGAATACAACATTTCTGAGTACTGGAACAAAACCGACCTGAGCGCAGATAAGCTCAAAAGCGTAGTGGTCAGCAATCTGAGAACCTGGCAACTATCCCAGGAACTTAAAATAGCCAGACGCGGCTTACAAATGATTGTTGACGCGTCACGCTCGCTCACTGCCAGGCAGGATACGTCAGAATTTGCTCACACGGTGTTAGAGGAAATTGCCAGGGTCATCAATGTCCCAAACACTGGCGGTATTGTTTGCATAGTTAAAACGGGTATCGAAAGCTTACAGCTTGCCCCCATTGTGGCGGCAAGTAGCCACTTTCGGGAATTGATAGACGCGCGGCTCGAAAGTGTCTTTAGTCTCTATAATGACGACAGACAGCAACGAGTCGAAAAAGCGGTTTTTGAAGCCTGGCAAACACAACAACATATCTTTGAGAGCGATTTTACCCTGCTGTTCTTTGATACCAGTGAGCACGACGACAAACAGTATATTATGCTGGTTGACTCACCACATGCGCTGGATAGCAACCACCTCAATTTGTTACAGGCATTTGCCGAAAATATCAGCTCTGGCTTTATCAATCAGGCGCTGATGAACAAGCTTAGTCAGTTGGCTTATCTCGATACGCCCACCGGTATCCATAATTTTAACTGGTTGGCGAGAGAACTGGGGCAACAATCTACATATCATCTTAATAACAGTTCCTTAGTGCTGTTCAGATTACTTAACTACGACACGGCAGAGATGATGGCCGGGCATGATTATGCCAACAAAATGTTTAAGGCATTCAGCCTCTTTATTAAGGAGCAACTCCCTCAGCATTACCTGCTGGCGGTGTGGGACAGAGAAACCATTGCTCTGGTTTTTACTCTCGACAACAAGCCAAGCGAGGAGAAGCTGAAAGCCATTCGTAACACCACCATGGAAATGGATGAGCTGGATATCCAGTTACAATTTCAGATTGGCACCATGGATTTTAAAGATACCCAGTCGTTAAGTCTGGCCGAAGTACTGGTGCTGGCCAATACGGCACTGGGCAAAGCCCGTAGTTCTGGCATAGATGTTTATAATTTTGACTATGCGCTTATTCAGCGACTCGCCAATCGCATGCGTATTCTCACCGCGTTAAAAAAGGCGTTAACTACCAAAGAGGCGTTCTTTTTGGTGCTACAGCCCAAGGTTAATTTGGCAACAGGCAAGCCGGTTGGCTTTGAGGCTTTGCTGCGCTGGCGCATGGAAGACAATACCTTGTGTCCGCCATCTGAGTTTATTCCCATTGCCGAGGCCTCAGGCCTGAGCCTGGAAATTTCTGAGATGGTGCTGGCAAAAACCATTGAAGTAATTCAGTGCTTACAAGCCGAGGGCTATTCTCTACCGGTTTCGTTTAACCTGGCCAACAGCGATGTGGTGAGCCCGATTATTTTTAACGAAATTAACCGTTGTATCAATGAGCATGACATTGATGCAAGCCTACTGGATATTGAAGTCACCGAAACCCAGGCCACCGAAGACTACACGGTGATTAACCCGCTACTGCGCTCTTTTATTAATAAAGGCGTGGGCGTAAGTATTGACGACTTTGGTACTGGTTATTCTTCGCTATCGCAGTTAGCCGATCTGGCCGCTACCACTATTAAACTGGACCAAAAGTTTGTTAACGATCTTACCGCTGAGAACTGTGACAAGGCCCTACACATCGTGCAAATGATTGCCCGCCTCGCCGAGCGATTTGCCTTTAAGCTGATTGCAGAAGGCGTAGAAACGGAAGAGCAGCGACAGCTTTTAATGGACAATGGCTATCAGCATGCTCAGGGGTATTATTTTGCCAAACCTATGCCTGTAGAAGAACTATTAAACTGGCTGGGTGAAACTTAACCTGAATAAGAAGGAAGTTGCGTGTTTATACCGGCCCGTTGGCGATACTTGTGGTTATTTTTTGTTGTGCTGATGTGCGCTCTGGTATTTCGCTTAGCCTTTGTTGATCGCCTCAATGAATTGAAACAGCCCTATGAGATTCGCCAGGGTGCGCTTATCGATCAGGCGGCCCTGATAATTAACACTCGCCTTAGTTTGGTAGAAACACAAATTCGCTTATTTCGCCACGAACTCGAATTACTCAAACCCGCGCAGGCTGAGCTTGAGCCAGCCATGATATCCATGTTTAAGCTTTACAGCGACACGCTCCAGGTGCGCTGGATTGACGAACAAGGTTTTGAGCAGGTAAGACTTAATAAAACTGCCGACGATAACGTAGTGGCAGTGCCCACCGACGAGCTGCAAAACAAACGCAACCGCTACTATGTTGAGGCTGGTCTGGCGCTGGTTAACGACGACGTATTTATTTCTCAAATTGATCTCAATGTGGAGCAAGGTAAGGTAGAACGGCCATTTCAACCCACTTTGCGTAGCGTGATAAAAACCCGCTTAACAAGCATGGGAAAGGGCCTGTTAGTTATTAATTTTGATTTACGCTCGTTACTGAACGAGGTGGCGGCACTCACTGAAACAAACATCCAGTTATTAGTGGCAGCCGGTGAAGACCGCTGGATTGTGCACCCGGACAAAAACCAGCTCTGGCGCAGAGACCTTAACCTGGAAGCAGCGGGTATTGAAACAGACCTTCCAAAATTGGAGCGCTTAATCGAGGATGACGGCCTCGCACAGGGCGCTGAACATAACAATCTACTGTATGCTGCGCAGCGTATTGCTTCGCCTTATAAAGGCGAGTACAGTTTACAGGATATTGTTGTCATCAGCCAAACCGCTCCCTTAGTGATTAGTACCCTTAAAAATCAGGCTACGCTTTGGGCCGCCTTACTGGGCGTTGCCACAGGCATTGCAGGTGTAATCCTGCTATCGTTGTATTCGCGGCACTTACGGGCAGTTAACGAACTGAGTGTTAAACTGGAGCTAGAGCGTGACAACCTTAAAACCACACTGGAGCGGCAGTCTTCATTGATCAACGAACTGGCCGAAACCAAAAAGCTGTCATCGTTGAGTATTATGGTGGCGGGTCTTGCCCACGAGCTCAACACCCCGGTGGGCGCTACTCAATTGGCGCTCTCCAGTCAGGCGTCGTTACTGGATAAATTGATTGAAAATAAGAATACCGGCCTGACTAAATCAGCATTCGACAACTACCTGGAACAGTCTGGTAAATCCCTTCAACATGCCCGGCATAATAATCAACGGGCTATCGAGTTGATTCAGAGTTTTAAACGCCTTACTTTTGAACGGGCCAATAACGAGCTCAATACCTTTAATGTCGCCCAGCACCTTGATGACCTTTGCAAGTCGATGCACGGCCTGTTGCACAAGCAAAACATACGGCTCGAACGCAAACTCCCCAACCATATCACCCTTATCGGCTATGCCGGCGCGTTTAGTCAGGTTGTGCAAATTATAATTAGCAATGCCATCGACCATGCGTTTGAGAATATGGCCGGCGCGTGCCTGGAATTAAGTTGTGAATACCGTGGTCGCGATGTGGTGGTGACTATCCGCGACAACGGCAAGGGGATTAAAGCTGATGAGTTACCCCATATTTTTGAGCCCTTTGTTACGTCCAAACGGCAACAGGAACATACCGGGCTGGGTTTGCATATGGCCAGAGTCTGGATTGAGCAGGCTTTTTCTGGTGACATAAAGGTTGACTCATCACCCGGCGTGGGCACCACCTTTGAGCTAACGTTCCGTTCCGCCCGCAAGCTGGCAGAGCAAGTTGCTAAAGATACCATGCCGGTCAATCTGTTTAGCTGACAAGGCGAGCCAACCTAGCAATGCACCGGCAGAAAATCCTAAACATATCAGTATTTTTTGCTACTATAATTTTGATATCTCCCACTCATTCAATTAACGCAAGTTGAACAGCGCACAATTATGACAACCAAAAAGAAAACAGCTAAACCTAACTATCAATTTGATGCGATCGTTATTGGTACCGGTCCTGGTGGTGAAGGTGCTGCCATGCAGCTGGCCAAAGCAGGCAAACGGGTCGCAGTAATAGAGAAATATCATGCCGTGGGTGGCGGCTGTACGCACTGGGGAACCATCCCCTCAAAAGCGTTGCGGCATTCTGTGAGTCGTTTGATTGAATACAACAGCACGCCATTATTCGCCGATAATCATGTTTCCCGTAGTCTGACCTTTTCCGACATTATGAATCATACCAGCGGCGTTATTCGTAGTCAGACCCGCCTTCGTTCAACCTTTTATGATCGTAACAGAGTCACATTAATTCATGGCGAAGCCAGCTTTATCGACGCTCACACGGTTGAAATCACCCGCAACGATGGCTCTAAAGAAATTATTACCGGTGAAAAAACCGCTATCGCCACCGGTTCACGGCCCTACTGTCCTAAGGACATCGACTTTAACCATCCGAGAATTTATAACTCGGATACTATTTTAAACCTCGACCATGAACCGCAATCCATCATTATTTATGGTGCCGGTGTTATCGGTACGGAATACGCGTCGATATTCCGTGGATTGGGCGTAAAGGTCGACCTGGTGAATATGCGTGATCGGCTATTGTCTTTTCTTGATGCCGAGATTTCTGACGCGCTCAGTTATCATTTATGGAATAACGGCGTGGTGATCCGCCATACAGAAACCTATAGCTCAGTTGAAGGCAGAGAAGATTCGGTTATCTTAAATCTGGAGTCCGGTAAACGGATGCGAGCTGACTGCCTGCTATTTGCTAACGGCCGAACCGGTAACACCGATATGCTCAAACTGGAAAACATCGGTCTGAAGGCCGATTCCCGCGGTCAGCTTAAGGTGAATCAAAATTATCAGACCGAGGTGGATAACATTTATGCCATCGGTGATGTTATTGGCTACCCCAGTCTGGCATCAGCTGCTTATAATCAGGGTCGTTTCGCCGCTGAAGCCATGTTGCACGGCAACGCTAATGCGCAGCTGGTTGAAGATATTCCAACCGGTATCTATACCATTCCTGAGATTAGCTCTGTGGGCAAAAATGAGCAGGAGCTCACCCAGCTTAAGATCCCTTACGAGGTAGGTCGTGCACAGTTTAAACATCTGGCCAGAGCACAGATTGCCTCAACTCAGGTGGGGAGTTTAAAAATTCTGTTTCACCGTGAAACTAAAGAAGTATTGGGTATACACTGCTTTGGTGAACGTGCTTCGGAGATTGTTCACATCGGCCAGGCGATTATGCAGCAACCGGGTGCCAGTAACACTATTGAGTATTTCATCAATACCACGTTTAACTACCCCACCATGGCAGAAGCCTATCGGGTGGCTGCACTGAACGGCTTAAACCGCGTCTTTACTGACTAATTATTACTTGTTTAAACGAAAAAAAACCGGAGATAAACTCCGGTTTTTTATTCAGTCAATGCTGAAGGCTATTTCTGCTCGGTGGCGTTACGCACTAACAGTGCGTCTCTGTGAGCGACGATATCGATAGTCATTTCTTCGACATTAAAAGTCATAGTTGCCATCGCGTACTTGCTGCTGTTGGTATCAGCAGCTTCAACAATAGTTTGTTGAGCAGCCTGGAAGTCCATGTTGTTGCTGATTTTATCAACCATACATGTACTATTAATTTCAAACGTCTTTGCATCCATACAAGAAAATGCTTTATCGTTACCGGTGTCAGCATGCGCCACACTAGCTCCAGCAAGCAACAGTGATGCTAATACAACTTTACGCATGAGATAATCTCCTTTTGTTAACGATATGTTTACTTTACTGTATTTTTGTCCAATTAGCAAATGCTAAATCACAGCTATATGACAGTAATATGACAACATGTGTAACAAAACAAAAAAATCTGCTTTATTGCGTTTAATCTGCGTTTTTTTCGGCCAAAAACTCTACCAGACTGGTAAAAGGCATAGGGCGACCAAATAAATATCCCTGAGCTTCATCGCACCCAAGCTTGATCATAAAGCTCGCCTGCTCGCGTTTTTCAATCCCCTCAGCAATGGTGGTAAGGCCTAGTTTACTGCCGAGGGTCACAATGGTCTCGGCAATGAAGGCGGTTTCGCCGGGACGGATTTCGGCCACAAAGGAGCGGTCTACCTTAAGGCGATCTAAAGGTAATTTTTGCAGGTAACTCATAGACGAAAAGCCGGTACCAAAATCATCAATGGCGATGGTCACGCCAAACTGTTTCAGGTCGGTGAGTGCATCGATGACGATTTGCGGTTCATCCATCACCACGCTTTCGGTAATCTCGAGCTCCAGTAAGCTGGGCCTGATACCTGATTCAGTAATTAAACGTTTGATGCTTTTAACAAACTGGGGATCCCTGAACTGCGGGATCGATACATTTACTGCCACCCGTAAATTCGGATAACCCAGATTGGCCAGCTCCTGAAGGCGTTTACATGATTCCTCAACAACCCAGTAGCCAATATCAACAATAAGCCCTGAGTATTCGGCCAACGGCACAAATTCAGCCGGTGAAATAAAGCCACCGTTGCCGTCGGGCCAGCGCAATAAGCCTTCCATGCCAATCACTTTTTCGCTGGAAAGGTCGACTTGTGGCTGAAACCACAGCTCCAGTTTACGGGCAGTGAAATCGTTGCGCAGGCGACGGATCATATGCAGACGCCAGGTCGTCTGTTCTTCGATTTCCGGGGCAAAATATTCAAAGTTAGTGGTTGGGGTTTTCTTGGCCCGGTTAAGTGCGATATTGGTTCGCTTGAGAATGTCTACCCCTGCGTCCGGCTTGCGTCCCAGCAAACATAAACCAATGGTGACATTCAGTGGCATGGTGTTATCACCAGCACTGAAGGGCTGCTGAAAAGCCTCACTAATGCGTGCCGGGGTAACCTCTTCAGATTTACCAAACAGGCCAAAAACGTCTGCAGCAATTCGGCTTTTCTTAACCTCTGCACCAAAGCAGTTATTCAGCCGTTGCGCCACGGCTTTAAGCAATTCGTTGCCGGCTTCCTGCCCTAACCCGTCGTTGATATCGGAAAACTGATTAATATCAATCAGTGCCGCACAAAGCTGCTCCTGGGTGTGATAGTTTTTTGAGTGGTCGAGAATATTGATAAATTCATTGCGGTTGGGCAGCCGTGTGAGCCAGTCTCTGAATGCGGCGTTTCTAAGCTCATGAAACAGATACACGTTTTCATAGCCAACAGAAATGCTCGACAGAAAGACTTCCAGCAGTTGTTTATCTAATTCGCTGATTTCACTGTGCAGGTTTAAGTACACAGCGGCTTCAAAGCCTGAACTATTTAAATAAAGTACCGAAACGCCGGCTTCAAAAATATGTTTCTTAAGCCGTAAACAGCGGCTGACATGCTCGACTATCAGGGCATTATGCAATGACTCGATGCGCTCATTAATGTAAGTGGCGTAATCGCCGGCCGCGCCGAGTACGTAAACACCATCATCGTCGCGATCGAGTACTGACCCCGCCCGGGCACACACGATGCCTTCAGCCTCTAGCCCTACCATTGAGCTGATTTGGGTAACGATCCCCTCACAAAAGCCTTTAATGGAATGTTCTTCCAGCAGATTAGCGGCAGAATGAATGATTTTCTGCAGTCCAATCCGGCTTTGATTAATGGTGAGGATTTGCTGATATGACCGTACCGAAGAAATAACGGTGGTGAGTAATTTTGCCCGGGTCAGTTCTGTTTTGGTTTTGTAGTCATTAATATCGTAGGTTTTAATCACCTCTTCTTCAGGGGCAAAACCTGGCTGGCCGGTACGCAATATTATGCGTGGCTCATGATGGTTTAGCTTTTCACGAAGATAACGCACCACTGTCAGGCCGGCATCATCGGTTTCCATCACTACATCAAGCAGGATAATAGCAATACTACTGCCGTACTCATCGAGTATCGCTTTGGCTTCCTTACCGGAATAGGCATGAAGAAAGTTTAATTTGCGGTCGTGAACTTCAAGATCGGACAAGGCTAGGCGGGTGACGGTGTGGATCTCTTCATCATCATCAACGATCAAGATATTCCATTCTCTCTTATTGTTCTGTTCTAGTTCCTGATGGGTGTCTTCATCAAGAAATACCAGTTCATCGTTATCGTATTCCGCAGACATCTTGTGTACGTTGTGACCAATATTATTAGCATCCTACCTCTAATATAGACCTTTGCAAAGTAAACTTCCTATACACTAAAGTCGAAACAGGGTATTTTTAGTTATGTGTTTACGGC
This sequence comes from uncultured Alteromonadaceae bacterium, assembly GCA_950073835.1. Lineage (GTDB taxonomy): Bacteria > Pseudomonadota > Gammaproteobacteria > Enterobacterales > Alteromonadaceae > Alteromonas. The sequence continues at coordinate 14,050 of CATMRP010000067.1, forward strand.
TAATGTTATGAGATGAAAATACCCACGCACACTTCAGCCACGCAATGGGCCAGCGCTACCGGTAAGGAACGTAAAGTCCCTAAGCCTGCCAGTGAGGAAACGTCATCTTCCAAACGCCGCTCTACACAGCACAGCAGCTCTACGCAACACCGCATCACCCATTGGTTTTCAACCATCGGCATTGAACCGTCGGCACTGGATTACTCTACTCAGCCTGCCCGGCAACTAGCCCAGTATCAACGCTTACGCGAGCAAAAACGGCTGGCTAACCTGCAAAAAATCATGGCGGTAGCTTTATCGGTTTCCAGCGACGCCCAGTCTTCGGAGCAGGTCGACCCTGACTGGTTTCACTCGTTTATTTCCATGGCTGAAAATATTTATTCACCTACCATGCAGGAATTGTGGGGAAAAATTCTGGCAGTGGAAGTTCAGCGACCAGGCAGCTTTTCACTGCGGAGCCTGGAAACGCTTACTAAACTTACCCAACGGGATGCGGGGTTATTCAGCAGTGCCTGCCAGTTAGCTTGTCGGCGCAACAGCGACCCGGCGCCCATTATCATTACCGGATACCATCAACAACCCGGATTACTTAACGCCCTGTTTCCGGCCCCGGCAGCACAAACCCAACTGGCTCAGTTTGGCTTGTCTTACACAGATATCCTGGCACTGGGCAGTATGAAATTATTGTATGCAACAGAGATAGAAACCGGCCTGCTGGACAAGGGAACATCCATAGCACTGAAATTTTCGACCGAAAGTTTGACGTTAGAAGCGCGAAGTAAGCAATTGCTGATGACGTATTACAAGTTCACTTCGGTGGGCAGTGAGTTGGCACGCTTATTACCAAAACAAAAGTCTGAGACGTTTACTGCACATATTAAATCGCTGTTTACCCCACATTTCAGTGTGGAGTAAACAACCATTTTATTAGATACCGTCACCAAATTCATGCAGGCCGCATTCGCGCTTAAGCCCGAAGAAGCGGGTATCCTGCTCGCTCATCCCTTCCTGCAGTGACTGGGTGGTATGCCAGTCACCAATAGAAACATAACCCTGCTCCCACAGAGGATGGTAAGACAGACCGTTATCTTTAAGATAATAATGCAGGTCTTTATTCGACCAGTCGATAATCGGATACAGCTTAAACTGCCTTCCGGCTCGCTGCAGCACGGGTAAGTGCTGACGCGTGTCGGCCTGACTACGGCGTAACCCGGCAAACCAGGTTTGCGCGCCGAGCTCTTTTAGTGCCCGTTGCATGGGCTCAACTTTGTTCATCTTGTTGTAACGTTCGATGCCCTCAATGCCCTGCTCCCACAAGCGACCAAATCGCGCTTCCTGCCAGGCGGGTGAAGTATCGCTGCGATACACCTTTAAGTTAAGCTTGAGCTGTTCTGCCAGTTCGTCAACAAACTGGTATGTTTCCGGAAACAGGTAACCGGTGTCGGTTAACACTACCGGAATATCGGGCTTAGCCTGGGTAAGTAAATGCAGCATAACCGCAGATTGCGCGCCAAAGCTTGACGACACAATGTGGTTACCCGGTAAATACTCCAGGGCCCACCGGATTCGCGCTGGCGCATCCAGTGTTTCGAGCACCTGATTGATCGCCGCCAGTTCCTCATCAGTGGTATCAGAGGTAACCGGTCGACGAATCGATTGAAGATCGTGATCAGTCATAAAAATCCTGAGCGGAGTTGATCACCGGGGCAATCACGCCTGTGCGCACTACGAAATCGCCGAATGACTCATTCGCTTCACGCGAGCCGGCCCATTGGCCAAGAAGCTCATCGAGAATAGCCATGATTTCCTGCTCGGTGATGTTTTCTTTAAACATACGAGGAATACGGGTCCCTTCGCGGTTACCACCTAAGTGCAGGTTGTAACGGCCCGGGCCTTTACCCACCAAACCGACTTCAGACAGCATGGCGCGACCACAACCATTCGGACAACCGGTTACCCTGAAGATCACGCTGTCGTCGCTTAAACCGTGCTTGGCCAGTAGCTCATCGAGCTGGTCTACTGCACCGGGTAAGAAGCGCTCTGCTTCCGCCATGGCCAGCGGACAGGTAGGTAACGCTACACAAGCCATAGAATCTAGACGCTGAGCCGATACGTCCGGCTGAATTAAACCATGCTCTCTGGCCAGTGCTTCAATAGCCTCTTTCTGATCAGCTGGCACGCCCGCCACAATCAGATTCTGATTAGCCGTCATGCGGAAATCACCCTGATGAATTTTGGCAATTTCGCGGCAGCCGGTTTTCAGGGTCTTATTCGGATAATCCAGGATCCGGCCGTTTTCGATAAACAGCGTTAAATGGAATTTACCGTCGATGCCTTCTACCCAGCCAATGCGATCGCCACGACTGGTGAATTCGTAAGGCTTGCTTTGGGCAAAAGTAACACCGGCACGTTTTTCCACTTCAGCGCGGAAGTTATCCACACCAACGCGCTCAAGGGTATACTTGGTTTTCGCATTTTTACGATTCACCCGGTTACCCCAGTCACGCTGAGTGGTGACCACGGCTTCAGCAACCGCCAGGGTATGCTCTAACGGGATAAAGCCAAAATCATCGGCCTTACGCGGGAACGTGGTTTTGTCGCCGTGTGTCATGGCCAGGCCACCGCCCACTAATACATTAAAGCCCACCAGCTTGCCGTTTTCGGCAATGGCTACAAAGTTAAGGTCGTTAGCGTGAACGTCTACGTCGTTTTGCGGCGGAATCACCACCGTGGTTTTAAACTTACGGGGTAAGTAGGTATCCCCCAGGATTGGCTCCTGATCGGTGGTTTCTACTTTCTCACCATTTAGCCAAATCTCGGCATAGGCGCGAGTTTTTGGCAGTAAGTGCTCACTAATCTTAGTAGCCCAATCATAGGCCTGCTGATGTACTTCCGATTCAACCGGATTAGAGGTACACAGCACATTTCGGTTAACGTCACCTGCGGTCGCGATTGAATCGATTCCTACAGAGTTGAGGGTTTGGTGCATCAACTTAATGTTCGGCTTTAACACGCCGTGAAACTGAAACGTCTGACGGGTTGTTAAACGAATACTGCCGTACATAGTGTACTCATCGGCAAATTTGTCGATAGCCAGCCACTGCTCGGGGTTACAAACACCACCCGGTAAACGGGCACGCAACATTACGTTATGCAATGGCTCTAGTTTTTGCTTGGTACGCTCAGCGCGGATGTCACGGTCGTCCTGCTGATACATGCCGTGAAAGCGGATCAACTGAAAGTTATCTGCGGTAAAGCCACCGGTTAACGGATCCTTAAGATCCTGCTCGATGGTACCGCGCAGATGACGACTCTGGGCCTTAAGGCGTTCGTTGTCGGCCAGTTTGCCTTCAACAATAAAAGGAGACTTAGTATCGCTCATTAGTAGACATCCTTCTGATATCGTTTTGCTTTGCGCAGTGACAATAAGTAAGCCTTGGCTTCTTCATCACTTTTTCCACCATGGGCCTTGAAGATTTCAAGCAGCGCACTTTCAACATCTTTAGCCATTTGATTAGCATCGCCACACACATACAGGTGAGCGCCTTCTTCTAACCACTGGTAAACGTCCTTGCCTTCTTCAAGCAAGCGATGCTGAACATAAATTTTGTCTTTCTGATCACGCGAGAAGGCCAGGCTGATTTTGCTCAGCAGGCCACTTTTCACATAACCTTGCCACTCAAGCTGATACAGGAAGTCCTGAGTAAAATGAGGGTTTCCAAAGAACAACCAGTTCTTCCCTTCGGCGCCCTGAGCATCACGTTCCTGCATAAACGAGCGGAACGGTGCGATACCGGTACCCGGACCAATCATGATCACCGGCGTATCCGGATTTTCCGGCAAACGGAAGTTTTCGTTTGGCTCAACAAAGACCTCTACTTCCCCACCTTCTTCGAGACGCTCACACAGATAGCCTGATGCGCCGCCCTGATGACGATTGCCAAAGGCCTCGTAATCCACATGAGCAATGGTTAAGTGCACTTCATCTTCCACTTCTGACTGGCTCGATGCAATCGAGTACAGGCGTGGCGTAAGTGGGCGACAAGCCGCTACAAACTGCTCAGCCGTTACCGGATGCGGATGGTCACGAACAATATCGATGATTTGGCGATCGGCCAGATAGTCACGTAGCGCGGCTTTATCTTCCAGCAATTTAGCTAATGCTTCACAGCCGGAGGCTTCCTGATACGCCTTTACAAAACCCGGATAGCTCAGGGTGAGTTCCAGTTTACTGATCAGCGCTTCTTTGAACGACAGCGTGTGTTCGGCAACGGTAACTTCCTGATCGGCAGATGCCTGGATCAGAGTAATGATTTCGTCGGCCAGTGCTGCATCGTTCTTAAACCAAACGCCCAGCGCATCGCCTGCCTGATAAGTAATGCCAGAGTCTTCCAGGCTGATTTCGATGTGGCGGATATCTTTAACCGAATCGCGACCAGTAATTTTTTGCGAAGTTAACAAGGTTGCCTGATATGGCGCCTTCTTAGTGTAAACCTGCGCCGCGGTGCCGGCAGCTACTGCCGAACCGGTTTGCATAGCAACAGCGGCTGCACCGGCAGAAGTAAAATCGTCCTTCAGTGTTTCGATCAGCTTCGCAACCCAGGCTTCGGCTTCAGCTTCATAATCCACATCGCAGTCTACCCGTGGCACAACCAGCTTACCGCCCAGCTTCGCCAGACGCTCATCGAAGTCTTTACCGGTTTGACAGAAGAACTCGTAGCTTGAATCGCCTAACGACAACACTGCGTATTTCAGCTTATCCACTTTAGGGGCTTTCTTAGTGCCGAGAAACTCATGCAATTCAATGGCATCATCCGGCGGCTCGCCTTCACCATGGGTACTGGCCACAATGGCCAGGTGAGTTTCATTTTTAATCTGACGCGGCTTGTAATCGGCCATACTGATTAATTTACTGGAGTAACCTGCGGCTTCAACCTTAGCCTGTAACGACTGGGCAATGCCCTTGGCATTACCGGTTTGAGAGCCGAACAAAATGGTTAGCACCGGCGCTTCGCCTGCCGCCGCTGGCACGGCCGCGGCCTGCCCTTGCGGTAACGCTTGTCCGGACGCAGCCAGACCTGCCAGGTAACCACTTACCCAGGTTAATTGCTGTGCGTTCAGCCCAGAGATCGATTGGGTGATCGCATTCCATTGCGGTTCACTCAGAATTGCTCCCGGTGCACCGACTGAAGTGTTTTGGTTGTTAGAATTTGCTGACATAACTCATTAGCCTTATTTGCATACTACTAGGCTAATGAGTTTTCTTGATAACTGGAAAGAATTAAAATTACTTTTTTATATCTTAAAATACTAGAAGTGAATTTCAAGACCGGCAAACACGCCGTCGAAGCCCAGATCGGCGTAGATATCGTCCAGATCCTCAATGTCTACAGTGATGTCGCGATAGCCAACCTGTAAGGTCATATCGATTGCTAAATTCTCGACAAAAGAATAGGTTAGCGCAGCCTGAATATCACGAACCTCATGATCATCAAAGCTCAGATAGCTACCTTCAGCGTAAACACCTAAGCCAGTAAACGGCAGGCCAAATTCTACCCGGCTATAAGCCATTGGAATAATACCTTTAAACGATGCCTCACCACTTTCGCCGCTATCTACGTCTTCAACGTAAAATGTACCGTCGATGTATTTACCGTTTACACCAATATCAAAGCTAACCAGATCGTTATCGAAGATCTCGTAATACAGAATAAGGTCGGCGCTATCGATGCTCGCATCGGTTAATAACGAGGTGTTGGCTTCATAGACAGTGCCTTCAAACTCGAAGGCTGCATTCAGATTCGTTACACCGTCGGTATCCAATTGCAGATAGTTAACTTTTACATTTGGCACCAGTGGTACAAAGTGTTCAAACGCCACATACAAAGACGCATTGGTAGAACTGTCAAAATCAAAATCAGCCGTATTAGAGGTTTCAGAGAAACCGCCCGACGTTGAAGTGTTCCATCCCTGGGCGCCGGCATAGAGCCCTAGCAGGGTATCTGCATGAGTGGCAGGGGCAAGACAAAGCGCCCCAAAAGCGGCGGCAATAACACGTTTTTTCATCGTTTATCCTTGATTGAGTAATTCAGACAATTCAATTATGGCTGCATTTGCACGAGAAATATAGTTCGCCATCACTAACGAGTGATTAGCTAACATACCAAAACCACTGCCATTCAGAATCAATGGACTCCAGATAGTCTGTTGCGTTGCCTCTAACTCTTTGATTATCTGCTGTAAACTAACCAATGCATTTTTGTTTTCCAGAACACTGGCGAAGTCGACTTCGATGGCCTTTAAAAGGTGTAAAAGCGCCCAGGTAGAGCCACGGGCTTCATAAAAAACATTATCCAGTTGCCACCAGCTGGTACGGGTTTGAATAGAACTGGGGCGCGGTGTGCTGTTGGATGCCGACTTGTCACCGGCCAGGTCGGTATTTACCCGCTCTGCCTCAACGCTGGCGCTGAGTCGTTGCGATAAACTGCCAAGCTTTTTCTCAACCTGCTTTAAATATTCTCGAAGGTTATCGGCGCGGGTGTAAAACTGACTATCTCCTAGCGTAGGATCGGCCAGATCATCACGATACTGACGCAGATAATCAATAGCTTCTGAGTACTGCGACTCAGCAGAAGGAAACAGCCAGTTGCGGCTGTCGATGTTGAATTTTGGCTGTGCTTTTACGAGGTGAGGATTTTCAACAGATTGCGACTGCGAGCGGCTAAAATCCTTGCGCATGGATAATGACATATCACGCACTATTTCCAACACTCCGAATTCCCAACTGGGCATGTTGTCGAGGAACACGGAAGGCGGCATTACGTCATTTGATAAGTAGCCGCCCGGTTTATCCATTAGGGTATCGGCAACAGTAATTAATGTGGTAGTAACGGTATAGCCGGGCACGGGCTGCGCGTTGGTACTGCTCATTTGCGCCCTGGCATTGCCTTTCACGTCGAAAGTATCGGGTTCGAAACTCCAGTAAAAACCAACCAGCCAAAGAAGCAGAAACAAAACACCCAGGGTAATACTTACGGTTTTTACATTTAAATACTGTTTCATAGTTTTCCTTGTTTGCGATTGGCCTTTCAGATGAACAACCTGCCATACATTCAAAGTATGGCTTATTATGCTAAGTTGTTCATCTCGGAAAGTAAATCCACGGTGGTTGGTTAAGGCTGGAAAGCGCAATCAGGCTGTTGCGTTATTTGACTTCCCCACCAGCATTACAATGCCAACGATTAACAATACCGGCCAGAACACACCCAGTCCGGCAAACAGCAGTCCACCGAGTACTGCAATCGCGGCGATGCCCAGGGCTGCGGCAATGCTCATGGCGACCACAAAGCCAATTACCACTAACAGTACACCAACTCCGGCCATAATTATCCATTCCAGCGTACCGCTTACCAGTTCGTCACCCATGACCAGGTGTAAATCAAACCAGTCGGATGCCACGCCACCCAGTACCTTGGTCAGTACAATGGCAATCAGGATAGCAAGAATAAAGTTTTTCATTATACTCTCCTTGGTAACAGGATCACCGCCGCAACATAAGCAGGTAAAGTAATCATTGGCATGAACACTAAACCTAAAGCGGCACCGGCACGAACCCAAACCGGATCGATGTCAGCATAGCGGGCTACACCAGCACACACACCTGAAATAACAGCCCGACCTAAATC
>CATMRP010000068.1 GCA_950073835.1 uncultured Alteromonadaceae bacterium
GTCTCGCCCAGAGAGTCGCTGACGCAATCGGAAATCGCCCAGAGCCTTGCCTGGCAAGATGGCCAGATTGTTTTTACAGGCGAGCAATTGCCCCAGGCGTTACAGGAAATCAGCCGCTATACACAGGTTAAGTTTGTCATTGATGATGAAGCGCTTAAGGCGACCCGTGTTGCGGGCTACTTCCGGGTAGGGGATATAAAAGGCTTATTAGCGGCGCTGGAAAATAGTTTTGCTATCAGCTCCTATGAAGGGTCGGATAAGACTATTCATCTGCATACCACTACGGGGTCGTGATAAAAAAGTGCACGGCCTGCCGCTTTGTGTAACTATTAGCGGAATTTTACCTAACCTTAACAAGTAACATTGCGCAAACGTAGTTTTTGTTGTTGGCCTATTACTTTTTTGCTGGTGGCTACCGGGCTGGCAGTGCCTGTTTTTGGCGCCGCTAAAGAGCACTCTTCAGCGCCGCAGCACTTCTTTTCAGTGAGGCCTCAAACCGCCGATAAATCGCTCATCGAACTGGCCGGTCAGGCCAGAACTACGTTGTTGTTTCCCTTTGAGCTGGCTCAGCAGGTTGTGTTGCCGAAAATTGAGGGGCAATACACTCTCGAGGAAGCGCTCAAGCTTTTATTAGAAAACTCTCCTCTTACCATTCACAGGGATGACAAAGGTTACCTGACCATTGTTCCCAGACCGAGTAAGGTGCCAAAAAATGAACTCCCTCAAGCAAGCCCAACTGTAACCATTGATGAAGGGCCGGTTTACGAGCGTATCTCGGTCCTGGGTAACCGGGCATCGGCGCGAGGGGCATACGATTCGTCGGTGCCACTGGATATTATTGCTACTGATAATCCTTTTTTTGCCGGCAGTCAGACCATGCTGGACGCGTTGACGCAGGTGATCCCATCATTTAATGTCAGTGCGCAAACCACTAACGATGCAGCCATGCTGGTGCGACCGGCAAATCTTCGCGGGCTGGCATCTGATCATACGCTGACACTGGTAAACGGTAAACGGCGCCACCGTTCTGCGGTGATCACATTTCTGGGCGGCGGGCTGTCTGATGGTGCCCAGGGGCCGGATATTTCGGTATTGCCGGTAAGTGCCATTGAACAGGCCGAAGTACTGCGCGATGGCGCCGCCGCACAATACGGTTCCGATGCCATTGCCGGGGTGATGAATTTTAAACTGAAAAGTACGCCGGGACAGGGAAGCATCACGCTAACTGGCGGTCTGTACTCAGCCGGTGACGGCGAGCAAGTGGGTGTACAGGTAACTCAGGGGCTGGCCATCGGCCAAAGCGGGGTTCTGCAACTTAGCGCAGAGTATCAGCAACAACAACCTACCGACCGTAGTGTGCAGCGTCAGGATGCCCAGGCACTATTGGATGCTGGCAATCAGGCTATCGAAATACCCGCGCAACAGTGGGGCAGTGCCGCCATGGACCGTGACGTTAAACTGGCGGTGAATCTTGCCGTGCCCGTTTCCCGGCAGCATGAAATTTACGCTTTTGCGCTGGGTACCAGCCGGGATATGGAGGGTGAGTTTTATTTCCGTAATCCTCAGCGGCGCCAGGGTGTATTCGTTGCCGGTACGCAGCAGCCCGCTGAATTATTAATTGCCGATCTGGATGGTTTAGGTGAGGGGATTGAATGCCCGACAATATTGGCCGGGGAAGGAAATGTGCTGGCAAGCGTTGAATACCAACAAATTGCCGATGAACAAAGTGCGCTGGGCCGTAATTGTTTTGCGTTTAACGAATGGTTTCCTGGTGGATTTACACCGCGCTTTGGTGGCCGGGTAAAAGATGGTACATTTTACGCTGGCAGCCGCGGCGAGTTTGCCGATGCCTGGCACTACGATATCAGTGTGGGAGCGGGTTATTCTGGTATTCACTATTACATAAATAATACGGTTAATCCCTCATTAGGGCCTGCGTCACCCACAGCGTTTCAGCCCGGAGGGGCTGCACAAATCGAGCGTAATGCCAGTCTCGGGCTGCTCAAGAGTTTGCCAACCGGCTTTTACGAACCATTTACCCTGGCGCTGGGAATGGAATGGCGCAGCGAGCGTTACCGGCAAATTGCTGGTGAGACAGCCTCTTACGAGGTCGGGCCTTTTGCGCAAAATCGTCAGGGCGTGAATGCCGGGTTTTCGGTGGGCGCCAACGGCTTTCCGGGCTATCGGCCGGAAACATCCGGTGAATGGCAGCGCGAAACACGGGCGGTTTATGTGGATCTAACCATGCCTTTTAGTGACACCTGGTTATCCACGGCAGCCTTCAGAGCAGAGGACTTCTCTGATTTTGGCACCCATGTAGACGGTAAGTTGAGCCTGCGTTGGCAGGCAACCGAAACGCTGGCTTATCGTTCATCGGTGAGTTCCGGGTTTAAAGCGCCCACTGTCGGGCAGAGTAATATTATCAATATCAGTACTAAGTTTGGGCCGAATGGTCTGGAAGATCAGGTCACCTTGCCGCCCACCAATCCCGTGGCAGTTAAACTGGGAGCCCGGGAATTGACCCCGGAAGAATCGGTTAATTTTAGTGTTGGCCTGTTGGCAAGTCTGTCGCCTACTGCGCAACTCACGCTGGATTTCTATCAGATCTTTTTAGCCGATCGGATTAGCACAACGTCGGCCATCGAATTAGATGAAGAAACGGTGCGGCTGTTGCTTGAGCAGGGGTTTGAAGAGGCAGAAACGTACCGCAGCGCGAAGTTTTTCACCAATGATTTTGATACGCGCACCCGGGGACTGGATTTGGTATTGAACTGGCAGTTCGACTGGCAGGGATGGCAACATCAGTTGTTGGCCACCTTGAACTGGACTGATACCCGGGTGATCCGTGTTACAGCTCAGGATTTTGAGCGGCGGGACGGCGCCGTAAATCTGACGACCCAGCGGATCCGCATGCTTGAAGACAATCTGCCAGCTTACCGGGCGAATATAAGCCTGACGCAATCGTTTGGCGCGCACCAATTAGCCTGGCAAGTTCATTATTTTGGTGCCTTTTATGAAGATCATCTCGATGCTTCCGCCGGCTACGATATCGAAGCGCCCGGGCGTTACACCCTGGATGCGCGATGGTCGTATAAAATGGCTGATGGCTGGGAGCTTATGGTTGGGATGAACAATGTATTTAACAGCCAGCCTGAGCTGAATCCTCATCGCTTCGTTGCCGGAGCGAAATACCCGTCGACGAGTCCGGGCGGATTTGATGGGCGTTATGGATTTATTGCGTTAAAAGCGGCATGGTAATATCGCGGGATATAAAAAAGGACGTTAGCCAACGTCCTTAAATAAACTCTCATTAATGATGGTTGAGTCGATGACCTGTTGGGCCATTTGAATGCATTTACCGCATTGTGAACCCAATTGCAGCTGTTCACGCAAATCACGTAGATTGCCAACGCCGCTGTCGGTTACAGCTTTGCGTATCGCAGTGTCTGTTACACCGTAACACATGCACACATACATAAATCACAAACTCCAATCCTAATATGCAAATGATAATAATTGCTATTTGAGGTTATTGCAAATATTTTGTGCAGATTTATGACGATTCGGTCACAGTTTGACGATATTAATAGGGATGCTGGTCTGATGAGTTTAAAAAACACGGCAACGTCAATTGTATTTTCTTTTATTGCACTCACTATATCAGGCAGCAGATACTGATGTGATACAGATCACAACTACTGCCATTCACATAATGAAAATGGAGAATAGATATGAGCGTACTCGTTGGACGTCCAGCCCCGGATTTTACTGCAGCAGCCGTGTTAGGCAGTGGTGAAATTGTTGACAGCTTTACCCTGAGCGAAGCCATTAAAGGCAAAAAAGCAGTTGTGTTTTTCTATCCACTGGACTTTACCTTTGTATGTCCGTCAGAACTGATTGCTTTTGACAAGCGTTACGAAGAATTCACTAAACGTGGCGTTGAGGTTATCGGTGTATCAATCGATTCTCAGTTCTCGCACAATGCATGGCGTAATACCCCTGTAAACGAAGGCGGTATCGGCCCGGTTAAATACACTCTGGTTGCTGATACCAAGCACGAAATCTGTCAGGCCTATGACGTTGAGCATCCTGAAGCAGGTGTTGCTTTCCGTGGCTCTTTCCTAATCGACAAAGAAGGTCAGGTACGCCACCAGGTAGTTAACGATCTGCCATTAGGTCGTAACATCGACGAAATGTTACGTATGGTTGATGCCCTTGACTTCCACGAAGAGCACGGTGAAGTATGCCCGGCTGGCTGGACTGAAGGTAAAGCCGGAATGGACGCAAGCCCTGCTGGTGTTGCTAAGTATCTGTCTGAGAAATCAGAAGAACTCTAATTACGATTTAACAAATGAAAAGAGGCACTTCGGTGCCTCTTTTATTAGATCTCGTTTATTCACCTAAGCCTGCCGACTTACCCGTTAAGCTTAACCCTAAGGCTTCCAGCGACTTCCCCCGGGTTTCAGGAAAGAGTTTGAGAACGCAAACACCTTGTAATCCCATCATTATTGCAAAAAAAGCAAAGATAGTGACCGGACTGAACGTGCTCAGTACCAGCGGCATGAGCAGGGTGATGAGTGCGGCAAATACCCAGTGAGTACTACTGCCAAGGCTCTGGCCTTTGGTGCGTACCGAATTTGGAAAGATTTCGGAAATATAGACCCAGATGACGGCGCCCTGGCCAACGGCGTGGGCAGCAATAAACATAAAGATAAATACCACAACAAACAGGCCTGACAAATTTAATGCAAAGGCAAGTGTTATCGCTGTCAGTGAAATAACGTAGCCCACTGAGCCCGCTAGCAAGAGCGTTTTGCGGCCGATCTTATCAATCAGCAACATTCCAAGCAGGGTGAAGAGTAAATTCACTACGCCAATGCCTGCGCTGGATAACAGTGCCGAACTGCTGTCCATGCCAGCAAGATTAAAAATGCGTGGCGCAAAGTAAATGACGAAGTTGATGCCCGATAGCTGATTGAACATGGCCAGCAAAAACGCCAGAACAACTGGCACTGTGTAAACCCGGTTAAATAAGGCTTCAGAAGAACGCTTCGCCTGTTCGTTGCGGATATCAGTTATCACCTGACCGGGATTAGCCTCGCCGCTATGAGACAAAACTCCCAGCGCTGCCTGATGGTCGTTTTTATGCAGCAATAACCAACGCGGGCTCTCGGGGACAACGCTAACGAGCAGTAAATACAAAGCTGCAGGTATCACTTCGATGCCGAGCATCCAGCGCCAGTCCAGGAAGAAGATCTCAGCCAGCAGGTAGTTCGATAAAAAAGCGATAAGAATGCCAAATACGATCTAAAACTGGTAAAGCGCCACCAAACGTCCGCGCTGTTGTGCTGGCGCTATTTCGGCAATGTAAGCCGGTACGGCAATAGAGGAGATGCCCACCCCAATGCCGCCAATAAATCGCATCAGACTGAAAAATACCGGATCGGTAGCCAGCGCAGATCCCAGTGCAGAGAGCAGGTAAAGTATCCCGATACCAATTAGCGTTGGTTTGCGGCCGAAGCGGTCACAGGGGAAATTAGCCAGTAGCGCACCGAGTACCGTTCCCCACAGTGCCGAAGACATAATAAACAGACCGTGGTGCAGTGCAGAGGTTTGCCAGAGCTGTTGAATAGGTTGATCGGCGCCTGATATGACTGCCGTATCAAAGCCAAATAAAAAGCCAGCACAGGCCACTGTAACTGACCACAGCAGCAGTTTGTGATTCATTTTTCGCGCCTAACTTAAACGATTAAGTAAGGCGGAGTGTAACGTTTATTTCGGTCAGACTCTAACGTTTTTTACAATCTGTTAACTTTGCGGGGCGAGTGGCCAACCGCCGAGGCTTGCATAGCGGTTTACAATGTAGCAAAACAATTCAGCGGTTCTCTGCGCATCATAAAGGGCAGAGTGAGCTTCATTCTGATCAAAACTGATGCCGGCAGCCTGACAGGCTTTTACCAGCACTGTTTGCCCTAAAGCAAGCCCGGCGAGTGTGGTGGTATCAAATGAAACAAAAGGGTGGAATGGCGTACGTTTAATATTGCAACGTTCGATCGCCGCATTCACAAATCCCTGATCGAACGTGGCATTATGCGCCACTATTACACTGCGCTGGCAGTCGGCGCCTTTCTGTAGTTTGCGAATATGTTTGCATAATCCTTTCATCGCTTCCTCTTCGCTAATTGCGCCACGTAAAGCGCAGTCAGGATCGATGCCATTAAAATCAAGTGCAGCTTGTTCGAGGTTTGCCCCCTCAAACGGCGACACGTGCGCATGAAAGGTCTCATCTGGTGCTAACATGCCATCGCTGTCCATGCTTAGGGTCACAGCGGCAATTTCTAGCAGAGCATCGGTAGCGGCATTAAAGCCCGCAGTCTCGACATCAATAATGACCGGAAAGTAGCCTCTGAAGCGTTGTGACAAAGGGGGAATTGTTTGTGACATATCACTCTAAATCTGGTGGTTAATAGAAAGCCTGACGGTAATGGTGGATAAAACCGGTGTACGGTTAAGCAAACTTCAGTTCTCATAAGGGGGAGAATTATGTCAATATTAGCGCTGACTATCTACCCGGTGCTAAACTTTTATTGTTCGTTGACGATAAGATAGAGACGAAGGTTAACAGGTTTATCGATTGCTGAGGCTATACATGTTGAAATCGGTTTCGCTTATTTCATTTTCCATTGGATTGTTAGGGATGGCTGCTACGCCTGTACAGGCATCGCTGCGTCAGTACCATTCAACAGTAGAAAGTTCACAGTGGCTACTCAGTGAGCAAACCCGGCTCAGCTGCACTCTCAGTCATGCACTACCCGGATATGGAGAAGCCCAGTTTACCAGTGAAGCGTCTAAGCAGCTCAATATGGAGTTTGTGCTGGACATGAACCTGCTGCCCAAGAAATTTGGCACAGCGGCAGTTTATGCGGTCCCCCCGAAGTGGATGCCCGGCGTCAGGGCCCGGCAAATTGCCGATATGACCTTGCGCACCCAGTACGACGGTGACTTGCCCGAAGATACCGCCTGGACCATGCTAAGTGAGCTGGAAAAGGGGTTCTGGCCAACCATTTATTATCAGGACTGGTACAACCCGAACGATAAAGTTGCGGTAGGGCTTAATGCCAGTAACTTTGCACCGGTGTATCAGGAGTTTGTCAGCTGTGTTGCCAATTTATTGCCGTACAGCTTTGACGACATTAGTTACACAGTGCTGAGCTATGAGAAAAACTCTACCGAGTTGTCCAAATATTCTAAACGTCGCCTGCAAATGATTGGTGACTATTTACGAGAGGATAGCGAGCTGGAACTGGTACTGCTGGATGGCTATACCGATAGTTACGGCGGTTCCTGGAATAACCAGCAGTTATCGGTAAAGCGCGCTAACGAGGTTAAAAACTTCCTTACTGATTTAGGCGTAGGTGAGGATCGCATTGAAATCACCGGGCATGGTGAGAAACGTCATATTGCACCCAATACCACCAGTCAGTCGCGGGCAACAAACCGCAGGGTAGTGGTCAGGATGGCGAAATCCTGACTCTGTTGAAGCATAAAAAAAGCCGCGATAACTGTCGCGGCTTTTTTATAAGGCTGGTGATTACTGGCTTTGCAGAAAGCGTTTCACTGGCGGTACCTGATCGGTAAAGACGCCGTCAAACTGCCATTTTTTTACCATTAGCATCAGCAACTGCGAGGCTGAAATACCCGGTGGCAGGGCATCAGTACGGAAGGTGTAAGGATGTATCAACAGACCAGCCTTTTGAGCCGCCGTTACCCAGTCGGTGAGTTCGGTGGTGGGCTGATTTTGCTCGTAACGGGTAACGTGACCGAGCCACGGGCCTATCCCCTGAACGTACCGGCTAACCTCCTGCATACCGGCTTCCGTTTTCAGCGCATCGTAGTCGGTGGGCGTTTCCTGCCAGCTGTTTTCTGCTATGAGTTGGATAAGCTTAACTCTGGCGCCGAGGGATTTTCGCAGTCGTTTGATTTCTTCAAAGTCAAAGCACTGAATATAAATATTGGCACTGGCATCATCGAGATGATGTTCGCGTAATACCTCAAGCACGGCTTTACTGATATCAACGCCCTGTGCCCGATGCCAGGCAGGGGATTTGATTTCAGCATACAAACCCACGGATCCGGCGGTAGTGGCATTAAGAGAGAGGATAGTGCTGATATGTTCCTCAAACGTTGCAATGGTAAACTGACCATTGCCCTGATAACGATTTGGGTAGACCTGTTTGCCCGTTGCATCGGTGCGTTCGTGGACGTTTAATAACCTGAGTTCAGCCAGGGTAAAGTCCAGCGCATAATAACGCCCGTCCTCGCGGTGCCGGTTAGGGAAAACCGTTTCCACATTGGTGACCGTTTCCAGGTGAATATCATGTAACACCACCAGTTGACCATCGCCGGTCATCACCAGATCCTGCTCAATGTAGTCTGGTTGCTGGGCGTAGGCCATAGCCGTGGACGCCAGCGTATGCTCCGGCAGATAACCCGACGCGCCGCGATGCGCAATAATATCGAACGCCATGGATTGGAATGACACCAGAGCGGTCAGTGACAGGATACGCAGTGTTTTTAGAGAGAGGTTTATCACAAAAAGGTTACTCAGGTTGAATTAATTCAATGGCATAACCGTCAGGATCGCGAACGAAGGCAATCACGGTTTTACCGCCTTTTACCGGCCCCGGTTTGCGATAAACATCCGCACCTTTTGCTTCCAGCTGTTCGCAAAAGGCATAGATATCCTCAACGGCGAAGGCAACGTGACCATAGGCATTGCCAAGGTCATACTCGTTATCTCCCCAGTTGTAGGTTAATTCCAGGACTGCTTGCTCAGACTCATCGGCATAACCTACAAATGCCAGGGTGTATTCGTATTCAGCGTTCTCGCTTTTACGCAGTAACTTCATGCCCATGGTATTCACGTAGAACGCCAGGGAAGTCTCCAGGTCTTTAACCCGTAACATGGTGTGTAACATTCGCATAAGAAACTCCTTAATCAGATAGTGTGATTCAGCTGTTTTTCAACGGTATGACAGCGAAAGGGATTTTTGTGGCACTGTAATTAATCTGCAAAGCAGATTAAAGTAAATTGTGACCAGTGGGCTAAATAGCTGGTTTGAACACCGCACCGTGGCGTTTGAAAGAATTGTGATTTTTTTTCGCGGTAATGTCACACTTTGGTGATTGGCAGTTTCCTTATATAAAATGGATGCTCAAAGGAAGCTAGTACAATGAAGAATAAATTAACCAGGTTGTGTAGTAAGACCCGCAAACCCACGATAGGAGTCATCGTTGCCATTGTGGTTGCGGTTTGGGTAGCAGACGCAGAAGCACATCTTTTAAGTAAAGTGTATCAGGAAGAGACTATCTCTTATCAGGGAGTAAAAGAATGAGTGCACAAGGCGTGATTTCAACTGACGATGTGATTGCCGCGCAGCGCGGTGACGAATCGGCATTTAACCGGCTGGTGGCGGCCAGTCGAAATACCATAGCCAGCATTGCACTGGCGATTACCCGCGATCTTGATGCCAGTGAGGAAATCACCCAGCAGGTCTATATCAGTTGCTGGCAAAAGCTGCACACACTCAAGAACGCGGCCAGTTTTTTACCCTGGGTACGTCAGTCGGCGCGCTATGCGGCCTATAATTACCTGCGCGATAATCGTCTGGCAGACCGTGTGGGCGGCGCCGAGGCGGATGCCTTATTCGCCGCCTATTGTGATGACGAACTGCCGCCAGAGACTCGACTGAGCCGCGAACAAACAGGGTTACTCCTTAAGCAAGTGGTGGATGAACTGCCTGAAGAAAGCCGCGAAATGGTGTTGCTGTATTACCGGGAAGATCGGTCTGCCAGTCAGGTGGCTGAGTTACTCTCAGTGTCACCAGAACTGGTTCGCCAGCGGCTAAGCCGGGCGCGCAAAGCTCTAAAAGCCAGTTTGTTGGACCGCTTTGGCCAGCTTATTTTAACCACTGCGCCGACGTTAACTATTACTTCTATACTGCTGGCCGGCGCCAGTGTCAGCACACCAGCCCAGGCTTCTGGTGGCACGGTGTTAGCGAAATCTGGCGGTGTCGGTGTGCTGAAAATATTTCTTAGCGGCGCATTTTTTGCCGCTTTACTGGGGGCTTTGAGTGTGTTCTGGAGTACCCGGTTGCCGCTTAAGAATATGACCATGGAAAGTCAGAAAGTACGTCTTAAACAGCTGCGCAAAATCACCGTTATCTGGGTACTGGCCACCGGCGTATTACTGGCTGCCGCTTATGAGCTAACCACCGGCTGGGTAATGCCTGTACTGGCTTATACCTTATTTGCCGGAGGATTAAGTGTACAGACCAGGAAAATGCAGCGGGTGATAATGCACGACATGTTCGATAGTAAACCCGTGTCGGATGACTCAGAGCGCCAGGCCTTCTGGCAACGTTGCTGGGGTAACATTGGCCTGTACGGTGCGCTGCTGGTTGGTTTTACCAGTATGGTTATCGGGCTGATAGGCAGCGGCCGATTGCAATGAAAAAAGGCCGGCGGCAGCCAGCCTGGCGGTGCAAGCAGACATTTGACGGGTGCTCGTATCCTGAGCCCTGATTAAACAGCACATAGCGATTGTGCTGATGGGGAAGTACCTGATAGTGGTATTGATTGGCTACCATCAGGCTGTGGCCGGTATAATTGACGCCCTTACTTAAAAGCAAAGTTCATTTCTAACTGACTGACGTCAAGGTCAAAATAACTCTTTATGGATGGTTGCTTAACCACTACCGGATGCTCTAGCTGACAACTGATTAGGTGTTGTGCCGGATGAAATTTACCTTCAGGTGCAGCCGGATAGTAATGAGTTCCAGGATCAGTCGTCGACTTTGTCTTTGTATTCGCACAAATCTTCGATGATACACGAACCATAACGAGGCTTTCTGGCCAGGCAGGTATACCGGCCATGCAGGATCAGCCAGTGGTGAACATCAACCTTAAATTCCTTCGGCACGACTTTAAGTCGCTACACAACATTTTTACTGTTGAGTTAGCTATCAATAAAATCCACAACCAGCTTAGTACACGGTTTTTCCCTTTTCTCTCTAAACTCACACAGAGTTTCTATAATACAGCCGTCGCATTTCGGTTGACGAGCAGTACATACCACTTCACTTATGAGTTAAGACTACCTACAATAGCCACGATTGTTGTTAGAGAGACTTATGTTTAAATCATTGTCACAACTGTTGTTTATGATAATCCTATTCGTTGCCTGTATCGGGCAGGCAATGGCTTATTCATTAACCGTGTCTTATGACAGTCTCTCTGAGCGTCAAACAAGCAGTCAACTCCCATCTAATAGCACTGAATATGACGAACACTCACTAGCAGAAGGCACTTCTGAAGATGAATGCTGTGACGTTGAGTGTTGCGAGAATGAGTGTATCTGCCCAGCAAATGCCTGTGCATCTGTGGTTTATTTAAGTAACAATCTGCTGCTATCCGACCTACCTGCAGTCAGCGGGTCACTGGACTTTCTCTTTACACGAGCGAAACTCTTTGTTGCTCCGCCCCTTTATCGACCGCCAATATTTACCTCATAGCCAATACAAGGCTAGTTAAATCAACATCATAAAGCATAAACACGTCTTTAAACTGTAACTCATTAGCAGTTTTACGCATTATTTGAGGTAAAAAATGCCTACTAAATATTCTAAAGTAGCAGTCGCTGTGCTGTTCGCTCCCGCTATTTCTTATGCGAGTGAAGGTGAACATCATCACGAACATGACGAACAAAAGATTGAAAAAATTCAAGTAACTGCCTCTCGCCTCGGTCGGATTGTGACTGAGTCTGCTACTCGAACAGAGGTTATTAACGGTGAAGAAGTTCAGGATAAAGCCCTGATGAGGCCGGGTAATATTTCGATGCTGGTTGCCGAAACCGGCGGCGTACGCGTACAAAATACCTCTCCGGCTTTAGGTAGTGCCAATATTCGATTGCAAAGTTTGTATGGTCGATACACCCAGTTACTGAGTGATGGTTTACCATTATATGGTGGCCAAACTGCATCTATTGGCTTGCTACAAATACCGCCAACCGATCTGGCTAATGTTGAGATCATCAAAGGGTCGGCATCATCGTTGTATGGTGGCTCAGCGCTTGGCGGAGTGATTAACTTAATTTCTCGTACGCCGTCTGATCAATTTGCAGGCGAAGTACTATTAAATGCCACATCCAGAAGTGGTCAGGACATTACCTCATACTTTGCTGGCCCGATTAATAAGGTTACCAGCGCATCACTCACCACAGGCTTACACAATCAGGAGCAGCAAGATTTAGATGATGACGGCTGGCTCGATATGGCTGAATACCAACGAGCTACCATACGGCCGCGGATTTATTGGGAAAGTGAAAGCGGCGCGAACTTGTATCTTACATTTGGGGCAATGAAAGAAAACCGGGAAGGCGGCACAGAAGAGGGTGCAAGAGTGTCCGACGGTAACCCTTTCATTCAAAGCCAGGACTCACTAAGGCTCGATAGTGGCCTTATTTTTGACCAACCCATTGGAGAAGTACTCAACTGGATTATTCGCGCTTCGGCTATGCATCAGGAGCACGATCATCTTTACGGTATCGTTGCAGAAAATGATGTTCATGAAAGTTACCTGGTTGAATCGAGTGTCTCAGGTTATAACGATAAAATAGCCTGGCTTGTAGGGGGAGCCTATCAATCAGATCGTTTTCACTCAGAAGACTTCTCAGAATTTAACTACAACTATCAGGTCCCGGGGGTATTTTCGCAGGTTGATTATGAAGCGACGGATGATATATCCATGTCACTTAGTGCGCGAAGTGATTGGCATAGCGAGTACGGTACGCAGTTTAGCCCCCGTATTTCTATGTTATATAAACCTGAAAACTGGATTGTTCGTGGCTCCTACGGGCAAGGTTTCTTTGCCCCAACTCCATTTATAGAAGATATAGAAGATGTTGGCTTATCGCGCCTAGTACCGCTTGATAATCTTGAAGAAGAGCAAGCAACAACGGCGTCAATCGACATCAGTTACGTGTACGATAGTATTGAAACCAGTGTCACATTATTTGCTTCTGACGTTGATAATGTCACTGAGCTTGAAGTCATTAATTCAACCGAAACTACGTTTGATAAACAAGTTCGTTTGGTCAATGCTTCTGGGCAAAGTGAAATTAGGGGAGCTGAACTTTTGCTTCGCTACCGCTGGCGTGATCTGAAACTAACGGGAAGCTATTTGTACACCGATGCCACCAAACAAAATCAAGCCGGATCTGGCCGGCAACCGCTTACACTTACACCCAAGCACTCTGCCGGGGCCGTTATTATGTGGGAAGAGCATGGTAGCCATCTCGTCGGATTTGAAGCTTACTACACGGGCACACAGCATCTGGAAGGCAACCCATACCGTGATAAAAGTGATGCATACTGGCATTTAGGGTTACTTGGACAAATCACCGTGGGGAGCGTGAGTTATTTCTTAAACGCAGAAAATTTGCTTAATATACGTCAAACCAAAGATGACTCGTTATTATTGTTACAGAAAGATCCAAGCGGCCGTTGGACGACTGACATCTGGTCACGTAATGACGGTTTTACCGTTAACGCCGGTATTCGTGTTCAGTTTGGTCATTAAGCGGTCTTGAAATTAAAGCGCAGATATTGGGGGAGTACAGAATTACCCCCCAATATTTCTTGTATCACGTTAAAGATTTATTTTGTTGATTAACAGCAGCGCCCCAGCTCAAATTCTAGCTTCGATAAGGCTTATCAATGCATGAGTGTCACTCAGTCTTATCTTTGTATTCACACAAGTCTTCGATAATGCACGAGCCACAACGAGGCTTTCTGGCCAGGCAGATATAGCGGCCATGCAAAATCAGCCAGTGGTGAACATCGACTTTAAATTCCTTCGGCACGACTTTAAGTAGCTTTTCTTCTACCTTGTCGACATTTTTGCCCATGGCAAACTTGGTGCGATTGGAAACGCGGTAAATGTGAGTGTCCACGGCGATATTGAGCCTGCGGCGCTAACAAGTAAGTAAGATAGATAAAGCGGTGATGAGTCTGTAGTTTACTGCATACAAAGTTCGCGTAGTTCAACTCATGTGAGCTTAGGTAGAAAGTAACTTCATTAGTGCTTTTCGCTCATAAGCTGAATCACTGATTTGATTCTTAATATTTTCATAGTAGGTATTAATAGCATCAGTATTGCCAATTGCTTTATGCGCGTTAATTAAACCTATCATTGTATTCAAGCGTTTAGGATTGCGACTTAGCGATGCTTCATATGACTCAATGGCTTTAATAAATAAGCCTTCTTGCATTAACATATCCCCAAAAAGTTCATTGGCAGGAATTATCGCTCCCGGCGTGATTGGGTGTTTTTGTGTTGAAAGCTCTAGGGCTGCCGCCTCTGACATTACAATTAAACTTTGTTCCGTATTTCCTTCAGCATAGAGAGTCCACGCCTGCGCAGAACGTAATTGAATGGTAACTTGTAATGACCAGTAATCGCTATTATTTGCAATCTGTGTTTGTAGCTTCTTAAGTTGTGTTATTTCTTGTTGCGCGCTTTGTACCTGACCAGTGCGTGCAAAGCCAATTGCTTTTACAAAATGTGTAATTGCAACATACGGTCGGTGTGAATCATCCCAAGGAAAATCTGAAGGTATTTTGGCCTGTAGTCTGGTGGCAGCCTCCCAGTCTTGCCTTTCAGCAGCAAATCGAGCAGGGATAGCAGAAAACGCATAGGCAGACGCATGGTTAGTCTTATTATAAGGCGCCTTTATATTAGCAAAATCATCAATGATGGTTTGTACTGCCTTATCATCGCCCTTTTGCAAGTATGCGTATGCCAAGTAATCAAGGGCATGAGTATAGTGCGAGTTAATAACACCGCTTGATACACACATCTCCCAAGCGGTTTCTGAAGATGTTTTGTTCCATTCAATTGATTGAGTCCAATCGCCCAAGCGCGTATAAATGTGCGATAACATATGAGCGGCATGAGGTACTTTAGGTGTTATTTTTCCATAACTGTCTGCAATTTGGGTTGCCATATGCGCCAAGCCCGGAACGTCGTAAGCATGAAGCATATAGTGATGCGCTCCAGGATGTTGTGGATTAGCATTTAGTATTTTTTGTGCAATTTTTGCCGCTGCTTGGTTTTGCTCAAAACTCTGATCTGACTTATTTGCTGTAGCTATATGTGATAGCGCGTAAAAGGCGAGTGCTTCGTAATCTTGTGAAAACTGTTCGCTAAGTAACTTCCAAGCCGCTTCGAATTTTTTAAGTCGATTTACTTTACTCCCGCCAGAAGTAAAGTACGCGTGAGTCGTCATCAGATAAGCTTTTTCACGCTCTGTAATACCATCAATATTGAGGCCCTTTTCAGTTAAAAATACACCTTCTTGTAAGTCCTGTGTAGACGGATTCCCAGGCCATAGCGGATGGATTTTACTCATTGCTCTGCCCCACATGGCGATAGCACAGTTTTTGTCTTCAACCAGAGCATTGCTAAACAAAAACTCAGCTTCGTCGTACATCATGTGGTGAAGTAATGCCACTGCTCGCTCGACTAAAGGGGCTGCAGTAGCGTTGCAGCTACTAGGGAAATCAACAGAGCCTATGGGCGAATTCATTATGTCGAAAAATTCAGTATTGGTTAGCTCAGGTTTAGGGCTACAGGCTATTAAGGTACAACACAGCAAGCTTACAAATATAAAATTAATTTTCATGGTGTTGCTCTCTGAATATTAGGGTTTCTTAGTGGCAGACATACCTCACCTAAAACCTGTTGTTCTGTTCAATGGACAAACAAACAGACGGGGATTAAAAAATATATTACGTGCACGAGCTTTGTTCTATTGAACAGTTCGACTTGTTCTTTTTTACTGCTAAAAAGTTTGTGTTGTTCATATAATAGACAGTGCAGGGTCCTTAAGCAACACTCTACAAAAAGTGTAAAATGTTAGAATTGAAGTAAGGGAGTGCGGTATTAGCTGATCAATGTTGCTTGTGTTGTGTGGCATTTATTAGTACTTCTGCTACTCGACTTAAAAAGACGTATTGTTATTCAGTCTTATCTTTGTATTCACACAAGTCTTCAATTATGCACGAACCACATCGTGGCTTTCGGGCAATGCAGGTATAACGTCCATGCAAAATCAGCCAGTGGTGCACATCGACCTTAAATTCTTTGGGCACGACCTTGAGGAGCTTTTCTTCCACCTTGTCGACGTTTTTGCCCATGGCAAACTTGGTGCGATTAGATACGCGATAAATGTGAGTGTCCACGGCGATAGTGGGCCAGCCAAAGGCGGTGTTAAGTACGACGTTTGCGGTTTTACGGCCGACGCCGGGCAGTGCTTCCAGCGCTTCACGGCTTTCTGGTACTTCACTGTTATGTTGTTCAATCAGGATCTGGCAAAGCTTATGTACGTTTTGCGCTTTCGAATTAAACAGACCAATGGTTTTAATGTATTCTTTTAAACCGTCAACGCCCAGTGCATAAATGGCCTCTGGCGTATTGGCAACCGGAAACAACTTGTCGGTGGCTTTATTAACACTCACATCGGTGGCCTGAGCAGACAAAGTTACCGCAACCAGCAGTTCAAAAGGGCTGGAAAAATTGAGCTCGGTGGTTGGGTGCGGGTTGGCATCACGAAGACGGGTTAAAATTTCCAGTCGCTTGGCTTTATTCATTACTTCTAGCTCTCTGCCGTTACCCGTGCGCGGACAACAGTTTTGGTTTCACTGGCAGCGGCTTTCTCTGCCATTTTCTTATCAATAACGTTTTTAACTGCAATCAGCAGGCCCATGCCCAGAAATGCACCCGGCGGTAAAATGGCCAGTAAAAAGGGGTGTTCAGTGGTAAACACGGTGACTTTCCAGCTCTCAGCACCAGCACCAAACAGGCGCTCTGCGCCGTTCAATAAAGTGCCGTTGCCCAGCAGCTCCCGGAGTCCGCCGAGCACCACCAGAATAAACGTGAAGCCTAACCCCATCATCAGGCCATCAAAGGCAGAAACCGGTAAAGGGTTCTTTGATGCAAAGGCTTCGGCACGGCCGATAATGGCGCAGTTCGTTACAATTAGAGGGATAAATATCCCCAGCGCCAGGTAAAGCTCGTAGGTAAAGGCGTTCATCAACAGCTGAATAATCGTCACGAAGGCAGCGATGATCATTACAAATACCGGAATGCGTATTGCCGGAGTTACCCAGTGGCGAATGATCGACACGGTTGCATTGGAACCAATAAGCACCAGCGCGGTAGCCAGGCCCAGGCCCAGGCCGTTAACAACGCTTGATGTCACTGCCAGCAGCGGGCAAAGCCCGAGAAGCTGAACCAGCGCAGGGTTATTTTTCCATAAACCATCAATGGTGAGCTGCTTAAACATATTAATGCTGTCCTCCCGACTGCGCTGCAGCCTGACAGTTGCTCGGCGTGTTGAACAGCCTATGTTGATTAGCCTCAACATAAGCCAGTGTTCGCGCGACGCTGCCAACCACAGCCCTGGGGGTAATTGTGGCGCCGGTAAACTGGTCAAACTGACCACCGTCTTTTTTTACCTGCCAGCGCTTGGCCTGGTCGTCGTCGTATGATTTACCATTAAATGACAGCATCCAGTTACTGACGCTCATTTCAATTTTATCACCAAGTCCCGGGGTTTCCTGATGTAATAATACTCTTACGCCCAGTACTTCACCGTTAACAGCAACGCCGGCTATCAGGTCGATATCGCCGCTGTAGCCGTCGGGTGCGGTAAATTCTACCGCCAGGGCGGCGTCGCTACCGCTTTGGCGTGCGCGGTAAACTGATTTTGGCTCATCGCCCAGCGCGCTGTCGTCAAGAGTAATACAGTCCAGATAAAGCTGATTATCATACAATGCTGGCGGAACAACCTCGTTGAGTGTTGCCAGCTTCTTTTTAGCCCGCTGCTCATCAATACGCTGTTTGGTACCGTCGAAGGTAATGGCAATCAGGCCGGTGGTAACTAAGGCAAAACCGGTAAGGATAAGGCCGTTTTTGGTAATGCTGTTTATCGGCATCAGGGCTCTCCTTGTGTTTGCTTAACCGGGCGCTGCTGGCCATAAACTTTCGGCTGCGTGTAATAATCGATTAGCGGTACTGCCATATTCATGATCACTACGCTAAACGCGATGGCATCGGGATAGCCACCAAAGGTGCGAATAATAACCGTCCAAAAGCCGATGGCGGCACCATAAATAAGCCGGCCGCGGGGCGTGGTGGATGCTGATACCGGGTCGGTGGCAATGAAAAAAGCGCCAAACAAGACTGCCCCATTAACACAGTGAAACAATGCCGAGCCATAGACATCACCATTAATCATAGATAAAAACGTGGCGGTGACGGCAACGCCTGCAATAAGCGAAACGGGGATATGCCAGCTGATGATCCGCTGCTGAATTAGCACCAGGCCACCCAATGCATAGGCCAGCGCCACGGCACTCCAACCCAGACTGGCCGACGACCATAAGCTGTCGGTAAATTGCTGGTGATTAATGGCTTCAGAATAAGTGTAGCCCTGGCTAATCTGGGTTTTGACATAGTCCAGTGGCGTTGCCATGGTGACGCCGTCAATACCGGCTCTGAGCTGGTTAATATCATACCCACTGTAACTAAACTCGGTAAAAATCACGCTGACAACATCGCCGAAGGTTACGGCGTGAGCGGCCAATTCGCCGGGTGGCAACCAACTGCTCATTGCGGCCGGGAAAGAAATCAGTAGCATCACATAGGCTGCCATGGCCGGATTAAACAGGTTAAACCCAAGGCCGCCGTAAAGCTGCTTGACTACTGCAATGGCAAAAAACGTCCCGATAACCGTCATCCACCATGGTAACAGTGGCGGCAAACTCACCGCTAACAGCAGGGCGGTTACCACAGCACTGTAATCTTGTAGCGCCTGACCAATCTGACGTTTTCGTAAGGCCACAATCGCGCTTTCTGAAACGACAGCAGTTATCAGAGCGATAAGCATCTGTACCAGCACGCCCCAGCCAAAAAAGTAAAGCTGGGCTATCACACCTGGCACCATGGCATAAATGACCAGTCGCATAACCTGATCGGTGCGGCGTCGTACATGCTGGTGAGGAGAGCTCGATAGTACTAACTTCATGATTATTCGTTATCCTCTGAGCCGCTGTGCTGGGCTTCTCGCTGCGCTTTTTTAGCTTTGGCGCGGGCGACCGCAGCGGCGATTTTAGCTTTACGCTGAGCTTCCGCAGAGTCTTCTTCCTGGGCGGGCTGTGCGGGTGCATGCTCGGTTGCCTGAGGCTTGCTCTCGGCTTGTTCAGCGGCCTGGGCTTGTTTCTTAGCCTTTGCTTTGGCGACAGCTGCAGCAATTTTAGCTTTGCGCTGGGCTTCCGGCGAGTCTTCTTCGGCTGACTGTGCTGATGCATGCTCGGTTGCCTGAGGCTCACTTTCGGCTTGTTCAGCGGCCTGGGCTTGTTTCTTAGCCTTTGCTTTGGTGACAGCTGCGGCAATTTTAGCTTTGCGTTGAGCTTCCGGCGAGTCTTCTTCGGTAGGCTCTACCTGTGCATGCTCAGTCGCCTGAGGCTCGCTCTCGGCTTGTTCATCGGCCTGGGCTTGTTTCTTAGCCTTTGCTTTAGCCACCGCAGCAGCGATTTTGGCTTTACGCTGAGCTTCCCGGTTATCGCTGTCATCGTCTGCCTGAGCCGTGGTTTCTGTTGGTTGGCCAGACTGCGATGCTTTTTTGGCTTTTGCCCTGGCTACCGCAGCGGCTACTTTTGCTTTACGTTCGTCTTCTGCAGTTTCTGCAGGTGCAGCATCACGGGCGTGTGCAGACTCATCCTGATTAGCTTGCTGAGCGGCTTTCTTCGCTTTAGCTCTGGCAACCGCTGCTGCGACTTTTGCCTTGCGTTCGTCTTCAACGCTGCCTTGTGGATCAGCTGCTGGCGCTTCAGCTTGTTGGGCTTTTTTAGCTTTTGCCCGGGCAATCGCGGCGGCGACTTTGGCTTTGTTGTCGTCAGGTTGAGGGGAGGCACTTGCCGGACTTTCGGTTGCCTGTGCCTGTTCGGCCTTTTTAGCTTTTGCTCTGGCCAGGGCTGCGGCTACTTTATCTTTCGCGCCGCCTTCTTCACCGGTACCCGGTTGCGAGGCCTGCTTACGAGCAGCGGCAGCTTTTTTATGCTTGGCTTCACGCTCCTGTTTTTCTTTTTCGAGGCGGGCCTTGCGGGCTTCAAAACGTTGTTTGGATTTTTCAGCTTTGTCTTTATCGTCACGCTGTATTCTGATTTGCGCCTTAGCCTTGCGGTAATAGTGCACCAGCGGAATTTCACTGGGGCAAACATATGCACAGGCGCCGCATTCGATGCAGTCAAACAGGTTGTACTCTTCTGCTTTATCAAGCTCCAGTGCCTTACTGTGCCAGTACATTTGTTGTGGCAAGAGGCTTACCGGGCAGGCATCGGCACAGGCACTACAGCGAATGCATGCCAGCTCCCGCTGACTAAGGTTTAATTCTTTCTTAGCGGGGATAAGCAGGCAGTTGGTGATTTTTACTACCGGTACATCAACAGAGGGGAGTGTAAAGCCCATCATCGGCCCGCCCATGATCACCGTGGGCGCCTTTTGCTTCTTGAGCTGATACTGGGCCTGGCTGAGCAGGTGTTCTATGGGAGTACCAATCAGTGCCCACACGTTCTGTGGTTTTTGTACGGCCTCTCCGGTTACGGTAACCACGCGCTGGATTAATGGCTTACCGTGTAAAATAGCATCGGCGATGGCGTAGCAGGTACCCACGTTAAACATCATTACCCCAATGTCTGCCGGCAGGCCGGTGCGTGGTACTTCGCGTCCGGTTAATACCTGAATAAGTTGTTTCTCGCCGCCGGCCGGGTATTTTGTGGGGATTTGCACAACGCGGATAGACGGCGTGTCGTTACATACCTGCTGCATGGCTTTGAACGCTTCAGGCTTATTATCCTCAATAGCGATGATCACCACCTTCGGTTCAATCAGGTGACTGAGAATGTCTATTCCCTTGCGTATCTGCCAGGCGAACTCACGCATTAAACGGTCGTCGGCAGTGATATAAGGCTCGCACTCCACCCCGTTGATAATCAGGAACTCAACTTTTTTACGGGCAGTGGATTTTATGTGGGTAGGAAAGCCCGCGCCGCCCATGCCAGCGATACCTGCCTCGCAAATAGCGTTGATCAGTGATGATTTAGTTTGTTGCTGGTAATCAGCGACAGGCTTGAGTTCTGTCCAGGTATCATTGCCGTCCGCTTCAATAACCACGCAAAGTTCAGGCAGACCACTAGGGTGAGCGGTGGTGCGCTCTTCAATTGCCGAGACTAATCCCGAAGTTGGCGCATGTACCGGTACTGAAAACGGAGTTGGGCTGCTGGTCAGCGTTTGCCCTTTCAATACTTTATCGCCAACCGACACCAGGCAAACGCCTGCGGTGCCAATATGTTGTTTTACCGGGATAACCAACTGTTTGGGGAGCGGCAAGGGGTTAATTGCCGTTTGGTTGGACAGGTGTTTACGCCCGTCCGGGTGCACACCACCGGGGAAGGTCCAGAATTTTTGCTGGTCGATGCGCTCAACTATCTGCTCAAAATCATACGGCATATCAGG
>CATMRP010000069.1 GCA_950073835.1 uncultured Alteromonadaceae bacterium
GCATGCAACACCGTAGTGTGGTCTCTGCCACCAAACAGATTACCCAACTCGGGCAAGCTATGATTCGTCAATTCCTTAGATAACGCCATGGCGACTTGTCTTGGCCTGGCAACACTGCGGCTGCGACGTTTTGACAGAATATCAGATACTTTTATTTTATAGTAATCTGCGACCGTTTTTTGAATATTATCCACCGTAACCAGCTTTTCCTGTAACGCGAGTAAATCTCTCAATGCCTCACGCACAAAATCAATGGTGATTGGTCTGCCGGTAAAGTTTGCGTTGGCAATAACGCGGTTTAATGCGCCTTCCAGTTCCCGAACATTCGAGCGCAAACGTTTGGCAATAAAGAAAGCAACCTCGTTAGGCAGCTGAATATTATTCTCAGACGCTTTACGCATCAGAATCGCCACCCGGGTTTCAAGTTCTGGTGGCTCGATTGCAATGGTGAGTCCCCAGCCAAACCGCGATTTAAGCCGGTCCTCTACCCCGTCAATCTCCTTGGGGTAACGGTCGGAGGTAAGAATGATTTGCTGATTACCTTCCAGCAACGCATTAAAGGTATGGAAAAATTCTTCCTGGGAACGTTCTTTATTGGCAAAGAATTGAATGTCATCGATAAGTAACGCATCCACCGAACGATAAAAACGCTTGAAGTCCTCGATGGCATTATTTTGCAGCGCTTTAACCATATCCTGCACAAAACGCTCGGAGTGCATGTAAATGATTTTAGCATCCTGCTTAGTATTGAGGATGCCGTTACCTACTGCGTGTAATAAGTGAGTTTTACCTAAACCAGTGCCGCCATATATAAACAGCGGGTTATATGAGCCGCCTGGATTGTTGGCTACCTGGCTCGCCGCAGCTCTGGCTAACTGGTTAGACTTACCCTCAACAAAGTTATCAAACTGATAAGTGGGATTGATATTGCTCTTGTGACTCAGGCCTTCCGGTATAGGGATGACCTTATTTACCGTCTGCCCTGCTGATACTGGTGCATTAACCCTGGCACTTACCGGCGCCGGTGCAACTGGCGGACTTTGCATTGATGCATTGTTGCCATTAGTGAAAGCGTTAGTTTGTTGAGGCGGCTGACTGTAATTATCAACAGATGCAGAAAACGACGATCCCCTTGCCGATCCTCGGATCGGATCGCTGTCGGTGGCACTTGGCGCCGGATTAGACGCAGCCGGCGCAGCACGACGTTGAACCACCTCGAAACGCAGCTGTGGCGCCTGTTGGCCGCCGCTGAACTCAACAAATAACTGATTGATCTTGTCCCGGTATTTTTCACGGACCCAATCCAGAATAAACCGATTCGGAGCATAAAGCGTTACAGCATCCTGATTTTGTTCTGATGTTAGTGGTCTTATCCACATAACAAACTGCTGTGTAGGGAGTTCCTGACGCAAACGCTCCAGGCACTGATTCCATAAAGACATATTATTATTATGCTCCGTTCTGGCGCTAGGCCTTATTTTTATTGTTCTTATCGTTATTTAATGTTGTGTATAAATGCTGCGGGTCGCATCGACTAACAAACAGGTGAAATGTGAGTAAACTGATGATGTCACGCTGATCGATTAACTAGCTTGTGGATTATCTTACTTATTCGATCCAAAGTAAATCCGGATCAGCAAAAAACCCCAGCGAAAAACATTTAATTTTATGTTTATTAAAGGAAAATCTTTAAATCATGATCAGATCGCACTATTGTGATCGAGGATCCTGTATAGGCGATCAGTAGCCGATCATAGTCTTGACAAGACCTCAATATGCTGGATAGACGGTAAATCTGTGGATAAATTGTATTGACAAAAATAATTATTCACAGTCCGCGTAATTTCTTTTCGTCATACAGCAACAAAATTAGGATTATTAAGTGGTTTAACCGGCTTTTCCATTGACAATGGCCCCGGAGATCTCTAGAATTCAGCGTCCTTTTGTAGCACGCCTATTATTTGGGCAGTTACAATAAGTATGTTTAACCACGTAAAAGTGAGACTTTGGTCATGAAAAGAACGTTTCAACCGAGTAACCTAAAGCGTAAACGCTCTCACGGTTTCCGTGCTCGTATGGCGACTAAAAACGGTCGTAAAGTACTAGCCGCTCGCCGTGCAAAGGGTCGTGCTCGCCTTTCTGCTTAATGGTATTTACCAAAAGTGGGCGAAAACCAGTTTTCCCGGGAGTTAAGGCTTCTTACTCCCTCCCACTTTACCTATGTTTTCGATAAAGCAATTCCTGCAGTATCACCGTGTTTTACGGTTCTTGCCAGACATAATCAGCTAACTCATCCCCGTATTGGTATCACCTTAGCCAAAAAACGTATTCGCAAAGCTAATCAGCGCAACCGCATCAAACGTTTAATTCGCGAGAGCTTTCGTCATCGCGCGCAGCAACTCCCCGGAATCGATATTATTGTGGTCGGCAAAACCGGCGCCGATAAATTGTCGAATGATGAAGTCTTTGTCACGTTGGAAAAGTTATGGAAAAAGCTCGAAAAGCGCTGCACTACGGGCTAATCGCGCTGCCGCTGGGACTCATTTACTTTTACCGGTTATTTATTTCGCCGGTGCTTGGACAGCGCTGTCGCTTTCATCCAAGCTGCTCAGTTTATGCCTTAAATGCATTTAAATCGCACGGATTGTTAATTGGCGGTTGGTTATCTATCAAACGCATATTAAAATGCCACCCTTTGCACTCTGGCGGATACGATCCGGTACCCGAAAACAAACAAGACAATAAACACTCAAATTAAAAGAGACCAGTATGGAATCGCAACGAAGTATTCTGATTATTGCCATCGCATTTATCAGCTTTTTACTCTGGCAAAAGTGGCACGAGGCCTACGGACCCCAGCCAGTTCAACCAGTAACCCAGGAAGCAGCAGACAGTGTACCGGCCGGTGTACCCTCAGCTTCATCAGTCCCTGCCAGCAATGGCACTGACGAAGATGTCCCTGTAACCGTGAGTGAAACTTTGCCGCAGGCAACAGCCAGCAACAATACTAAGCAAACGATTTCAGTAGTAACCGATACCCTGAATCTGACGATTAGTCTGGTAGGTGGTGACGTTATTCACGCTGACCTGGTTAAGTTTCCGGTTACTCAGGGCTCTGACGAACCCTACAGCTTACTGCGCGCTGGTAACGGATTGTACGTGGCACAAAGCGGATTAGTAGGCGCGAATGGCCCCGATGGCAGCTCACAAGGCAGGCCGTTATATCAAGCGCAGGCGGATTCCTACGAACTAAACGGTGACACTCTGAGTGTGCCGCTTACATGGTCTAGCAATGACGGTATCAGCATTACTAAAACCTTCACATTTACCCGTGGGCACAACGATGTGGATGTGAGCTATGCAATTACCAATAATTCTGGTCAGACTGCTCAGTTCCAACAATATGCCCAGCTTAAGCAAACCACCGCTGAACAGGAAGGCGGTAACATGTTTATGCCGACCTATCGCGGCGCAGCTTATGGCACAGCCGACGATCGTTATAACAAATACACGTTTGACGATATCGAGGATGATCCACTACGTATCACCACCACAGGTGGTTGGGTAAGTATGCTGGAGCACTACTTTATTTCGGCCTGGGTACCGTCTCAAACCGAAACCAATTCGCTGTACAGCCGTATGGTGGCTAACCAGTACGCGATTGTTGGTTACACCGGCGAACCGACATCAGTAGAAACCGGACAAGCTATTGAGTTAAACAGCACGCTGTACATGGGTCCCAAGGATCAGGATAAACTGGCTATGCTGGCAAAAGGCCTGGATCTGACCGTAGATTACGGCATTTTATGGTGGATATCACAGCCATTATTTACCCTGCTTAAGTTTCTGCATAGCCTGGTAGGTAACTGGGGGGTAGCGATTATCCTGATTACCATTATTGTCAAAGGCGCCATGTACTGGCTAACCAAGAAGCAATACGAATCCATGGCTAAGATGCGTAATCTGGCGCCCAAGATGCAGCAACTGAAAGACCGTTATGGCGACGACCGTCAAAAGATGTCACAAGCCATGATGGAGCTCTATAAGAAAGAAAAAGTTAACCCCATGGGTGGCTGTTTCCCACTGTTATTGCAAATGCCTATCTTCCTGGCACTGTACTGGGTACTGCTGGAAAGTGTGGAATTACGCCACGCTGACTTTATTCTGTGGATTACCGACTTGTCGGTGATGGACCCTTACTTTGTACTGCCTGTATTAACCGGTGCCAGCATGTGGATGTTGCAGAAGCTGCAACCCACTACCATGACTGACCCGATGCAGCAAAAAATAATGCAGTGGATGCCGGTTGCCATGAGTGTATTCTTTATCTGGTTCCCGGCCGGTCTGGTACTCTACTGGTTTATCAGTAACGTGATTACCCTGGTCCAGGCGAAAATGATTTACGCCTCCATGGAAAAGCGTGGCATTAAGTAAATAATGAATCCCAATAAACTACTTAAAGCCCGCATTCATGCGGGCTTTTGTTAACAGGAGAGCAGCCACTATGCCTTCATTTGATATTGTGTCAGAAATAAACATGGAAGAAGTCCGCAATGCCACGGAAAACGCTAACCGTGAATTGTCGACCCGCTTCGACTTTCGTGGCGTAGAAGCCAGTTTCGAGTACAAAGATAAAACCGTACTGATGGCCGCCCAGGCCGAATTCCAGCTCCAACAAATGGAATCTATGTTCCGTAATGCCTGTGCCAAGCGTAACCTGGATACTTCATCCATTGACTGTAAACCGCATACCGTTACCGGCAAAAACTACCGCCAGGTGATAGCGTTTAAAGAAGGCATTGAACAAGCCGTCGCCAAGAAGATTGTTAAACTGGTCAAAGATGCCAAAATTAAAGTACAAACGGCTATCCAGGGCGATCAACTGCGGGTTACCGGTAAAAAGCGCGACGACCTGCAACAAGTGATGCAACTGGTCAAGCAGGCAGAGTTAGGCCAGCCATTTCAATTTAATAATTTCCGCGACTAGAGCTTAGTTATGACTATCAGCCACACCGACACCATCGTTGCACAAGCTACCCCGCCCGGGCGAGGTGGTATTGGCATAGTGCGGGTATCCGGCCCGCAAGCGTTAACAGTGGCTGAAAGCATATTACGCACCCCGCTATCGCCCCGTCAGGCTACTTACACTGACTTTTACAATGCCATGGGTGAAATCATCGATCAGGGCATTGCCATTTACTTTAAAAACCCGCACTCCTTTACGGGTGAAGATGTGGTGGAGTTTCAGGGTCATGGCGGGCCGGTTATCATTGATATGCTGCTGGAAGCCATTTTAGCGGTAGCAAATGTGAGAATGGCACGGCCAGGTGAGTTTAGCGAACAGGCTTTCTTAAACGACAAATTGGATTTAGCCCAGGCTGAAGCCATTGCCGATCTGATTGATGCCAGCTCCCAGCAGGCTGCGAAAAGTGCGTTGCGTTCGTTACAGGGTGAGTTTTCAGAACAAATCAATACCCTCAGCGAAGCCATCATTCATTTGCGTATGTATGTGGAAGCGGCTATCGACTTTCCGGATGAAGAGATCGACTTTTTATCCGACGGCAAGGTCAATAATGACCTCACCGCCATTCTTGAGCAAGTTGGTAAGGTTCGCAGTCAGGCAAAACAAGGGACGCTGCTAAGGGAAGGTATGCAGGTGGTGATTGCTGGCAAACCTAATGCCGGTAAATCGAGCCTGCTTAATGCCCTCGCTGGCCGTGAAAGCGCCATTGTGACCGATATTGCAGGTACAACCAGGGATGTACTGAAAGAACACATCCACATTAATGGTATGCCGCTGCATATTATCGATACCGCCGGACTGCGCGAAAGCCCGGATAAAGTGGAACAAATCGGCATTGCCCGCGCCTGGGAAGCAATTAATCAGGCCGATCGGGTATTGTTCGTGGTCGACAGCACCGAATCAGACAGTATCGACCCGTACCTCATCTGGCCCGAATTTATGCAACAGTTGCCCGCTGGCATGCCGTTAACGGTTATTCGCAATAAAGTCGATAAAACCGGCGATGAAATACGCCTGCATCAGGTCGACTCAGCCCATGGTGCATTTACCACCATTGCCCTGTCTGCCAGCACCGGTGCCGGGGTAGAGGTATTAAGAGACCATCTGGCAGCCAGTATTGGCCTGGACACCACTACCGAAGGTCAGTTTATCGCCCGCCGCCGTCACATGGATGCCATTGATACTGCGCTGGCGCACCTGGAAACCGGCGAGCAGCAACTCAACGACAATCTGGCCGGCGAATTACTGGCGGAAGAATTACGCCTGGCTCATCAGGCACTCACCGAAATCACCGGCGAATTTACCTCTGACGACCTGCTCGGTCGTATCTTTTCCTCATTCTGTATTGGCAAGTAACCAACGACCAGCAAGCTACCCCGACTAAACATATTCCCTGGCGGTTATTATTGTTATAATGCCGCCACTTTAAGCATAACTGCCACAAGGTTTATCCGGAGTAATATGGATCGTCACTTTACACTGCTAGTAGGTTCTGTACTGGGGGCCAGCGAATATGTTGCTGATGCCATTGCTGAGGCTCTTCGTACCCGTGGGTATAAAGTTACTATACTCACCCAGCCCGATATGGACGATATCGACGCCGATTCCACCTGGTTTATCTGTACCTCTACCCATGGGGCCGGCGATTTACCCGACAATATTCAGCCTTTTGCAGCCCAGTTAGACGACGAAGATCTCAGCGATATCGAGTACTTTGTAGTGGGCCTCGGTGACAGCAGCTACGATACCTATTGCCATGGTGCCATCGCCATGGAAACGCTGATGAATAAGGGCGGAGCTAAACTAATGGCCGACCCATTACATATCGACGTACTACACCACCCCATTCCGGAAGATCGCGCCGTAGAATGGCTGGAACCCATTCTCGACACGCTGGACTAAATGTTTACCCAGGCCGAATTAAATGCCCTTACCTCGCCGCTGAGCAATGCGGCAAGGGTACTGTATTGTCTGGCGCTGCGTCCTAAAGCCAATCAGGACACACTCTTGTCTACCCCGCTGCAGTACAAAGAGCTACTGGCGCTGATGAACAGCGACCCACAACGGGAGCCGGTAACCCGCGGCCGTGAGATCAATACCTTGCTGGAGGAACTCACTCAGGCCGGTCTGATATCATTACCTGAAGCGCTGAGCCTCGACATGTCGCTCAACGGCAAACGCGTACTGCTACCACTTATCAGCAATACTCAGGGTTATCAGCCCTTTCACCAGCAGCACTACGCCATGCATCGCGACTGGCAACCGCAGCAACAGATATTTGACGATATTGCAGCACTGATTGGTTTAATTGATAAAAGCTTTGATGAACAGGACATTGGTGAGTTTGTGGCCTATTGGCTGGGCCGTCCGGAAGCAGTTTTCAGCAGTTATCAATGGACCCAGAAATTCACTTATGCGCTTAAAAACCGCCGCACCGCCAAAGGCTATCAGGCCACAAAAAAAGTGGGTAATCAGGTCGTGACCGTTGAACCGGGCATCGAAGCAGATGATAATGCCAGACAGCTTGTTGCTAAATACGCCAATAAATCAGGTGAAAATTAATCATGGATTCATTTAAAGATAAACTTAACTCACTGGCCAGAACGCTGGGTAAAGCGGTACCAAATGAATCTGAATATATCGATTACAAGACCCTGCGAAAGCAATACGAAACCCAGGCCAATCAGGAAATCGCCCAGCTCCAGCAGCAATCCAAAAAGCAGCGCATCGAAACGCTGCATGGTCGCTCAGACCTCAACCCTCGCTGGACCTTCGCCAACTTAATTGAAGACAGTGATGACGTGGTTGAAGCGGTCAGCATTGCCCAGTCATTTATTGCCGCTCACGAAGACAAAGCCTGGCGTGAAGCAGGCTCACACATGATGATATTCTACGGTGACTATGGCCGTGGTAAGTCACACATAGCCGGTGCCATTGCGCATCAGCTTATCGATCAATATGAAGTCACCGTGTTATACCGCCAGCTGTCCACACTGCTGGAGATGCGCCATTCTGCCTATGACTTTGGTTCTCAGGATAATGCCGGGCAAAAATTCCGTGCCGCCCATCAGGAGCTGCTGGATGTGGACATGCTGATCCTCGACGAAGTCTGCGTTAACGAAACAGTATTAAAGAAAAATTCGCAAAGCTGGCTGGGTAATCTGCTGCGTCAACGCCTGGTGAACAAGAAAAACTGTATTCTGATCACCAACCACAATCTTGGCGATCTGGAGCAGGCATTGGGCCGCTATTGCTTTGAATCGATCAAAGAGTACGATACCTACAAGGTGAGGTTTTCCGGCCCGAGCCGGCGCAAAGGCCTCACCCTCGACGAGGAAGATCAG
Organism: uncultured Alteromonadaceae bacterium; assembly: GCA_950073835.1. Taxonomy (GTDB): domain Bacteria; phylum Pseudomonadota; class Gammaproteobacteria; order Enterobacterales; family Alteromonadaceae; genus Alteromonas. The sequence continues at coordinate 8,368 of CATMRP010000069.1, forward strand.
GTTACCTCAGCGCCTCGCTATCAGCCAAATCAGGTCCGTTAACGTTCCACCAAACCACTGAAAAGCGCCGTTTATACGGCGTTTTTTGTATCTTACTTTTACGATTCACGCTTAAAAGTATCCATTCGATAACCTTAAACGGCATTCTGACTATTAAAATCTATGCTCAATAAGCTGCTTTAAAATTATTTTTATAAACATTGCGACGAAACATGATCGGATCGAAGACGTGATTCTCGGATCCAAAACCACTAAGATCTGAATAACTCTTGTCCACAGTAAAACACCGTTATAAGCCACATAGTACGGGTTACAGGCCGATCGGATCCTGGATCTATTAAACAAGTTATCCCCAGTTAGATCAAAGCTAGATCACTGCTGTGAATAACCTCTGAGAAGTAGCTGTGTACAAGCTTTGATCTGAATTGTGATAAGATCTGCCCGCTGCTGGCATGTGGATAAAACGGTGCTTTATGCACAGGATCCCAGTAGGGTTGTGATCGGGGTCTTCCAGATCTTATTGATCGCGTAATATCATGTTTTAAATACGGAAAACTGACTTACACACAGATCCGGCGATCCCTAATAGAAATAAATATAAAAGATCTAAATAGATCCTATACTTTAATAACACGATCCGCTTTTCAGCATTACCAGTACAATGTAGAAAATTTAACCATTTTCATTAGCCAAGAACTCAGCTAAAATACGCGCCCTTTTTTCTCCACTGGCTAAACACTTCGTCCCAGTTAGGTAATTAGTGAGGTAACTATGTTTTATCAGCAGGATTACGATGTCATCGTAGTTGGCGGCGGTCACGCCGGTACCGAAGCTGCACTTGCTGCTGCCCGTATGGGCGTGCGTACCCTATTACTTACCCATAATGTCGAAACCGTCGGCCAGATGTCGTGTAACCCAGCGATCGGGGGGATTGGAAAAGGCCATCTGGTAAAAGAAATCGATGCTTTAGGTGGTGCCATGGCACTGGCGATAGATCAGGGCGGGATCCAGTTCAGAACGCTTAACTCCAGTAAAGGCCCTGCTGTGCGTGCAACCCGCGCCCAGGCTGACCGAAGCTTATATCGTCAGGCGATCCGCAACATCGTGGAAAACCAGCCAAACCTCACGTTGTTTCAACAAAGTTGTGATGATCTGATCGTCGAAAACGATCGCGTGTGTGGCGTGGTAACCCAGATGGGCCTGAAATTCCGGGCGAAAACCGTGGTGTTAACCGTTGGTACATTCCTCGGCGGTACCATTCACATTGGTCTGGAGAATTATCGTGGCGGTCGTGCTGGCGATCCACCGTCGATTGCGCTGGCCGAACGTTTACGAGCACTACCGTTCAGAGTCGATCGCCTAAAAACCGGTACCCCGGCGCGACTGGATATTCGTAGTCTCAACTTTGATGTGATGCAGGCACAGCCCGGTGATACGCCGGCACCGGTGTTTTCGTTTATGGGTAACCGGGATATGCATCCGCAGCAGATCCCGTGCTACATCACCCATACCAACGAGCAAACTCACGAGATTATCCGGGGCGGACTGGATCGCTCGCCCATGTTTACCGGCGTGATTGAAGGCGTTGGGCCGCGTTATTGCCCGAGCATCGAAGATAAAATTACCCGTTTCGCCGATAAGAACTCACATCAGATCTTTGTTGAGCCTGAAGGGCTGAAAAGCGTTGAGGTGTATCCTAACGGCATCTCTACCAGCCTGCCCTTTGATATTCAGCAGGCGCTGATCCATTCCATCAAAGGCTTTGAAAACGCGCATATTATTCGCCCGGGTTATGCCATTGAGTATGACTTCTTTGATCCCCGCGACCTGAAACAAACCCTCGAAACCAAGTATATTGATGGTCTGTTCTTTGCCGGCCAGATTAACGGTACGACCGGTTACGAAGAAGCCGGTGCCCAGGGTCTCATAGCCGGTGCCAACGCGGCCTTGCAGGTACAACAGAAAGATCCGCTCATCCTGCGTCGCGATCAGGCCTACATGGGCGTACTGATTGACGATCTGGCGACCATGGGGACCAAAGAACCTTACCGCATGTTTACCAGCCGGGCCGAATACCGCCTGCTGTTGCGCGAAGATAATGCGGATATGCGTCTTACCGCCGCAGGCCGTGAAATCGGGCTGGTGGATGATGCTCGCTGGCAGGCCTTTAACGCCAAAGTGGAAGCGGTTGAACAGGAACAACAACGTTTGCGTGGCCAGTGGATCCATCCGGAACACGCCGCAGTAGCTGAGCTAAACACGTTGCTTAAAAACCCGGTTAGTCGTGAGCATTCACTGGAAGAACTTATTCGTCGTCCGGAAATGACCTATTCATCATTGATGAGCATTGAGTCACTCGGGCCGGGCCTTGCCGATCCCATTGCTGCTGAGCAGGTTGAGATCCAGATCAAGTACGCCGGTTACATCGCTCGTCAGCTCGACGAGATCGCAAAAACCCAGCGTCATGAAAATACCCTGTTACCCGCAGACTTTGACTACAGTAAAATATCCGGACTGTCCAATGAGGTGGTGGCTAAGCTCACCGATGCCCGTCCGGAGACCATTGGTAAAGCAGCACGCATTTCGGGTATTACGCCAGCAGCCATTTCTTTGTTGTTGGTTTACCTGAAAAAACACGGCATGTTACGTAAACACGAGAAGCAGTCTGCCTAAATGAGTTTTGACCGACAAAAACTAAGTATCATTTTACGCGACGGCATTGATGCGATGTCATTGGTGCTGTCTGAAGAACAGCAAAATCTGTTGCTCGACTATGTTGAACGTATCCACAAGTGGAACAAAGCGTTTAACCTGACGTCGGTTCGTGATCCCGAACAGATGATGGTTAAACACATACTGGATTCGCTTGCGGTGGCGCCGTTTTTAACCGACCAGCGCTACATTGATGTGGGTACCGGCCCCGGTTTACCGGGTATTCCACTGGCCATTGCCTGCCCGGATAAGCATTTCACGTTACTCGACAGTCTGGGTAAACGGGTGCGCTTTATGAAGCAATGCGCGTTCGAAATGAAACTGGTCAATATTGAGCCCATTCAAAGCCGGGTTGAGGAACACGTGCCCGCGCAGTACTATGATGCAGTACTCAGCAGAGCATTTGCCTCGCTGAAAGATATGTTGCACTGGTGTGAGCATCTGGTAGATACTCAAGGGAAGTTTCTGGCACTGAAGGGTCAGTATCCGACCGACGAAATCGCTGCCATCCCTGATACCTGTACTCTGGAATTATCTGTGGAGCTATTCGTACCGGGGCTGGAAGGTGAACGTCACCTGCTGACAGTTCAAAAATCATAGTTGGGATCAAACGTGGCTAAAGTAATTGCAATCGCAAATCAAAAGGGCGGTGTGGGTAAAACCACAACAGCAGTAAACGTTGCTGCGTCAATGGCTGCCACAAAACGCAAAGTGTTACTGATTGACCTGGATCCACAGGGTAACGCTACCATGGGTAGCGGCGTGGATAAGTACGAGGTTGATGCAACCAGCTATGAAATGCTGATTGAAGACAAGCCGGTTGACGAAGTTATCGTTAAAAATACCTCAGGTAAGTACGATTTAATCGCCGCTAATGGCGATGTAACGGCGGCCGAAATAAAACTGATGGAACAGTTTGCCCGTGAGGTTAGACTGCGCAATGCCCTGCAGTCGGTTCGTGATTACTACGATTTTATTTTTATCGACTGCCCGCCGTCACTCAACCTGCTTACGGTTAACGCGCTGGCAGCCGCGGATTCGATTTTAGTGCCCATGCAGTGCGAATATTACGCACTGGAGGGACTCACGGCGTTGATGGACACGATTCAGAAACTGGCCTCGGTGGTGAATCCCGAATTAAAAATAGAAGGTGTACTGCGGACCATGTATGATCCGCGTAATCGCCTGGCCAATGATGTGTCTGAACAACTCAAACGGCATTTTGGAGAGCAGGTATACCGTACCGTGATCCCTCGCAATGTACGTCTTGCTGAAGCCCCAAGTTTTGGCGCGCCAGCTATGTATTATGATAAATCATCGACTGGCGCCAAAGCCTACCTGGCGCTGGCCGGAGAAATTTTGCGACGCCGGGATAAAACGTCAGAAATGCCTGCCAAGGCGAGTTAATAAAAAGAACATTCAGGCATTGAGGATATTATGTCAGCAAAAAGAAGAGGATTAGGACGCGGGCTGGATGCATTGCTAGCTACCAGTCAGTCAGCCTCACGCAGCGAAGATAGTGAAGCCGTAGCGTCACAAAACAGTGAACTAAGAAAACTGCCTATCGAATTTTTGCAGCCTGGCAAGTATCAACCCCGTAAAGATATGTCGCCGGAGGCACTGGAAGAGCTAGCCTCTTCTATCCGTTCACAGGGTGTAATTCAACCAATTGTTGTGCGGTTAGTAAGTACTGACAAATATGAAATCATTGCCGGTGAACGCCGTTGGCGTGCCGCGCAGCTCGCGCAACTGGATGTTGTTCCCTGCCTGATTAAAGACGTTCCCGACGAAGCCGCCGTGGCCATTGCGCTGATCGAAAATATTCAGCGTGAAGACCTCAATGCCATGGAAGAAGCCCAGGCACTCGACCGTTTAATGAAAGAGTTTGAGTTAACTCACCAGGAAGTGGCCGAAGCGGTAGGTAAGTCACGTACGACCATTACCAACCTGTTACGCCTCAATAACCTTAATGACGATGTAAAGTTACTGGTTGAACACGGTGATATAGAAATGGGTCATGCCCGAGCCTTGCTGGCACTGGAAGGTGAGTCTCAGTCTGAGGCTGCGCAAATTGTTTCCGGCAAGGCACTTACCGTTCGTGATACCGAAAAACTGGTGCGTAAAATTCTGGAACCTGCAGAACCCAAGCCCCCGAAAGAAATCGACCCGGATGTGAAAAGTCTGGTGAATAAGTTGTCAGATAACCTGGGCGCTAAAGTGTCGATTGATCATAACGCGAAAGGGAAAGGTAAGCTGGTGATAAACTTTAATGATTTGGACCAGCTTGATGGTATTTTGTCGCGGATAAAATAGCCGATTTAAGGCGATTTTAGCAGCTAACTCGTCTGACCTTCTGTTATAGACTCAGAAAATTTTCACAATAACATACAAAAAATCCATAACGGTTGAATTCTACCGCTAAAACAGTATACTTCTGTCGCTTTTTGTTGGGTTTCACAACCAGAGAATACATGTGACAAAAAACTTGGCCGACAAAGGAAAATCAGTGGCCAAAAAAGCGGCGCTTTTTCAGATTATTTGTGCGCTGATTTTCATTCTCATAACAGGGTTGTTGAGTACCGTTGATAAAGCCTTAGCTTTTGCAGCGGGCACAATCATCAGTATCTTACCCAATCAGATTTTCGCATTGTTTGCGTTCAGATATGCCGGGGCGAGTCAATTAAGACTGGTCACGAAAAGTTTCAGCCAGGGCTCGAAGTTAAAACTGGCTGCAACAGTAATTTTGTTTGCTATTGCCTTTGCTGGTTTAAAGTTAGAACCGCTACCGGTATTTGCCGGGTTTGCAATAGCAACAGTCAGCTACTGGCTGGCGTTGTTTCGTCAACGATAGTACTAACAATTAAAAATAAACGGATCGCCCTTAGTCGTAAATAAACTAAGGCGAAGGTCGTAGAGACGAAACCAGTAAAGCATTTTAAACTTTAATTTTTTAGGTTGAACAATGGCATCTGAATACACTACCTCAGAATATATCAAGCACCACTTGACCAATGCCTCCATGTGCAGCACCGAAAACGGCATCGCGTTTAACGCGCAGTGTGCCGATGCTGGATTTTGGACCTGGCACATCGATACGTTGGCATGGTCTATTGGTTTAGGTTTACTGTTTTTGTTTTTGTTCCGCTCTGCGGCCAAAAAAGCAACGACAGGCGTTCCTACCAAATGGCAGGCGTTCGTGGAAATGGTTATCGAGTTCGTCGATGACAACGTAAAGAGTACTTTCCACGGTAAGAGTGACCTGATTGCACCATTAGCACTAACCATCTTTGTCTGGGTGTTGCTGATGAACCTGATGGATTTAGTGCCGGTAGACGTTATTCCAATGATTTCTGGCATGATAGGTGAAACCTTCTTTGGTGTGGATTCCCATCACGTCTACAACAAAGCAGTACCTACCACTGACCTTAACCTGACCTTCGCGTTAGCCCTGGGTGTGTTTGTACTGATTATCTTCTACTCGATTAAAATCAAAGGTGTAGGCGGTTTCATTAAAGAACTGACCATGCAACCCTTTAATCACCCGGCGTTTATTCCAGTTAACTTTATTCTGGAAACCGTTACCCTGCTGGCACGTCCGCTCTCACTTGCGCTACGTTTGTTCGGTAACCTGTACGCCAGTGAACTTATCTTCATCCTGATCGCAACCATCGGCTACTTCCAGCTGCCGTTGCACTTTGCCTGGGCGGTGTTCCACATCCTGGTTCTGCCTCTGCAAGCCTTCATTTTCATGATGCTGACCATCGTTTACCTGAGTCTGGCGAGCGAAGATCACTAGAAACAAACAAGCGGTTGTCGTGAGTAACCTGGAAGTTCACGGCAACCATATTGAAACGTGTTTTAACTTTACTTTTTAACTTTAACTTTAAATATAATCGGAGACGTACATGTTATACATCGCTGTTGCACTACTGATCGGTATGGGTGCCCTTGGGACTGCTATTGGTTTTGGTCTGCTGGGTGGTAAATTCCTTGAATCTGCTGCACGCCAACCAGAGCTGGCACCTCAACTGCAAGTTAAGATGTTTGTTGTAGCGGGCCTTATCGATGCGATCGCAATGATCGGTGTTGGTATCGCTTTATACCTCTTGTTCGCTGTTGGTGCTTAATTTTTATTAACTCAAGTCTATTAGCGAACATTTATGAGGAGGAGCGGTTGTGAATATTAACGCCACTCTATTTGGTCAATTAATCGCATTCGTCGTTTTTGTGTGGTTCTGTAAAAGCTACGTTTGGCCACCATTAATGGCTGCGATTGAAGAGCGTCAGAAGAAGATAGCCGATGGCTTAGCGGCTTCTGAACGCGCTGAGAAAGACCTGGAGCTTGCTCAGGCGAAAGTCTCTGAGCAACTTAAAGAAGCGAAAGCACAAGCAGCTGAAATTATCGAGCAGGCTAAGAAGCGTGGAAATCAACTTGTTGATGAAGAAACGCAGCGCGGCCATGCTGAGCGTGAAAAAATTATCTCGCAAGGTTATGCCGAAATTGAAGCTGAACGCAATCGTGCCAAAGAGGAACTGCGTAAGCAGGTAGCAGCATTAGCTATTGCCGGCGCCCAGCAGATCCTTGAACGTGAAATCGACGCCAGCGCGCAAAGCGACATTGTTGAAAAACTTGTCGCCGAGCTTTGATATAGGAGATGAGCCATGTCTGAATTGACAACCGTAGCTCGTCCCTATGCGAAGGCCGCTTTCGATTTTGCTGTTGAGCAAAATGCCATTGTCAAATGGCAGGAAATGCTGGGTTTTGCCGCTGAGGTTTCGAAAAACGAAACCATTCATCAGTTATCGACTGGTGCGATGGCGGCAGACAAGCTGGCAGACCTGTACATTAACGTCTGTGGTGACTCGCTCGATGAACATGGTCAGAACTTAGTAAAAGTACTGGCTGAGAATAAACGTTTAACCGCGTTGCCTGAGATTTCTGCTTTGTTTGATTTACTCAAAGCAGATTACGAAAAAGAAGTAGAAGTATCTGTTACCTCTGCAGCTGAGCTGACTGAAGCACAGCAATCTGAACTCAGTGCGTCGCTGGAAAAACGTTTGGCACGTAAAGTGAAGCTTATTTGTAACGTGGATCCTGCCCTGGTAGCCGGCTTAGTTGTTAAAGCTGGTGATACAGTCATCGATGGTTCCGTGAAATCTAAATTGAACCGTCTCGCAGACGCGTTGCAAGCATAACGGGGATAAGAGTAATGCAACTTAATTCCACTGAAATTGCCGAACTGATTAAGAAAAGAATTGCTCAGTTCGATGTAACCAGTGAAGCACGCAATGAAGGTACTATCGTCGCAGTAACCGACGGTATCATCCGCATTCACGGCCTGGCCGATGTGATGCAGGGTGAAATGATTGAGCTTCCTGGTGGTCGTTACGCGATTGCACTAAACCTTGAACGAGATTCTGTTGGTGCAGTTGTTATGGGTCCTTACGCGGACCTGCAAGAAGGACAAAAAGTCCAGTCTACTGGTCGTATCTTGGAAGTACCTGTTGGTCGTTCACTGTTAGGTCGTGTGGTAAACACGCTGGGTGAAGCAATCGACGGTAAAGGTGCTATCGAAACTGATACTTTCGAGCCAGTTGAAAAAATCGCACCGGGCGTAATCGAGCGTCAGTCAGTTGATCAACCAGTACAAACTGGTTACAAGTCTGTTGACTCTATGATTCCAATCGGTCGAGGTCAGCGTGAGTTAATCATCGGTGACCGTCAGACTGGTAAAACGGCGATGGCGATTGATGCCATCATCAACCAGAAAGGTACTGGCGTTAAATGTGTATACGTAGCGGTTGGTCAAAAAGCCTCTACTATCGCTAACGTGGTACGTAAACTGGAAGAGCACGGCGCACTGGCTCACACCATTGTAGTTGCCGCTTCTGCTTCTGAGTCTGCTGCCCTGCAATACCTGGCGCCATACTCTGGTTGTACTATGGGTGAATACTTCCGTGACCGCGGTGAAGACGCCCTTATCGTATATGATGATTTGTCTAAGCAAGCTGTTGCTTACCGTCAAATTTCACTGCTGCTGAAACGTCCTCCTGGTCGTGAAGCATACCCAGGTGACGTATTCTATCTTCACTCACGCTTACTTGAGCGTGCTGCACGGGTTAACGAGCAGTATGTTGAGCGTTTCACTAACGGCGAAGTTAAAGGCCAGACTGGTTCATTAACGGCACTGCCAATTATCGAAACGCAAGCGGGTGACGTATCTGCATTCGTACCCACTAACGTAATCTCGATTACTGACGGTCAGATCTTCTTAGAAACTGACCTGTTCAACGCAGGTATCCGTCCGGCGGTTAACGCTGGTATCTCGGTATCTCGTGTTGGTGGTGCGGCGCAGACGAAAATCGTTAAAAAGCTGGGCGGTGGTATCCGTTTAGCCCTGGCTCAGTATCGCGAACTGGCGGCGTTCTCGCAGTTTGCATCTGACCTTGACGAAGCAACTCGTGCCCAGCTTGAGCACGGTGAGCGCGTTACCGAACTAATGAAACAGAAACAGTACACTCCACTGTCAGTGGCGGATACTGGTGTTTCCCTGTTTGCGGTAGAAAAAGGTTATCTGAAAGACGTGGAACTGAATAAGATCCTCGATTTCGAAGCGGCCTTACATTCATTCATGAACAGCGAATATGCTGATCTGATGAAGACTATCAATGAAACAGGTAACTACAACGATGACATTGAGTCTCAGTTGAATGACGCTTTAACTAAATTTAAAGCGACACAAACTTGGTAATCAATGGCTGGTGGTGAAAACCACCAGCACTACGTTGAGTAATCGGAGAGATAGTCATGGCCAGCGGTAAAGAGATAAAAGGTAAGATTGGGAGTATCAAGAATACTCAGAAGATTACCAGTGCGATGGAAATGGTGGCTGCGTCTAAAATGAAAAAGGCGCAGGAACGTATGTCTCATGGACGTCCATACGCACAAAGCATGCTTAAAGTGATTGGTCACATTGCTAACGGTAACCTTGAATATCGTCATCCTTATTTGGAAGAGCGTGAAGTCAAGCGCGTTGGTTATATCGTTATTTCTACGGATCGTGGCTTGTGTGGTGGCTTAAACACCAACGAGTTCAAATTAGTATCGCAACAGGTAAAAGAGTGGCGTGCTAAGGACGTAGAGGTCGATTTTGCTGCGCTGGGTTCAAAAGCCTGTGCTTTCTTCAACCGGTTCGGTGGCAATGTACTTGCTGCAGAGTCTGGTTTAGGGGATGCGCCAACGGTAAGCGATATTGTGGGTGTGGTTCGCGTAATGCTTAAAGCATTCGACGAAGGTAAGCTGGATAAAGTATTCCTGGTTTACAATGACTTCGTGAACACAATGACACAGCAGCCTGTGAGCAATCAGTTACTGCCTTTGCCAAAGTCAGAAGACGAAACGTTAAAACATCGCTGGGATTACATTTATGAGCCGGATCCAAAACCTATTTTGGAAGCATTAATGGTTCGTTATATTGAATCTCAGGTATATCAGGGCGTCGTTGAAAATGCCGCGTCAGAGCAAGCTGCTCGTATGGTTGCAATGAAAGCCGCAACCGATAACGCAGGCAACCTGATCGATGATCTTCAATTGGTATACAACAAAGCGCGTCAGGCCGCAATCACACAAGAAATCAGTGAGATTGTTGGCGGTGCCGCAGCGGTGTAGGCAAAGGTTTATAAAAGTTAATGAGGACAAATTATGAGTCAAGGTAAGGTCGTCCAAGTCATTGGCGCCGTTGTGGACATTGAGTTTCCACAGGATGCGGTTCCAAAGGTATATGACGCGCTTAAAGTTACCGAAGGTGACTTGTCTGGGTTAACCCTGGAAGTGCAACAACAATTAGGTGGCGGTGTCGTTCGTGGTATCGCTCTGGGTTCTACTGACGGTCTGCGTCGTGGTCTGGTAGTTGAAAACTCTGGTGCGCCAATTAACGTACCAGTAGGTGTTAAAACACTGGGTCGCATCATGGACGTACTGGGTAACCCCATCGACGAAGCAGGCCCAATTGGTGAAGAAGAGCGTATGTCTATTCACCGTGCAGCGCCTAGCTACGAAGAACAATCAAGCGCGGTAGAACTGCTTGAAACCGGCATCAAGGTAATCGACCTGGTCTGCCCATTCGCTAAGGGTGGTAAAGTTGGTCTGTTCGGTGGTGCGGGTGTAGGTAAAACCGTAAACATGATGGAACTTATCCGTAACATCGCTATCGAGCACAGCGGCTACTCAGTATTCGCCGGTGTTGGTGAGCGTACTCGTGAGGGTAACGACTTCTATCACGAAATGAACGATTCAAACGTTCTGGATAAAGTATCACTGGTATATGGTCAGATGAATGAACCACCAGGTAACCGTTTACGTGTTGCTCTGACGGGTCTGACGATGGCAGAAAAGTTCCGTGACGAAGGTCGCGACGTACTGTTCTTCGTTGATAACATCTACCGTTATACCCTGGCTGGTACTGAGGTATCTGCTCTGTTAGGCCGTATGCCATCAGCAGTAGGTTATCAGCCTACACTGGCTGAAGAGATGGGTGTTCTGCAGGAGCGTATCGCTTCTACCAAGACTGGTTCAATTACGTCAATCCAGGCGGTATACGTACCAGCCGATGACTTGACTGACCCGTCTCCAGCTACCACCTTTGCTCACTTGGATGCAACGGTAGTACTGTCTCGTGATATCGCGTCTTTAGGTATCTACCCTGCGGTAGACCCTCTGGATTCAACTTCACGTCAGCTTGATCCACTGGTAATCGGTCAGGAACACTACGAGACTGCTCGTGGCGTTCAAACGGTATTACAGCGCTATAAAGAGCTGAAAGATATCATCGCGATTCTGGGTATGGACGAACTGTCTGACGAAGATAAACTGGTTGTAACACGCGCTCGTAAAATTCAGCGTTTCCTGTCTCAGCCGTTCTTTGTAGCAGAAGTATTCACTGGTTCTCCAGGTAAATACGTTTCTCTGAAAGACACCATCAGTGGCTTTAAAGGTATCCTGGAAGGTGAATATGATCACCTGCCAGAGCAAGCCTTCTACATGGTTGGTTCTATCGACGAAGCGCTGGAAAAAGCCAAGAAATAAGCCTTGTTAGTCCTGGCTGTTAGCTGAAAAGCTGGCCGCCAGGCGAACAATGGCTTTACGTACCTATCAGGAGGTTATTATGGCAATGACAGTTCATCTGGATGTAGTAAGCGCAGAAAAGTCTATCTTTTCTGGTCTCGTTGAAACAATGCAGGTGACAGGAAGCGAAGGTGAACTGGGTATTTACCCTGGCCACGCGCCTCTGATCACTGCAATTAAGCCTGGCATGGTGCGTTTGGTTAAACAGCACGGTGAAGAAGAAGTTATTTATGTTGCCGGTGGTGTACTTGAAGTACAACCTGGCAGTGTAACTGTTCTGGCCGATACGGCAGTAAGAGCAGAAGACTTGGATGAACAAGCTGCTGAAGAAGCTAAACGACGTGCAGAAGAGCACATCGCCAATCCAGGTGCTGATTTTGATTACGCCGAAGCTGCATTAGAGCTAGCCGAAGCAATTGCCCAGTTACGATTGATTCAAAAACTGCGCAAGTAAATCGTTATAAGCATTATCTAAAAAACCCGGGCATGGTCCGGGTTTTTTTATATTGGAATAAATATAAAACCTGAATTGAAATATTGCCTGTATAGGTATACAGTTATCTGGCATGTTTTAAGATTATTCAAAGATTGTCATCATGGCAAAAGCCGGGTGTTGAATGGTGTTGAATAAAGTACCGAGAGTAAAACTCATTCAACAAGGAGATGATTAAATGAGCAACCCCGAGTCATTAACCACCCATTGCCTGTGCGGCGACACCAGCTTAACCGTTGTACCCAAGTCCCTTGAAATAGGCGCTTGTCATTGTAGTACCTGCCGAAAGTGGTCGGGAGGCGCTTTTTTGGCTATCGAATCTGTGCGGGTTTCCGCAACTGGCGATAATGTTCGCCATTACGATGCCTCAGAGTGGGCTGAGCGGGTTTTCTGCCAACAGTGCGGTGCTACACCTCTTTTAAAAATTAAAAGACGGTCACGCCCGCTATGTGCCTGTTGGACTGTTTGCCCAGCAGCAGGATATGGTGTTGTCTCATCAAATTTTTATCAACAGTAAACCGCACTATTATCATTTTGCTGAGCAGACGACTTACATGACCGGCGAAGAAGTCTTTGCCGGTGTTTTAACTGGACCCCGATTACGGCTCGGCTTATGGGGAGTTTCAAGATAAAGACATTGTGAGTGGACTATATCAGTCGGAACTTGCCTCAGTAACTAATAATGGTGCGGCATTGTTGGTATTTTACAGCCCGGACTTAGCCACCACTCAACAGCGTATACAGGCTGATGGCGGCGTTATCATAAAACCGGTATTCGATTTTCCGGGTGGCAGACACTTTCATTTT
>CATMRP010000070.1 GCA_950073835.1 uncultured Alteromonadaceae bacterium
TGCTAAATTCAATACAGTTCTCTCAATCCGTATTGAACCGTTACAACGGGAAATCAGGTTAACCGTTTGTAACGCCCCATATGTATAGTTACATTTTCGTAACAATGCAAGCTTTTTGTAAAGCGACTTAACTAATTGATAAGATTTTAACACTTCCACGCTGTTTGGTGCGATCTTTGCAACACATTTGGTGAGTGAAAAACTTATGAAACAGAGTCATTCTAATCGTTTTTATAAACAAACCTTATGAATAATTAGCATTAATCTGCTGTATATTAAACAGGTGTTTTACGGTTAAATAATGAAAGAAATACTGATAAATTGAGAGTAAAATTTATTTTTCATTTTATATCAGCTATTTAAGATTATCTTTTATGGTTTAGCCATAGTGATAATTTGTCTTAAGGTGGATTTTGTGCCTGACCTATTATCAATTAGTGCAAAGCCGCAGCAAAATACCGGAAAAGCCTTTTAAGAAATTAAAAAGCAGGTATATTAACAAAACATTTTGCAACAGTGATTTAACATATCGGTATCGGAAGCATTTGTTGCCTAATACAATAATAATCAAATTGAGCAAATCAGTAGAGAACTGTGTTAATAAAAATGAAACAAACAAACCCCCTACAAAACGGCACACCTCTCGCTCTGATGACCGACCGGCAGTTTTTTCACTGTCTGAAAGAACATGGTCCGATGACGCGAGCCGCCATAGCAAAGCAAACCGGTATTTCCCGACCGACGATTTCAGAATCGGCGCAGCGATTGGAAAAAAGCGGTCTGGTGGTAGAAACCAGCCGAAAAACCAAAAATAAACAAGGTCGTGCCGGCGTAATATATGAAATAAACGCCGCCAAAGGGCTGACCCTGGCCATTGCCATAGATGTTAAACAGATCCAGTTACGTCTCACCGACCTGTCTTTGAAAGTGATTCGTGATCAGTGTTTTTATATTGACCCTGCCTGGCAACAGGCAGAATTAGAAAAAGCAATTCTGCGCTTTATTCATCTGGCGGTGCAGGATCAACACTCGCCTTTACTTGCCATTGGCGTATCCCTGGCGGTACCGGTTAACTCACAAACCGGTGAAATCCTGGCACTCCCCTATTCCAAGTTCACAATTATCCATGGCATTAACTTCAAAACACTGCTCGAGGAGCATCTTGCCTGTCCGGTTACCCTGGACAACGATGTAAACTGGGCAACGCTTGCAGAAAAATCCCTCGGTATTGCTAAAAACGTCTCCGATTTCGTGTTTACTTACTTTGGCGAAGGGATTGGTGCCGGTATTTTTCTGGACAATCATCTGATCAGAGGATCAACCGGTATTTCCGGCGAAATTGGCCACATCATGGTTAATAATAAAGAGAACTTGCAGGACTTTGTGTCTAACCGTCATCTCCAGCAGGCCCTGGATGATGGCGTGGATTTAACCGACCATCCGGCCATCGTACAAATTGGCAGTACCCTGGCGACCATTGCAGCAGTCGTCAACCCAAATATGTTTGTACTGGGTGGCCCAATGACCAAATACCCGCAGTTTATCCCGGCTATTATCGAGCAAGTTAAGCCACAGCTGTTTAATAAGGTCAGCTTTATTGCCAGCAACGCGCCTAACTATGCACCACTGAATGGCGTTCAGGCAGGCACTTATGAACTGGCTTTAAGTTCCTTTGGCCTGCCCTCTCCACCCGAGGCGGAATAACTAGAAGACGGCGCTCAGCAGGAGCGCCAGTATAAAGGCTATCGTGCCTAACAACGTTTCCATAACGGTCCAGGTTTTTAAGGTGGTTTTCTCATCCACTTGCAATAACCGCGACACCAGCCAGAAGCCCGAATCGTTAAAATGTGACAGCACCGTTGCGCCACCGGCAATGGCAATAACTATACAACACAAATCCACCGCACTGAGGCCTGGCACCTGAGTGACCACCGGCGCAATCAACGCCGCTGTGGTTGTTAGGGCAACTGTGGCCGACCCCTGTGCTACCCGCAAACAAACAGATATCACAAATGCCGCCACTATAACTGGCAGCCCATTATTTACCAGCAGTTGCGCAAAGGCATCGCCTATCCCCGCAGCTCGCAACACGCCGCCAAACATGCCGCCAGCACCAGTGACCAGAATAACGGCACTTAAAGGTCCAAGCGCATCATTACATAAGCCTTCATATTGTTTACGGGTGAACTGCTTGCGGAATAACCCAAACGCCATAAGTAAGGTTAATAACAGGGCTACCGGCGTTTTGCCCAGCAAACGCAGACCACTTAAGAATGACGACTCTTGAGGTAACATGCCCGCGACCTGCAGAGTGTTCACCACCGTATCAAGGCAAATGAGACCAAACGGCAACAACAGCACCGCGATAACCCGGGCAAACGAAGGTCGCCACTGGCTGTTAGAGTGAGATTCGCTATCCGTAAACCATGCGGGCAGATCAATATTAAACCGTTTGCCAGCATACATGGCGTAAAGGTAACTGCCTGCAAACCAGGTAGGAATGGCAATCACCGTTCCTACAATCAGCAACAGCCCAATATTTGCCCCCAGCAAATCAGCCGCCGCTACGGGCCCTGGGTGTGGCGGCACAAAGGCATGCATCACTGCAAATGCGCCGGCCGCTGGAAGCACGGTTAACAGGGTTGACTGCTGCAAACGCCTGGCCACACTCAGCAGAATTGGCATCATCACGATAAGACCGGCATCAAAAAAGATTGGGAAACCAAACAGCAGCGACGTAATGCCTAAAGCCAGTGGCGCTCGCTCAAGGCCAAACAGGCTAATCATGCGCTGGGCCAGCACATCGGCGCCGCCGCTACTTTCAAGCAACTTACCAATCATCCCACCAAGACCAACCAGCAGCGCCACCGCAGCCAGCGTACTGCCGAAGCCCTGCAGCATAACAGGCAACACATCAGCAGCACCGATACCGGTAACCAAAGCGGTGATAAGACTCACTATAATTAACGCAATGAGCGCATGTACCCGGGCGACAATAATCAGTCCCATCAGTACCAGGACCATGCTCAGTCCGATTAACAGTAAAACAATATTGTCAGTGTGATTGCTCGCAATATCCATGAAATCTCGTTGTATTCTCTAATTAACTATTCACACAGCCGTCAAGCCGAGCTAAAATGTTACGCATAACATTTAGCAGAACATTTTTTTAACAATAACGCAAGCAGACTCTATGACAGCCATCGATAAAAATTCCGCTCCCAGTTGCATTATAGTAATGGGCGTTAGCGGCAGTGGTAAAAGTACGGTGGGTGAACGTCTCGCTGAGGCTGCCGGCGCTGGGTTTATTGACGGCGATGATCTGCATCCGCAGGCTAATATAGCTAAAATGTCGCGGGGTGAAGCGCTCAATGACGAAGACCGGGAGCCCTGGTTAAAACAGATTGCCGCGACTGCTGAGCTGCATGTGACGGCAGGTAAAACGGTAGTAATTGTTTGTTCGGCACTGAAAAAGCAGTACCGGGATATTTTTCGCCAGCATATCAGTCGCGTAAGATTTGTTTTTCTGGATGGTCAGTTTGAACTCATTAAACGCCGGATGGAAGCGCGTCAGGCGCATTTTATGAAAGCGGAAATGCTGGTAAGTCAGTTTAATACCCTTGAACGGCCCGCTGCTGACGAACAGGATGTTTACACCGTGGATATCGACTTACCCATTGAACAATTAGTTGCTGACATTCGGCGCCACTTGCCGCTCAACCCACCGGATTAACTAATCGATTCGCCCTCAGTGTAAGAAAAGCCCAGATCAAAAAGCTTATCAGAAGGTGATTTGCCGTTGATCACATCGATAAGCAGTCGTGCGCTTTTAATCCCAATGGCCTGACGCGGGGTCACCACACTGGTGAGTTTAGGTTGCATGGTAAGACCGATATCCAGCCCGTTGTAGCCCATCACCGCAAGATCATCCGGTACCTGAATGCCTTCATTTTTACAGTACTGCATCGCCCCTACGGCCAAATCGTCGTTTGTACAAAATATGCCATCCACCCTGTCAAAGGTCTCCAGCGCCTGCTGTAGCAGCTTCATTCCCTGCGAAAAACTCGACTGAAAAGGTGTAGCAACGGTTTGCGGGGTAAGTCCTGCTTCCCACATGGCTTGTTCGTAGCCTTGTTGACGCAACATAGTACGGCGGTCCAGCCGGGCTGCCAGATACACAATGTGCTGTTTATCACTGGCAATCATCCGCGTTACTGCGTTAAAAGCGGCCGCTTTATGATCAAGCCCCACCACCATATCAATTGGGGCTTCCGGCAACTCCATGCACTCCACCACCGGAATACCTGCCTGCTTTAACATAGTACGGGTGCGGTCGGTATGTTCAGTTTCACACAGGATCAAACCATCCACCTGATAAGACAGCAACATTTCTATCTTGCGCTCTTCTACTTTAGGGTCGTAGCCTGAGTGAGCCAGTAAAATGTCGAAAGATTCTGCGTTGGTAATGGTTTCAATACCATCCACCAGGGCAGAAAACAC
This sequence comes from uncultured Alteromonadaceae bacterium, assembly GCA_950073835.1. GTDB lineage: Bacteria > Pseudomonadota > Gammaproteobacteria > Enterobacterales > Alteromonadaceae > Alteromonas. The sequence continues at coordinate 4,501 of CATMRP010000070.1, forward strand.
CTGGTTAGACAGAGATGGGATCACCACCCCAATGGTGCGACTAAGCGCTCTGGACATCAATGCCGGCGCGCGGTTATGGATATAGCCGTAATGTTTCACCGCCTGGGCTATTTTTTCGCGCGTGGCGGGTGCCACTTTTTCTGGGGAACGAAAATAACGGGAGACCGTCATCTTAGTAATGCCCAGTTGATCGGCAATATCTTGTAGGGAGGCGCGATTGGTCATAAATGTTAACAGGCATAGTTGGTCATCAGACAACTATGTTACACGTAACATTTTATTGAGGGAATACGAATCTGCACCTTTAGAGATTTAGTGCCGTGCGTTAAAACAGTGCAGCAGCCCGATTCAGCAGAGTGCAAAGCCGGTATATTTATCACTTAACCGGCCTTAACTATTTGGTTGGTTGCCCGGTGTTCAGTCAGCTTCACTGATTTGTTGCAGTCGTGCTGCGCTGTTTTCACACCAAAAGCAATTTTCGGCCGGTTTACGTTCAATTGCCTGGGTAAAAGCTTGCTTTGCCTGTTCATACTGGCCGCTTTCAAAATAGGCCTCGCCGAGACTGTCCCATAAATTACCGTCGTCACTGAAGAGTTCGACATTGAGCAGCAACAAGGCTATTGCGTCGTTATATCGTTCATTGTCCATTAACCGCAAACCGGCACGATTCAGAATCCGCTTGTTATCAATATTGCTGGCAAAAGTGTTCTGTAACACTGCCTTTTTGTGCTCAGGGTTACCGGTTGTCCTTAGCGATAGTCCTACAATTTGACTGGTGATGCCGGTCTCAAACGCTGGTAGCGGTTCTTGTTCAAAAAGGTATTGCTCAATGTAATAAGGCAAAGCCATGGTACTTTCCACTAATGCATTAGAGGCAAACAGGATAAGTATCTGTTCGTCGGGCAACCAGCGAAAATCAAAGTAGTAGGTACCGTTTGAGCCATTGTGACCAATAAAAGTGGTGTCCCGTGGGGTTGGCATGACTGCCCAGCCATAACCATAGTGGCTGGTGCCCTCCTCGTTTTCTGCCACGTGCGGCTCAAAAAGCTGATCGCGGTATTTTGCAGCCAACACCGATTCACTCTGCAGCGCTTGTGCCCACAGATACATATCATTCATGGTAGACAGCATGCCGCCATTTCCTTTCAGTGGCCAGGCGATAGCAGCATCCGCAAAGTACTTATCCCGGGTACTGCCCGTCTCTACTTCGCCAAACAAATAGCCTGCAGCCGCAGGAAGTTGTGCCAGTACCGGATTAAGATAACCGGTATGGTGCATACCGGCAGGCTCGAATAAAGCCTCCTGTAGGTACTCTTCGTAAGACATTCCGCTAACCAGCTCAACGATCCGCGCCAGAATACTGTAACCGGCGTTGGAATACGCATAGCCTTCACCCGGCGCAAAATAAAGCGGTAAAGCAAATAACCGGTTAAAGAACTCGGCAGTGGGAACGTGAGTAAAATCGCCTGCTCCGATACCATTGGCAATGCCGGCAGAATGGCTAAGCAACTGATGTAAAGTGATGGACTGTTTATCTTCTGGCAGGCTGTCAAAAAACTCACTGATAGGCATAGAAGTGCTCAGCTTGCCCTGTTGAACAAGATGCATCACAGCCGCGGCGGTAAACTGCTTGGTTACCGAGCCGGTATCAAACAGGGTATCGGCGGTAATAGGTGTACTCCCCTGCCGCTCTGTTTTTCCATAACCTTTATTTAAACGGAGCTTACCGTTATCAGCAATTAATACGGCGCCGCTGAAACCGTTGGTCTCAGCAGTCGTTAAATACTGATCAAGTTTATTAAAATCGGCTGCATCGGTAGCCAAAACCGAGGTGCTGGTAAATACCAACAGGGCAAGCAGGACTATTATGTGTAAACGCATCACCAACTCCGTTTCAGGTGCTTTTTAATAGAGTCGCAGACGCAGCTCAAAACGTTTTATTGTTGCTGCTGAGGTTTAATCGTCTGCCACTGAGAAACAAAACAGTCATATAGTGTCTGGTCGAAGAGGTAAAAATCAATCTTAAGTGCGGATGCAAATTGTAAACAAGCGTTAATAGCCACGCTTGCCGCTTCTTTATGAGGGTAGCCATAAACACCACAGGATATAGCCGGGAAAGCCACCGAATGGCAGCCGTTATGAATGGCCAGTCGGCAACTTTGCTTGTACGCACTGGCCAGGGTTTGGGCAGGATATGGATCCTGGTGGTAGATAGGGCCAACTGTATGAATAACAAAGTTAGCCGGCAGATGACCCGCTGGAGTAATTCGCGCTTCACCTGGCGGGCAGCGCACGCCATCCTTTACAGCTACTGCCTGGCAGGCTTTTAACAGCGTAGGTCCTGCCGCCCGGTGAATAGCCCCATCGACGCCCCCGCCGCCCAGCATGGCCGGGTTAGCCGCATTAACGATAGCGTCGGTGGTTGCACTGGTGATATCACCCAGCACAAAGCGAATAGCCATGAGCATTTACCTATCAGGGAATAAGTTCTTTACTATGCCACTGGCCCTGGTGTTTTTCAAAACACTGCCGCTGCTGCGGATTACCGCGCAAATTAAGGTAGTCCACGCTTCCCACCAGTAAGGTGAGCACGCAGAAATGCTCCGGTAAGACATCCGTATTGGCGCTGTGATCAATGAGAGACTTTTTCGGCGCTGTGCGCTCGCTGCCGGGCTCACCCCATAAAAACTGTTGCCGGGCCGCCACCGACAAACGCTGCCAATGGTGTTGGCACAACGCGCTGTCATCGTTTGGCGTATCCACCCTGCAGCTTACCGCCATTCGGTATTGTTCGCGGGTTTTGGCGAAATACCAACAAACCGCCGCGTGAGGATGACTCTTAAGCTCAGCAACTTTCTTGTTACGGGTATCCGTAACCACCCACAACAGGGATTGGTTCTCATCAACCCCGCGACACACCACAGTGCGATTGTGCGGCAGGCCGCTGCTATCGACCGTCGCCAGCTGAAAATAGCGGCTTTCCGGCATATCCCGGGTTTTATCGAGACTTTTTAACAGTAACGAGCTCCAGTCAGACATAGCGTTTAACTATTTGGCTTGATGCCAGAGAACAGGCGATAAAAATTCGCTGTAGTCGCCTTTGCCAGTTCATCCACACTGATACCGCGAAGTTCGGCAATAAATTCGGCAACTTCTACTACATAGCCGGGCTGATTGGGTTTACCGCGATGAGGCACCGGTGCCAGCCAGGGTGAATCAGTTTCAATCAGTAACCGCTCAAGGGGAATAGCCTTGGTTACTGCCTGTAATGCTTCCGCAGACTTAAAGGTAACAATGCCGGAAATAGAGATATAAAAGCCCATTTCCATAGCGGCCTCAGCCATGGGCAGGTCTTCGGTGAAGCAATGCAGTACACCAATAGTGTGATCGGCTTTGTACTGCTTTAACAAGGCAATGGTATCTTCGCGGGCATCCCGGGTATGAATAATCAGCGGTTTGTTGGTTTCATTGGCCACTTTGATATGGTCGATAAACGACTGGATCTGCACCTCGCGGGTATCTTCGCTGTAATAGTAATCCAAACCGGTTTCGCCAATCGCAATCACCTTATCGCTGCTGGCCGCTGCCAGTAAGGTATCGTAATCGCAGGCATCTTCCTGATGCAAAGGATGCACGCCACAGGACACCGACACATCATCAAAATGACTGACCGTACTGAGCATTTGCGGGTAATCTTTTACCGATACCGACACACAGAGAAAATGCTCTACCCCGCGCTGGCGGGCAAATGCCAGCGTCTGTGCCAGCTCTTCGGTATTTTGTTTCAGGCGGTCGAGATGACAATGGGAATCTACAAACAAAAAAAGCTCCTTAGGCTTGTTTTAGTAATGAAAAAATCTGACTCAACAGCAGCACTTTATTAACGCCCGGGTGACGTACCCGAACAGCATAGGCAATACAGTGCTGATAGCGCTGCAAGTCTTCTTTACGCTGTGTTTTGCAGTATTGATCATGATAATACTGCTGGCACCAGTAAATCACCTGTTCTGCGTGGTCCTGCCACTTCGTCGCCACTTCCGTGACATCCTGGTTGTTACCCAATAAGGCTTCCAGGCCGGTGAGAAAATCACGGTAGCTCAGCGAGCTTTCATCGGTTAACGCCCTGGCTACCCGAAGTGGCGCATTACCGTAAGCGTTGAGTAGCGCCTGATCAACCTCATCATGGCCCTGACCAGCCAGCCAGCTAAGACTTTGCTCTGCGGATGGTGTCGCAATGACATGCTTTTCACAGCGGCTTAAAATAGTCGGTAATAATCCCGCTACCCGGTGCGTTAATAACAACAGGTAAGTGTTATCGGTGGGCTCTTCCAGCGTTTTGAGTAAGGCATTAGAGGCCGCTTCGGTCATGCGCTCGGCTGCTGGAATGATCAATACTTTATGGCGGCCAATCTGCGCCGTGGTATTTAGTTTACCAATGGCTTCACGGATGGCATCAACGCCGAGCTGTTTATCGCTTTCCAGCAAATAACGGTCGGGATGGGTGCCTGCCTCAATGAGTTTGCAACTCTGGCACTCACCACAGGGGCCGCCACTGCTTGGGTGCAAACACAGTATTGCCTGCATCATGGCATCGGCCAGCTCACGCTTGCCCACGCCCTGCGGACCACTTAACAAAATGCCATGGTGTAGTTTGCTGGTCTGAAAGCGCTGTACCAGTTGCTGATATCGCTCGGCTAACCAGGGTAACGCTAGCATGAAAGATACTGCTCCAGCGTGAGTTGAACATCCCGGTGCACATCGGCCATGGGCTGCATGGCATCAATAGTGATGATGTTGCTATCGGCCGCAGCGAGTTCCAGATAACGGGCCCGGGTACGCTCAAAAAAGCCCAGTCCGGCTAACTCAATGCGATCCAGCTCACCACGCCCACGGGCACGCTCAAGGCCCACAGCAGGCTCGACATCCAGATACAGAGTGAGGTTTGGCTTAAACCCTTTTAACGTAATGTCACTGAGCGCAGACAGCGTGGCTTGTTCAATTTCGCGGCCGCCACCCTGATAGGCCTGCGAGGATAAATCGTGGCGATCGCCAATCACCCAACTGCCTGCATCCATAGCCGGTTTAATCACATTGGCCAACAGTTGCGCCCGCGCGGCATACATCAGCATCAGCTCGGTTTCCTCCACCACATTCTCCTGCCAGTTTTGCTTAACGCAGTTGCGAATGGCCTCGGCCATGGGCGTGCCGCCGGGTTCCCGGGTTGTCACGGTAGTAAAGCCTTTTGACTTAACCGCTTGTTCTACCAGTGCAATCACTGAACTCTTGCCAGCCCCTTCGAGGCCTTCAACGACGATAAACTTACCTGACATCTATGGTTGTCCGTCCTTTCGGTTTAGCTGGAACTCTCGTACCGCTTGATTATGTTCTTCTAATGTATTGGAAAACTGATGGCTGCCATCACCACGGGCCACAAAATAAAGCTCCGACGTTAGTGCCGGTTGCAAGGCCGCATCAACGGCGACCCGGCCAATCATGGCGATAGGCCCTGGCGGTAACCCTTTATGTACGTATGTATTGTAAGGAGTATTTTCGCGCAAGTGCTTACGGGTCAGATTTCCGTCGAACCGATCGCCGAGGCCGTAAATGACCGTTGGATCGGTTTGCAGACGCATGTTCTGTTCAAGGCGATTAACAAATACCCCGGCAATACGGGCACGCTCTGAAGCCAGCGCGGTTTCTTTTTCGATGATCGACGCCATGGTTAACACGTCCACCGGTGCCTCATAGGGCAAACCTGGCTCGCGTTTTGCCCACTTATCCAGTAAATAGTCCTGCATGGCCGCAGAAGCTCGTTTGAGAATTTCACTGGCTGGCGTCTGATTGGTAAAGTGATAGGTATCCGCCAATAGCAGGCCTTCAAGACTATTTAATGGCTCAGCGCTGTAGGGCTGCCATTGTTCAATAAGGCGCTGAACAAGCGCCTCTTCATTATCAGTAAGGTCAGCTTTTAGACGCGGATGTACTTTAAGCGTTGTCAGCCATTGCTGGTACGTTTGCCCTTCAATCAGGCTGATATCAAATTGTACTTCCTCGCCATGGGAAAGCAGTTCAAAGGCACCCGCTAGTGTTAATGGAGGATCAAAGGCATAAGTACCAGCCAGAATAGGCTGCCCCCCATAAACCAGCTTGAGCCATAGCCGGGCTGCGAGCGTGGGCATGGGCAGCCACCCTTGCTGCTCAAAGCGCATCAGCGTTTCAATGGCGCCCTGTCCTGGCGGCAGGGTAAATAACTGGCGTTGTTCTATATTCAGCGGCTTGGCAAATTGTTGATGCAACCAGCCCATAGTTGCCATCGCTGCGCCTACTACAATGATTAACCCTAACGCCAGTTTACGCAGCACCGTATTCTCCTGCATAAATCTGTGCCAGCGACTCGTGCAGCGACAGTACCGGCGCAATGGCCAGTTGCCGTTTAGACTCTCCTAAAGTGAGGGTTTTCACCGGTACGATTTGCATCAGCGCATTGGATAAAAACATGGCATCAACGTGGGCTATCTCAGTTAACTGCTGCTCGATAATATGGATATCCGGGCAGTGATCGAGAATAAATTGTCGCATAACGCCATTAACGCCAGCGAGCGCCAACGAGGAAGTAAACCACTGCCGGCCAACCAACCAGAACAGGTTTGCAGCACTGGCTTCAATAACGTTTTGCTCGGTATCGGTGACAATAGCGTCGTCGAAGTCTGTCTGCATCAGCGCCTGTTTAATGAACACCTGCTCTAAGCGGTTGGCATGCTTTAACCCGGCCAGTAACGGCTGTCTGGCTAAAGTGACAGGCACAGTCCCAACATGAATACCCTGTTGTTGCCAGCTTTTGTAGATAGCAGGTAGGTCATGCCAGCTCACCGCAACGTTTATGTTTGGCTCGGCCAGTCGCGCATAGCCGCGCCCGCCCTGCCCGGCACCAATTAATACCTTTAGCACGCCCTCGTTTCGCTCTGATAAAGCGGCCGCAATCACCTGACAAATAGCTTCGGCTTCAACCGTTAAGCCAAGGGCCCGACTGTCACTTACCAGCCGATTAATGTGGCGGTTTAACAGCGCTACCTTGCCATCCGACACGCGCATAGTGGTAAACGTACCGTCACCATAATTGGCCAGCCGGTCATTAAGGGCAAATTGTTTGAGTGGAGCCAGTCCATTGGGATCAGTCATACAGCGCGTTCGGCAGTCACCGGGTTAGTCAGTTTCAGTCGGGTATTGTATCAGCAATTCTGTTAATACCAAGTCGCGAAGAATGATGATCACGACCGCAAAGAAAAAGGGAGCACCGGGCTCCCTTTTGTCGCTATCACTGTCGGCTTATGGACGCTTGAAAATCAAGCTGCCATTGGTGCCACCAAAACCAAAGGAGTTGCACAGTGCGTACTCTTCCTCGAAAGCTTTGGCTTTATGCGGAACAAAGTCCAGATCGCACCCTTCACCCGGTTCGTCCAGGTTAATAGTAGGCGGAGCCAGCTTGTCGCGTAGCGCCAGAATGGTGAAAATCGCCTCAACTGAACCGGCTGCACCCAGTAAGTGACCCGTCATCGATTTCGTTGAGCTAACCAGCACTTTATGTGCGTGGTCACCAAAGACACTCTTCACCGCAGACACTTCGGCAATATCACCGGCCGGCGTTGACGTACCGTGGGCGTTAATATAACCAATCAGGGACGGGTCAATTTTGGCATCGTTGATGGCATTAACCATCGACGCTGCAGCACCTTCGCCATTCTCTGGTGGCGATGTCATATGGTAAGCATCGCCGCTCATGCCAAAACCAACCAGCTCAGCATAAATGGTCGCACCGCGCGCTTTGGCAGCTTCGTATTCTTCAAGCATTACCACACCGGCACCTTCACCCATAACGAAACCGTCACGGTCTTTGTCCCACGGGCGACTTGCCTGTTGCGGCGCATCGTTGCGTGAAGACAGTGCACGAGCAGAGGCAAAACCAGCCATACCCAATGGCGTGATAGACGCTTCAGCACCGCCGGCAAGCATGGCATCCGCATCACCATAGGCAATGGTCCGGGCTGCTACACCAATGTTGTGCACACCGGTGGTACAGGCTGTCACGATATTCAGGTTAGGCCCTTTCAGCCCTGCCATGATCGACAGAAATCCAGAAATCATATTAGTGATGGTAGACGGCACGAAGAATGGCGATACCCGACGAGGCCCACTGTTAACCAGCTTGGTGTGGTTTTCTTCAATAAGCTCCAGACCGCCAATACCTGAACCAATGGCAATGCCCACGCGAGACGCGTTTTCAGGCGTTACATCAAAACCAGAGTCCTGCAGAGCCTGCTTGCCCGCGGCAATACCCAACTGGATAAAGCGGTCCATTTTTTTGGTTTCTTTTTTATCGATATAGTCTTGCGGATCAAAATCATTGATTTGACCAGCAAACCGGGTGGAATAGTTGCTGCAATCAAAATGGGTAATGTCGCCAATCCCGCTTTCGCCTGCCAGAATTCGGCGCCAGGTTTTGTCGGTAGACAAACCTAAAGGGGACAACGTACCCAAGCCAGTAACCACTACGCGACGTTTTGTCACAGAATGTCCTCGCATTGGAACTAATTAGAAAACCCAACAATAAACGCCATAAAGCGCCTGTTGTGCTATAACAGTACATACAAAAACGGCTCCGTTACAGAGCCGTTTTTCACCATCTAAGAAAGAAGCTTACGCGTCTTTGTTAGCGTTGATGTAGTCAATTGCAGACTGAACAGTAGTGATTTTCTCTGCTTCTTCGTCTGGAATTTCAGTGTCGAATTCTTCTTCCAACGCCATTACTAACTCAACAGTGTCAAGTGAATCAGCGCCCAGATCATCAACAAAAGATGCTTCGGATTTTACTTCTTCTTCTTTAACACCAAGCTGCTCAACGATGATTTTTTTTACGCGCTCTTCAATGTTACTCATAATTCTAGGTTTCCCTTAACGTCACTAGATACAAAAATTGTCGCTAGTTTATTTTGCAATATTATCGCTTGCAAGCGACCAGCTAAAACAATCTATCTGGTCAAACCAGCAACCAACCAAGTTTAATCAACAAGATATTAACATTCAAGGCTTTCTCTGTCTTTGTGTCAATGCAAAACTGCAAAAATCACACAAATCGAGTTAGCCCATGTACATCCCACCATTTACATGGATTGTCTCACCAGAGATATACGCCGCACCGTCGCTCACCAGGAACGCAACCGTTGCTGCAACTTCTTCTGGCTGACCCAAACGATTCGCCGGAATATCTTTGAAAATGGCTTCACGCTGTTCGTCGCTAAGGGCTTTGGTCATATCAGTATCGATAAAGCCAGGCGCAACAACGTTTACCGTAATGCCACGAGAAGCGACTTCGCGAGCCAGTGATTTAGAAAAACCAATGACACCGGCTTTCGCCGCCGCGTAGTTTGCTTGTCCGGCATTACCCGAACTACCCACTACAGAACCCACATTCACAATGCGCCCGCAGCGTTTCTTCATCATTCCACGCAAAACGGCTTTTGACAATGAAAAGATAGCGGTCAGGTTAGTATCAATAATCGCCTGCCACTCTTCATCTTTCATTCTCATTAGCAGATTATCACGTGTGATACCTGCATTATTGATCAAGATCTCAACCGCGCCAAATTCCTCGGTGATGGCCTTAACCAGCGCATCCACAGCACCTTCTTCGGTGACATTCAGCTTCATACCTTTGCCGCCGGAAACCGCCAGGTATTCGCTTATAGCATCGGCTCCGCCTTCGCTGGTAGCGGTACCAATGACGGTAGCGCCCTGCGCGGCTAATTGGGTTGCTATCGCTTTACCAATACCACGACTGGCACCGGTAACCAGGGCAATTTTACCTTGTAAATCGCTCATTTGAAAAATATTCCTATTATTCTGCCTGCCAACTTGTCACCGTTTCCGGCGTGTTAACAGCAATATAACTTACAGATTTGACAATTCGTTTACCGAGCCCGGTAAGCACTTTACCCGGGCCGACTTCGATAATGGTATCGATCCCTTCTGCAGCCAGAAACTCTACAGTTTTGGTCCACTGCACCGGGCAGTACAACTGGCGAACCAGTGCGCTGCGAATGCCTGCAGGATCTGACTCCACCGCCACATCAACGTTGTTAACCACTTTCACTGCAGGCCCGGCAATGGCGATGGTTTCCAGCTTATCGTCAAGATGATCAGCGGCCGGACGCATTAATTCACAGTGCGAAGGAACACTCACAGCCAGGGGTAATGCGCGCTTGGCACCGGCCTCTTTACAGGCGTTAGCGGCCTGTTCTGCAGCGTTCTTTTCACCAGCAATGACAACCTGACCCGGCGAATTATAGTTAACCGGTGATACCACGTCGCCGGTGGCCACAGCCGTGTTGTGACAAATTTCAGCTATGCTGTCGTCATCCAGGCCAATAATGGCGTACATGGCGCCCGCACCAGCTGGTACTGCCTGTTGCATAAACTCGCCACGCGCTTCAACCAACTTAACGGCTTCAGCGAAATCCAAAGCACCGGCGCATACCAGTGCCGAATATTCACCCAGGCTGTGACCGGCCATGTATTCCGGTGCAATGCCCTGCTCTGCCAGCAAACGATAAATAGCCACGCTGGCCGTAAGCAATGCCGGCTGCGTTACCTGGGTTTCGTTTAATTTATTGTCCGGGTCGTTTTGTACCACGTCCCACAAATCATAACCCAGCGCTTCAGAGGCTTGCGCAAAGGTGTCGAGAATAGACGGATGAACGTCGGCCAGCTCTTTGAGCATGCCAACCGCTTGAGAGCCCTGTCCAGGGAACACACAGGCGATACGAGTCATAAAGCATCCTTATAATTGTTCTAATTCAGGTGAGCCGGGTTAACCGGCTCACCATGGCATTTGTTAATACCTAACTAAAGCAGAAGCCCAGGCAAAACCACCGCCGAATGCTTCCAGCAATAAATGTTGACCACGCTTGACTCGGCCATCACGAATGGCTTCGTCGAGCGCGGTTGGCACGGTTGCCGCTGACGTATTACCGTATTTTTCCAGAGTCAGCACAACCTGATCCAGCGACATATCCAGCTTTTTGGCTGTCGCTTTAATAATTCTGAAGTTGGCCTGGTGTGGTACCAGCCAGTCTAAATCACTCTTCTGCATATTATTGGCAGACAGTGTTTGTTCAACAATTTCAGACAGCTTGGTCACTGCGACCTTGAAGACTTCATTACCTTTCATTGAGCCCCAGTTTTCGTGAATGGACTCCGGATTTGATTTATCCGGGTTACCAATCTTCAGCAGATCACTGTAAGAGCCGGCGGCATTAATATGCGTAGACAAAATGCCTGGCTCGTCGCTGGCTTCAATAATGGTAGCGCCAGCAGCATCACCAAATAAGATAACCATGGTGCGATCGGCCGGATCAATATGCCGGCTAAGGCAATCGCTACCTACCACTAACACCCGTTTTGCCATACCACTTTTCACGTATTGGTCGGCAACGCTCAGCGCATAGCAATAACCGGCGCAAGCCGCGGCTACGTCAAAAGCCGGGATATTATCGATGTTGAGGATATTTTGAATTTCGCAGGCAGTGCTGGGTAAGGCATGACGACCTGAGGTGGTCGCACAAACAATCATGTCGATAGAAGTCACATCAATACCGGCCGCTTCGATGGCTTTCTTGCTGGCTTCTGCGCCCATGGTTGCGGCGGTCTCATCCGGACCTATGATTCTGCGTTCTTTAATGCCGGTTCGGTCCGTGATCCATTCGTCACTGGTGTCCACCATCAACTCTAAATCGGCATTGGTACGTACGTCGCTAGGATAATAGCTACCCGTACCTATTATACGAGAGTATTTGCTCAAAGTTGCTCCAATAAAACGGTTTCTATTTTACTTTTTATTTTTTCAGGCACTTTCATCTCAGCTTCTTGCTTGGCCTGCAATATGGCGTAATAAAACGCTTCTGCCGAGGCATTGCCGTGACTCTTGATGACAATGCCGCGCAATCCTAACAGACTGGCACCATTATACTGGTCGGGGTTCACACGATTGTAAACTGTTTTTAGTAAGGGTAAGGCGATTCGCGCCATCATGCGGCTGAAAAAGTTTGCCTGGGACTGCCGTTTTACTTCATTGATAACGAGTTTTGCCAGGCCCTCGCAGGATTTCAGTGCGATATTCCCGGTAAACCCGTCGGTAACCACCACATCGGCGTAATCGGTGAAAATATCATCGCCCTCAACATACCCTATGTAGTTAATCCCTTTGGCATTTTTGAACAACTGATCGGCGTATTTCACCTGGGCATTGCCCTTTATATCTTCCTCGCCCACATTCAGTAATGCCACCCTTGGTGACTCGATGCCACTGATTTGCTCGGCCAGCACCGATGCCATAACACCGTACTGGAATAAGATTTCTGAGGTGCAGTTTACATTCGCGCCTAAATCGAGCAAAAAAACGCGATGATGACTGGCGGTGGGCATATCCGAAACCAGCGCGGGGCGGTCGATGCCCGGTAACGTTTTAAGTAAATAAAACGCCATGGTCAGCAGCGCACCGGTATTACCCGCACTTACGCAGGCATCTGCTTCACCGGATTCAACCAGTTGCAGCGCTTTCCACATGGAAGATTGCTTTTTATTACGTAATGCCGAAGTCGGTGGTTCGCCCATGGCAACGATTTGCTCACAATGATGCACTACTGCACGTTGGCGTTGATCTTCTGTGAGGGATTCCAGAGCGGGACGTATAATGTTCTCATCACCACACAAAATGAACTGTGTATCGGTAATGGACTGAATAGCTTTTTGAACGGCGGAAAGAATAACAGGGGGACCATGATCGCCCCCCATGATATCTAACGCAATGGTTAGTTTAGACAAAATGTCGGCACCAGTAACTTAGTTACCGATGACTTTTTTGCCTTTGTAGTAACCATCAGCGGTCACGTGGTGACGGCGGTGTGTTTCACCCGACGTTGCATCGACAGACAAAGTCTCGCCTGTCAACGCATCGTGTGAACGACGCATGCCGCGCTTACTACGCGTTTTACGATTTTGTTGTACTGCCATAACTTACTCCTGGTCTCGCTTAAGTTCTTTCAAAACCGCGAAAGGGTTTTGTCGCTCTTGTTCCGGTTCAATCTTTCCAAACGACATATCGTCTTGCTTCACTGTACACTCCGACTCTGCATGAAGGGGCACAATTGGCAAAGATAACAGTAGCTCGTCTTCAAAAATTTGAAGCAGATTAACTTCTCCGTGGTCGTTGACCTCTACCGGTTCGTAAGCCTCGGGAATGATGTCATCGCTTTCCTGTTCTTCTCCCTGCACTGGAGTAAAACAGAATTCCGCTTCCACGGGATAATCGAGTTCACCATTACACCTTTGACAGATAAGTGTTACCTGCGTGGCTAGATGGCCGTGAAAGACAGTAAGACCCTGCGCGTCTTTTTCGAACTGTACTTCTGCGTCCACATAGTCATTGCATCGGACAACTGCTTCACTCAATCGTTCCATATCTTTAGACGCAATCACGCCCCGGTAATCGGAACGTTTCATGGCACTTTTAGTCGGTTCAACCGAATGAGGGAGTTTCACTTTCTGCATAGGGCGCGCATGATATAGGGTCAACCCCTTCCTGTCAAAGCAAAATTGCGTTTTATCCTGTAATAAAACACTGTATATCGTACGCTGTGATGTATATCGTACGCAGTGATAATGTAACATTGTACGACTAACTGAACGTACGCAACATATTGATTTTATAAAAGGAGTAATTGTGGCCTCCCTTGTTCTCGCCTCATCATCGCAATACCGAAAAATGTTGCTCGCCAACATTGGTATTCAGGTAGACACCCACGCACCAGATATTGACGAAACGCCCTTTGCGAACGAAAGCCCTACAGCATTGAGTTTACGTTTAGCCGAACAAAAGGCGCACAAGGTTGCCGCTGAATTAGAAAAGGTAAATAACGACACCATTATTATAGGTAGTGATCAAGTAGCTTTGGTCCAAACCGATGCGGGGCCGCAGCTACTTGGCAAGCCTGGCACGTTTGAAAATGCAGTAAACCAGCTAATGGCATGTCAAGGTAAGCAAGTGTCATTTTATACTGCACTTTGCCTTCACCAACCTAGCGCTAATAAAACGATAACACAGGTAGATGAGACACGCGTTTTCTTTCGCCATAACAGTGAAGCTGCCATTCGCGCCTATGTAGATAAAGAGCAACCACTTGATTGTGCTGGCAGTTTTAAAAGCGAAGGTTTGGGTGTACTACTGTTTGATAAAATACAAAGCCGTGACCCTAACAGTTTAATCGGTCTTCCAATAATGCTGCTAAATGAATTACTGGGCGCACACTTCGATGTGGATTTATTAGCAATGGCTGCACAATAAGTCACTAATTCTGTAAGAGCAGCTGAAAGCAGTGCTACAGACCAGCGCTATTTGAATAGCGCTGTCTCTAATTCACTTATGGAGTGTACAAGTGCCACAGGTGACAGCGCTTCTAAATGAACCTGCGCATGAACGCCGTATGACACCCCTATTCTATCCATACCAATCGTTTTCGCCATTTGCATGTCGTAAGTTGTGTCGCCAATCATCACGGCATCTTTTATTTCATAGCCCAGTTCATCAAGTAACTGTAGGAGCATGTCGGGCGAAGGCTTTGATTCTGCCTCATCGGCGGTACGTGACGCACTAAAGAAAGGTCCCGTCCCTGTTTGTGCCCACGCTCGATCAAGACCGCGGCGCGCTTTACCTGTCGCAACGGCCAATGTGCATCCCGCTTCTTTCAAATTGCTAAGTAACTGTTCAACGCCATCGAACAAAGGACACGGCGTTGTATCCCAAGTGACAAATGCGTCTTTATAGGCGGCGACTAAACGTTCGGCTAACTCATCGTCTTTGATATTAAAAAGCTGTTTAATGGCAGGCTTTAAACTTATGCCAATAATGTGGCCTACTTCGTCGTAGGTAGGAACAGGCATATCACATTGTTGCGCCGCATGTTGCATGCAGCTAACAATTTTGGCCGCCGAATCCATGAGCGTGCCATCCCAATCGAAGATAACAAGTTTGTACCTAGGCAGTGTTTTATCTAACGAAATGAAAGGCTGTGTTTCCACAGCCTGTTTTTTTGAATGCATAACTTACAGCGCTTTAAGTGTATTTGAGAGAGTGTCGTCTAATGGCGCGGTAAATGTTACGCGCTCTTCAGTCGCTGGGTGCAGCAGTGAAATACTGCGAGCGTGAAGGAACAGTCTGTTCAGTCCTTTTTGGCGCATTGCCGCGTCGAAATCCGCATCACCGTATTTTGGGTCACAAGCAATAGGATGACCCGCATGCAAACAGTGAACGCGAATTTGGTGGGTTCTCCCCGTAATAGGCGACGCTTCAACCAAGGTTGCACCTGCGTATTCCTCTAATATGCGATAGCGAGTTTCTGACGGTTTGCCATCGTCGCTTACACTTACCATGCGCTCACCCGATTGCAGCACATTTTTACGAAGTGGCGCTTTAACTTTAAATCGGGTTTTAGGCCACTCACCTGCAACTAGCGCATTATATCGCTTGTCCATTTTGCCAGTGCGAAGCTGCTCATGCATGTGGCGAAGGGCAGAACGTTTTTTAGCAATTAAAATGCAGCCCGACGTGTCACGGTCTAATCGGTGTACCAATTCCATAAATTTGGCATCGGGACGCAAGGCTCTTAAGCCTTCGATTAAACCAAAGCTTAAGCCGCTTCCACCGTGAACAGCCATTCCAGATGGCTTGTTGATAACAAGTATACGGTCGTCCTCGAAAAGGATATGCGACTCTAATGATGCAATTTTATCGAGCTTTGGCGATGGCGCAGGCGCACCTTCCGACACGCGAACCGGTGGAATTCTGATTAAATCGTCGGCTTGTAACTTATATTCAGGCTTAACACGACCTTTGTTCACCCGCACTTCACCTTTGCGTAAAATGCGATAAATCATGCTTTTCGGCACACCTTTTAGCTGGGTGCGCAAAAAATTATCGATACGTTGACCAGCCAAGTCGGCTTCAACCGTTACAAAACGTACTTTTTGGGGAGCTTCTTCTTTCATAGAAGCATTATACCCTATTGCAAAGTGCCCAACATACTGAAAGTTACGTTTTACTAAATAATTATTATATCAGCGCTTAGCTAGGACTTAGAAAACCCACCTTTGCGCATACTTTTTATCCAAAGCGCATGTTTTCTGTATTTAACATCTCAATTTATGGGATTTATTCATTCGCTTTCCTTGCTAAAATTTGACTTTTAGTGCGATAATTATCGATGTTTTTAACACGATTAAATTCACGTAAAAAGAAAGGTGTGGAACAGGCATTTCGTTGCCGCACTTTAACAATGTGAAACACAGCGTTATAAAAACAACAACAAGACCGAAAATCAGCACGCATCTGAGTGTGTTGTTTTAACTTGTAAACGATAAAAGCATGGTTTGAGCGTCGGTGACATCAGCAATGATAAGTGTTCGATGAAATAACACATTCATACCGACCCCGCGAGAGAGGCAACGACTACACTGCCGTAAAAAGCGAGGCCATGCTTGCGAACATAAAATAAGTTTGCCGTTTAGCTAACAGAATTAAATGACAATTGAGTGGCAAAAATGATGCCGCTTGAAAAAATGAAATGAGTAATAAGGGCTAGTCGCTCCCGACATCCTTAAAGCAGTGTGAACATGAATGCATCTGTACGATTATACGTGTCAATTCACGGTCGTATGGGTTTGCGCTTAAGATAAAGGCGCTTGTTTATTCGCGTGAGTGTTTGCCCACCAGGGATAATGCGACGTTACAACAAGGTCCCCGTCCAGCCGTGAGGTTGCGCGGTGAGGGTTTGCACATGTCACTTTAATTTTGTGTCTTAACGG
>CATMRP010000071.1 GCA_950073835.1 uncultured Alteromonadaceae bacterium
GTGGCGCAACAGGCACCACAATCCACACAAGACAACATACAAAAACTGCTCCACACAATGTGCAAAACAACCAGTGATTAGCTGGGTTTGCGAGCTAACGCATAAGGGTTGGAAAACGTCATTGTTAAAGCCGGCAGAGGGTACCTGCTCAACAACGTATCTGGCGAATTATGCCATTAAAATTAAAAAATCATAAATAATATAAATCTATATTTATCAATTGATTAGGATTTTCTGTGGCGTGGATGTAAGTGGTGATGGGTAGCGCCCGGACCAGCTGGCAAAGCTTTTGCTGTATCAAACTAAAGACCTAATTAATTTTGATACAGAGAGCCGGCAAATGAGCAAAATTCAGATCACGTCATTTTTCCATGAGCCCACGTTTACCGTGACCTACGTGGTAACTGACCGTGCGACCAACAGCTGCGCAATTATCGACCCGGTACTCGATTACGACGCCGCAGCCGGGCAGATCTCCCATGAGTTTGCTGACAAAGTTGTCAATTACGTTGACAAAAATGGCTTAACACTCGAATGGATCCTGGAAACCCACGCCCATGCCGACCACCTCACTGCCGCCCCTTACATCAAGGAAAAGCTCGGCGGACTGATTGGGGTAGGCGACCATATTCGGCGGGTACAATCGACGTTTAAAGCGATTTATAACCTGGAAAGCACGTTTCCCACCGACGGCAGTCAGTTTGATCAGCTGTTTGTCGACGGCGAAATGATTACGCTGGGACACTTGGATATTGAAGTGTTGCATACGCCCGGTCACACCCCGGCCTGTGTGTCTTACTACATAGAAGATGCGGTGTTCGTCGGCGACACCTTGTTTATGCCTGATTACGGTACAGCCCGGGCGGACTTTCCTAACGGCAGTGCACATACCTTGTATCAGTCCATCCGTAAAATTCTCGCCTTACCTGAGGCTACCCGGATGTTCGTGGGGCATGACTATAAAAGCCCCACGCGAGACCACTTCGCCTGGGAAACCTCGGTGATTGAGCAACGTCGCAACAATATTCATGTTAAGGACGGTGTCAGCCAGGCCGATTTTGTAGCCATGCGAGAAGCCCGTGATGCTACGCTGGCGGTGCCTAAACTACTGTTGCCTGCGATTCAGGTGAATGTCAGAGCCGGGCAGATGCCGCCAGCGGAAGACAATGGCAAGTGTTACCTGAAAATCCCCCTGACGGTTAAGTCGTAGTCATGTTGCTCACCCTTATCGGCGCTATTGTGATTGGTGTGAGTCTGGGCCTGCTCGGCTCTGGTGGTTCGATTCTCACCGTGCCGCTGTTGACTTATGTGGTTGAACGCCCGCCTAAAGTGGCGATTGCGGAATCCCTGTTAATTGTGGGGGGGATTGCCTTGGCAGGGGTATGGCGTCAACAACGGGCTGGTCTGGTGGCGTGGCAGAAGGTGGTCAGTTTTGGCTTGCCGAGTATGGTTGGTACTTATCTTGGGGCACAACTTTCCCAGTACTTCAGTGGTCTGGCGCAGCTAGTGTTATTTGCCGTCATTATGTTGCTTGCCAGCCGCTTTATGCTTAAGCCCGTAAACGTTGCTGCCAGTAATGAGGTGTCTCTGGCAAAGCTCATCCCTGCGGCTGTGGTGGTGGGCGTGATTGCAGGGTTAGTGGGAGTTGGCGGCGGCTTTTTAATTGTCCCGGCACTGCTGGCCCTTGGTGGCGTATCCATGCGCCAGGCCGTGGGCACCAGCCTGGCAATCATTGTAATGCAGTCGATAGTGGGCTTTGGCAAGTACGTGTATTTATTCAGCCAGCTTGGAGAGCTGCCCTTCGATTTTCAGCTTATCGCGCTAATGATAATTATCGGCGCAGCCGGTTCCCTGCTTGGGGCAAGACTTGGTGGGCGGTTACCTCAGCAACAGCTGAAAAAAGGCTTTGGCGTGATGTTAATTGTAATGGGCAGTTTTATCTTTCTCTCGTCGCTATACACGCTGTACTTTGTGGAGGTATCGGTATGAATATTCGGACAATAAATCATCATTTTAGCGTTTCGGGTCCGTTGACTAAGGCCGACTTTCATACCCTCGCCGAGGCAGGCGTTACCACGCTGATAAATGGTCGCCCGGACTTTGAAGAGCCAAATCAGGTACCGGATGCCATGTTACGCGTATGGGCTCGGAAGGCTGGCCTTGAATATTACTTTGTTCCGGTAGTAAGTGGTCACTACAGTGCACAGGATGTCGCTAAATTCGGTCGAATTCTACTGGGCGCTAAAGGCCGGGTCCATGCTATCTGCCGAACCGGAACCCGGGTCTTGCATTTGTGGGCCCTCGCTCGTTGGGAGCAGGGGCTTAGTCAGCATGAACTTAAGCAAGCCGGCGATCAGGTGGGTGTTGACCTTGATGGCGTGCTTGTGACCTATCAGAATGGCTATAGTCAGGCGCAGAATCTGCACTGAATAAGTCAATAAAATCAATGTTTTATGCTCTTATGGGCCAGATGTCCGATAGGCGGGAGGGGCATATTCTGGCATGTTGACTCCCTCTTACAGGGATAATTGCTATGTATTTTCAACGTGTTTTCGTGTTCTTAACCACAAGTATTATTCTGATACTGAGTGGCTGTTTCTCTGCTCATCTTCAGGCTTCAGAAATCGCTGATTTAGCGGCGCTACGCGCGCAGGCTCAACAGCGCGTCGGGCAGAACTATTCCTCTGACTGGATGGCTCATCAGAGTTCGTCGCTGAGTCGCTGGCTCATCGGCGCGCCGACGCTGGAAGTCTCCGCGTTACAGTCTAATCTGGCTACCGGCACCGATGAGATTGAAGTGCGACTCGGAGTGCAAATCCAGCGCCCGGATAATCTGGATTTATTTGATCAGATAGAGCAGACCAATCAGGCCATCATGGTTGCCCAGCAGCGCCAGCAGGCTTTGCTGATTTCCGGGCTGGTAAGACAGCGCGCCTGGGATGCGGCCATGGCGCGTCAGCAGGTTAATGCCTTGAGTGATAAACAGGTATGGCTGTCCCGACTGGGCACTCAGTTAACCGAGCGGTTTAACGCCGGTGAATTATCACGCTTAGCCTATTTACAGTGGCAACAGCAGCAACTTGATGTGCAGCAGGCACTGGTTGGCGCCAAAGCAGAATTGGCAGGTGCAATGCGAGCTTACACCGAGCTGACCGGCGCGCAGACACTCCCTGACAACATGGCAGAATCGGTACCCGCTAGTCTCGACAGCGCACTGAATAGCCACCCAGAATTGAAACTGCTGAGCTTGCAAAAGCAATATGCCGCAGCCGCTTATCAGTATGGCCGGCAAAGTCAGAGCAACTGGGATGTTGCGCTGGTAGCGCGGCGCTTACAGAGCGTGATGGGCGACGAAAATCAGGTAGGTATCGCGGTAGGGATCCCGCTGGCCCTGGAGATGCCTGCCAATCCGCAGGAACTGCAGGCCTGGCAGCAAACCGACCTGGCACTTTCACAAACTCTGATGAACCTGCGAATTACGTTGCAACAGCAAGTCAGCACCAATATGGCCAGCCTGACATCGCTGGAAGAACAAATTGCTATTGGCGAGCAGCAAGTTGCCATCGGCGAACAAATTGTTGAGCAACTGGCGCAGCTAAAGCAGAGCAGCGAGCTGGAGCAAAGCAACTGGCTGCAATCGTTGCTGGAGCAGCGCGACCGCACCTATCAACTGGATCAGCTCAAACTTTCTCAGCAACAACGGGTTGCACAAATTAATCAATTGGCAGGGCAAGTGCTATGAAATCGTTTTTCTCTTTTCTTTTGTTAGTGCTGACAGTCTCTACTGCTGTAGCACAAAATCAGCGGATCCCCCTTGAATCGTTGGGTCGTCTGTCACTGAATTTTGCAGCGCCGCAGATTGTACCTGCTGTGCCAACCCCTGCGGTAAGCGGTGCAGTAAGCTATCTGCCGGGCAATGGCTATCAACTGGTACTGCCGTTTCGGGTATTACAGCAGCAATACCTGGTAGCGCCACAAGCCTCTGTGGCGGCCAATACCCCGCTGGTTAAACTGACCGGCAGTGAGGTTCATCATTTCTATGAAATGCTAAGAGCCCAAAAGGAGATTTACCGCCAGGCAGAACAGCGTTATCAGCAAAACTTACCGTTATTTAACAGCAAGTCCATCAACCAACAATCCTGGCAGGCGATTACCGATCACTACTTTGCCAGCAAGCTTGAACTGGGCCATCTTGAGCATGCAGAAGAGTTGCTACAACGGGCAAGTGATGACGATTCAGCGTTATTGACTTCGCCTGTGGCCGGCGTGTTTATTCCAGCCGGTGAGCAACTGGATACTGAAGCGTTTGTGTATGGTGAAGTGATTGAACGAAATGCTCTGCGCTTAAGAGTGCAGCTGCCATCACAGCT
This sequence comes from uncultured Alteromonadaceae bacterium, assembly GCA_950073835.1. GTDB lineage: Bacteria > Pseudomonadota > Gammaproteobacteria > Enterobacterales > Alteromonadaceae > Alteromonas. The sequence continues at coordinate 4,371 of CATMRP010000071.1, forward strand.
TGCCGATAAGGCCTCGGCATTAACAGTGGGGGCTTGCCGTTTGGAGGTTGCTTATCGCGAGCGCTTAAGCAGTGGGCTGGTCAGTCGGTTGTGGAGCGACCCGCTTACCGGCAACGCCCACTGTGCGCTGGGCTTTGCTGATGCGGTTATGGTAACGCCAGTTATTGAACAGGCGGGCCTTGCTGTGCCTGCCTCAAGCGTTTACTTCTTTGGCGGTGAGTATTATGCCCTGGCTAAAGAGGGCGCTGAGTTAGTGCCGGTGGTGGTCACCGTGTTGGGCCGTCATGATGGTCAGCTGCTGATTGCTGATAGTGAACAGCTTAAGAATACCGAGGTACTCACTTCGTCAGTGAGTGCGGTGCAAGGCATTTTGCTGGGTCTGGGAGGCGAATAAATGATTGCCCGCTGGATCCAATTTTCTCTAAGTCAGCGCATTTTCGTGCTGGCGATGTTCGCTGTAGCCCTGACAGCCGGGGTAAGTGCGTGGTTGAAACTACCAGTAGATGCATTTCCGGATATCTCCCCTACTCAGGTTAACGTGATTATTAAAGCGCCGGGCATGACCGCCGAAGAAATTGAGGCGCAAATTACCCAGCCACTGGAAACCGAATTGCTGGGGATCCCAGATAAAGCGGTACTGCGTTCAACCACCAAATATGCCATTACCTCTATTACCCTGGATTTTGTGGAAGGTACCGACATTTACTGGGCCCGCCAGCAGGTTGCAGAACGTCTGAATAATCTGTGGAGCGAATTACCGCCTACAGTAGACGGCGGTATTGCGCCAATGAGTACGCCGCTTAGCGAAATGTTTATGCTGACCCTGGAAAACCCTAACCTGTCGCTCATGGAGCGTAAGCATTTACTGGACTGGCAAATCAGACCTGCGCTGCGAACCGTTGCCGGTGTAGCAGAGGTGAATGTATTGGGTGGCTATACCAAAACCGTGCAGTTCACTCCGGATGTGCAGCGGATGAGTGCTTTGGGACTCACCCTGCCTGACGTGGCCGACGCGCTTACCCGATCTAATATCAACGGAAGCATTGGCCGCATAGAGGTGGGCAATGACACACTAATTGTACGCAGCGAAGGGCGTTTTACTCAGTTGGAAGACGTGGCAGAACGGGTGGTTGCGATTAAAGAGGGCAGCGCTATAAGACTCGACGACATAGGCCGGTTGTCAGTAGGCAGTCTGGCCCGCTATGGTGGGGTGACTAAAGACGGTAAGGAAACCACCGAAGCGTTAATTGTCGCGCTCAAAAACAGCAATACCGCTGAGGTGGTGGAAGCGGTACAGGCAAAGCTTGCGCTCATTAAGCCCGGCTTACCTGCAGGGACCGAGGTAAATGTGTTTTATAACCGCAAAAACCTGATCGATACCGCGGTGGGAACCATCACCAGTGCGCTTGGCCAGGCAATTGTGATTGTTGTAGTGCTGCTGGCGGTGTTTCTTGGTCAGATTGGCGCGTCGTTTGTGGTGGCCTGTGTTATCCCGGTGGCAGTACTCATCACCTTTTATCTGATGAGCGTGACCAACCTTACCGCTAACCTCATGAGCCTGGGCGGGTTGGTGATTGCCATTGGCATGCTGGTTGATGCCTCGGTGGTCGTTGTGGAAAATATCGTTTCGCAGCTCTCTCGTGGGGTGCCTTTGCCAAGGCTGCATGTGATTTACCGTTCTGCTAAGGCGGTTGCCACGCCGGTTATCGCTGGTACGCTGATTGTGCTGGTGGTCTTTACGCCACTGCTAACCCTCACCGGACTTGAAGGCAAATTGTTCAGCCCGGTGGCTATGACTATCATGTTTGCTATGGCGGTAGCGCTGGTAAGTGCTTTTACCATTATTCCGGTGCTGGCGTCGTTCTTTGTAAGCAAAGCGCCACAGCAACTTCCGGGTTATTTACAAGCATTACAAAACGGCTTTGAAAGCGCTTTGCGAAAAGCCATTGCGGTACCGAAAACCCTGTTTATTGCGATGGCGATAACCCTTGCGCTCACCGTGCTGGCCTTTACACAGTTAGGCAAAACTTTTATGCCAACTCTGGATGAGGGTGACCTGATTGTACAACTGGAAAAATCTCCGACGCTTTCGCTAACAGCATCCTTAGCGCTGGATAAGCAAATTGAAGAGGCATTACTCGCCGAGATCCCCGAGATTAAACAAATTGTGGCGCGTACTGGCTCGGACGAACTAGGGCTTGACCCCATGAGCCTGAATGAAACCGATGTCTTTATGCAGCTTGCCCCCACCGATGAGTGGCGCTTCGACACCAAGGCCGAACTGGCCAACGCTATTCGTGAGGTATTAAAGGGCTTCCCCGGAATTAACTACGGCTTCACCCAGCCGATTCAAATGCGCGTATCCGAAATGCTTACTGGCAGTACCGGCATGGTCAGCATCAAAATTTTTGGTGATGACATTGCCCGCCTCACCGATGTGGCCAGTGAGGTCTCGAAAGTAACGGAAAGCGTGCAGGGCGCGGTAGACGTTAACAAAACGCTGATGGAAGGCGGCGACTATTTGCGCATTAAGCCGAAAATGGACATCGCGCTGAGGTTTGATATGTCGCTCACCGAGCTGTCTGACTATTTACAAATGCAGGTCAACGGCGTTCAGGTTACCGACATCATCAACGGCCGCATCGTTACGCCGCTGATGTTTTCTAACCAACGTGAGGGAATCGCGGCAATTGGCAGCGATATTGAACTGGCCAACCTGCCAATCCAGCTACCCGATGGCACGTTACTGGCGTTATCCCAGGTGGCAGAGCTTGAGCGGGTAGAAGGCCCTGCGGTGATTGAGCGGGAAGATGCCTTACGGTATGTGATGGTGAGTGCCAATGTGGAGAATCGTGACCTGGCGTCTTTTGTTGAAGAAGTAGCAGCCGAAGTGAATAACAGTGTATCTCTTCCCACTGGCTACACGGTAAGCTATGGCGGCGAGTTTGAAAATCAGATCCGTGCAACCAATAACCTGCTGACCATTATTCCGCTGGTGCTGGGCGTTATCCTGATTATTCTGTTTACCCAGCTAAAAGAGCTGAAACTGGCGCTGCTGATCCTGGCCAATATCCCGTTTGCGCTGGTCGGTGGGGTGTTCGCGCTGTGGATTACCGGTGAATACCTGTCGGTACCCGCTTCCGTAGGGTTTATTGCGCTGCTTGGCGTGGCGGTACTCAATGGGGTGGTGATGCTGTCGCATTTTCAGCAGTTGGCGAAGCTGGCGGGTGATTTTAAAGAGCACATAATCCAGGGCGCAAAAGACCGCCTGCGACCTATCCTGATGACCGCAACCACGGCTATTTTCGGTTTAATGCCGCTGGCTTTTGCGACCGGTCCGGGCTCTGAAATCCAAAAGCCTCTGGCCATTGTGGTGATTGGCGGCCTGCTTTCTTCTACCCTGGTGACACTTATCATTCTGCCGATTCTGTATTTCACTCTGGAGCGCAAACATCATGACTGAACAATGCATTTTTAGCTGCTTTGTGGATCCTGAGACCGTTGATAACGTGGTGGATTGCTTATTGTGCCAGCCGTTTGTTGGTGGGTTCTCCATGCATGGTATTGAGGGCTACAGCAAGGAGCACGCTAATTATACGGTGAGTGAGCAGGTCGCCGGGCATCGCTCGGTGTGCCGTATTGATATTCGCCTGCAGCATAAAGATCTGGATAGTTTAACGGCCGCCCTGGCGGCATTATCGTTACAGCATCGTATTCGCTACTGGGTTACACCGGTAATTGATAGCGGAATTATTTAGTCAGCCGCTGTGGCCTGATCACCGCCACTACTTATTTCTAAGCTTAAGCTTGTCTTAAGAAAACTCAGGTAGCTTATTGTGAAAACAATAACATGTGGTGAGTTGTGAACGTTTCTTTTGTGATTCCGGCAAAAAATGAACAGGGCAATATCCGGCCGTTGGTGACTGAGTTAGCTCAGCATACGCCGACGGGCGTGGCGTTTGAAATCATCTATGTGGATGACGGCAGCACCGATGGTACGCTCAGTGAAATACGGGAACTAGCCAACGAATTGCCGGTTTGCGTGCGAGCAGTACAGCATGAAAAATCCATGGGGCAGTCTACCGCAATCATGACCGGGGTGCGTTACGCCCGCTATGATTGGATTATTACTCTGGACGCTGATGGTCAGAACGATCCGGCGGATATCCCGCGTTTTATTGAGGTCGCCGAACGCCAGCCGATAGGAACAGATTTTTGTGTTGCCGGTTATCGCAAGAATCGTAAGGATACTGCCTGGAAGCGACTGCAATCGCGTATTGCCAATCGGGTACGCCAGCGCCTGTTACACGATGAAACGCCCGATACCGGCTGCGGCTTAAAGTTAATTCCGCGCAGCACGTTTTTATCTTTGCCTTACTTCGATCATATGCATCGTTTCCTGCCGGCGCTGGTAAAGCGCCTTGAAGGACGCGTTTTTGTGGTGGAAGTCAATCACCGCGATCGCCACTGCGGAACCTCCAATTACACCATGTTGAGTCGGCTTGGCGTGGGGATTGTGGATTTATTCGGTGTTATATGGTTACTTAGGCGGGCGAAATGCCCTCATCCTCAGGAAGTTACCGATTAATGCCTAAAGCCAGTACTATGAATCGTTTGCAAGCGAGTATACGAGCGCTGTTAAAACCGCTGGTCGCCTGTCTGGTTATTGCCGGATTGGTAAAAATGGCGAGCCTCGGTGAATATGCCGATCCGCAGGCCGTAGAGCAGTGGCTTACCGCTCAGGGCGTTCTTGGCTGGCCACTGCTGGTAGTGAGCGGCGTGTTGCTGATGCTGGTAGGGTTCCCCCGTCAGATAGTGGCTTTTATTGGCGGAGGCCTGCTGGGCGTGACAGCAGGCACGCTACTTTCCACCGCGATGGCCGCTATTGCCTGCGCAACCACTTTTATGATTTCCCGTTACTTTTTACAGGCCTGGGTGAAGCGCCGCTTTCCTGGCGTGATCGCAAAACTCCATCCGCTGCTGGCAGGAAAACCCTATACCGCGACCCTGGCGATAAGGTTACTGCCCATTGGCAGTAATGCGCTTACTAACATTGTGGCGGGTGCCAGTACTATTAAGGGCCGGGCTTTTGTGAGCGCATCAGCGTTGGGTTACGTGCCGCAGATGCTGACGTTTGCCCTTATGGGGCAGGGTATGGAACAGATGTCTTCGTGGCAAATCAGCGTCAGCCTGAGCTTACTGGTGTGTTCGGTGTTGCTCGGAGCGCACCTTTATCGCTGGTACCAGCAACAACCAGTCAGCACTGTTTAAACGCCCTAATTGACCATGAATTTACTGCCTTCTTTCAGTCGCTATCAGCGGTCAGATTTAATCTGGCTTGGTTTACTGACCTTTTTACTGCTCGCCCTGGGAATTGGGCTGCGGGCTCCCTGGCCCGCCGATGAACCCCGTTTTGCGCTAATTGCTAAAGACATGGTGGAAACAGGACAGTGGTTGTTCCCGATGCGAGGAAACGAACTGTATCCGGATAAACCACCATTATTTATGTGGTCTATCGCGATTTTTTACGCTATTACCGGCTCGCTGTATATCGCCTTTTTATTACCATCGGCCATCGCTGGCACAGTCACCGTGCTAGCGGTTTTTGATATATGCCGCCGCTTGTGGGGAAGCCGGGAAGCCTGGTGGGCGGCCGGAATACTGCTGGCCAGTGTGCAGTTTGTTCTACAGGCAAAAAGCGCGCAAATCGACGCCAGTGTGTGCATGTGGGTGACGCTGGGCTGCTATGGCTTACTGCGTGCGACGCTGTGCCAGGCAGGGCATATTACCTGGTGGCTGGCAGGATGTGTGGCCATGGGTTTGGGTATTATGACCAAAGGGGTTGGTTTTTTACCCCTGTTAATGTTGCTGCCCTATGCTCTTGTGTTGTGGCGCCAGACCTCACTGCAAACTTTACCGAAGCGATATCATTGGGGTTGGTGGGCAACAGGTGTACTGACCATGCTGGTAACCTTGTTGCTGTGGCTACTGCCAATGCTGCTGGCTGTGGATGGCAGGTTAGATCCGGCCTATAACGCTTATCGCGACAATATCCTGATGAAGCAGACAGTCACCCGATACGCCAACTCCTGGCACCACATCAAGCCATTCTGGTACTTTGTGGTAAACGTAGTGCCCTGGGCGTGGCTACCGCTGGTGGTGTTATTACCCTGGCAATGGCCACACTGGCGCAGCGCCTGGAAAAAGAATGATGCACGTATTGTGATGCCGCTGGGGTTTGTGTTGCTGGTGCTGGTGTTTTTTAGCATGAGTCCGGGCAAGCGCGGGGTCTATATCCTGCCGGCGCTACCGATGCTGGCGTTGGCCATGGCACCTTTTATGCCGCACATCGCTGACAAAAAGTGGTTGTCCCGTACGCTATGGGGATTGCCTCTGCTGATTGGCAGCAGCTTTTTCATTTCAGGCGGATTGGGTTTAGTTGATACCGGGCCTGTTGCTAAACTTAATCAACGCTATGAAGTGGATGGCAGCGTTCTGTTTCTGACCACCGGGCTGGCGGTATTGGTAGCATTGTTTGTGGTGCGCCGCAGAGCAGGCTGGCAGGCCTGGGGCGTCACTATGCTGGTAGTATGGTGCAGTTACAGTGTGGGATTTGCCAGCTTACTTAACCCAATTCGCACACCAGCCGGAGTATGGCAGGCAATAGACAGCAGTGTGCCTGCCAATAGCGAAATTGCCCTGCTCGATACCGGGGAGCAGTTTATGCTATTTGCTCGTCGGCCAGTTGTGCATTTTGGTTATCATACGCCGCCTGACGCCGAGATATATGCTGCGTGGCAGTGGCTAAAGATGAACCCTGCAGGGCGTTTGCTGCTACCCGCCAGTCGTGAATCTTTGTGTTTAGACCTATCCAAAGGGCACTCTGTAGGGCGGGCACACAGAGAGGATTGGTTACTTTTAGGAGCCGACGGGCTACGCGCAGACTGCCCGCATTCCGATATCCGAACGACGACGTTTCGTTATGAGCCGATAAACCCATTGATCAGATAGCAGGGTAATGGCTATGCTGATAGCTCATTAGATTTCAAACCGTTGCAGAGTTTCCACTATGAGCAAACATGGCCAGGAGCAGGGTCACCACCATCATTCTCACGCTCATGACCATGGTCACGAGCATCATCATGGTCATCACCACCATGATATCGCTGAAGACAGAATCAGCTGGGCGTTCTGGCTTAATTTTATTTTTACCATTATCGAGTTTATCGGCGGCTGGCTTACTAATAGTGTAGCGATCATGGCCGATGCGGTACATGATTTGGGCGATTCCCTGTCGATAGGCCTTGCCTGGTATCTCAGTAAAGTGGGTAAGCGCGACGCTACCGAACAGTATTCTTATGGATTTAAGCGCCTTAGCTTACTGGGCGCTTTGATTAATGGATTGATCCTGGTTGTGGGGTCGGTATGGGTGCTGACCGAAGCCATTCCCCGTTTGTGGTCACCTGAAATGCCAGTGACCGAGGGCATGATTGTACTGGCCATTTTAGGCATTGCGGCAAATGGCTTCGCAGCTTATAAGCTGCATGGTGGGGACACCTTAAACGAGAAGGTTCTCAACTGGCATTTACTGGAAGATTTACTCGGTTGGGTGGCGGTGTTGATAGTCGCTATCGTGCTGCAGTTTGTTGACTGGCCGATACTGGATCCACTGTTGTCGGTAGTGTTTACCTTGTTTATTTTGTTTAACGTGGTGAAGCACGTTATTCATACAGTAAAACTATTTCTTCAGGTTAACCCCGATAGTGATAAGCGCGCCGCGATTTTAGCTTCACTAAAGGACATCGAGCACGTAGGTGCTTTGCATCATGTTCATTTCTGGTCACTGGATGGCGCCAGTCACGTACTTACCGCACATCTTGAGCTGGATAAGCGCATAGAGGTGACTGCCCTGATTGAATTAAAAGCCCGGGTCGCCAAAGCGCTTGAACCCTTTAACCTGGACCATACAACGATAGAATTTGAATTGCCCGGAGAGCATTGCAGAGATAATGCTAAGTAGTGTAAGGCCCTGGGAGGGTGACCGGGCCAATGAAATGGTCCCGGCCACAGGGCACACACACTCAGGTGCCAGGGCAGGCGACAGGCGTCTCTACCCGGGTAAAACGGATATCTGACAGTTTAAACTCGGTGGCATCCTCGGCAGAGAGTGCCATAGGCACGTATATCTCACGCAGATCCACACCCTTATCAACAAAGCAACTCAGTGGGATCGTTACGCTCTGCCAGTTGTTGTCAGCAGTGGTGAAGTCGTCAAGGGTCAGTTCGGCTTCGCAGCCATCACCACAGGACATGGAAACGGTTATCCCGACTGTTGCTGAACGCTGAATATCAAAGGCCAGTGCACCTGTTGGTACAGCGTAATCGAGCAAATCTTCCGGGAAAGGCGAGAAGAAGCGAATGCTGTCTTCGCTGCTGCCGAATTCAACCTGCAGCGTATCTTCCTGCACGTGGCGGTCGGCAGTACGGATGCTAAGGGTATTAACAGTCAGTACATTACTGTTCATTGCGCCTTGCTCACCGGCGCTTGTGGCGATCAGTGACCAGGGCTGTTGTACACTCTGCTGAAAGATTACCGCATCGCCGGTGGCGTTGGCTGCGTTATTCACAGACTCGTCGAGCTGTGGCAGATCTGCGTTGTCATCGTAGCTCAGGCCGTAGTCGTAGGCAAAGAGCGCTTGTTTGCCATCACCTTTATTAACCGGGTTCTGGAATGGGTCGGCAGGCCATGAGAAGGACAGTTTACCGTGCATTGGGTAGTTAACCGAGCCGTCCGGTTTGCTAAACAGCACGTCGGCTACACCGCCGCCCTCTGAGCCAGGTAGCCAGGCAACCACAAAGGCATCGGAGGCGTTTAATTCAGGCGTTACCCACAGCGGGCGACCAGTAATGAAAACCGAGACCACCGGAATACCCTTTGCTTTAAGGGATTTTAGCAACGCCAGGTCCTGCTTGTCGCCACGCTGATATTCCACATTAGCGATATCACCGTTCCCTTCGGCATAGGGGGTTTCACCAAATACTACAATCGCCACATCCGGCTTTTCCGTAAAGCTGCCATCTACGCTTAACTGGGCCTCACCACCGACGGCTTCAACGGTGTGTTTAATGCCGGTGTAAATAGAGGTGGCCCCCGGGAAGTCATTATTTTCATTACCGGTGCCCTGCCAGGTAATGGTCCAGCCACCGGATTGTTTGCCGATATTGTGCGCGCCATCACCGGCGACCAGTACCCGGCTATTTGGCGCAAGCGGTAACAATTGTTGATTATTTTTAAGCATAACCAGCGATTTACGCACGGCTTCACGGGCAATTTCGCGGTGTGCATCGGCACCGATAACCGACAAGTCACCAGACAGACTGCGATTAGCCGGTGAAGGCAGGTCGAACAGACCGACCCGTAATTTCACCCGCAGTACCCGGCTAACAGCGTCATCAAGTCGTGATATAGGGATTTCACCACTGTTCACCTGGGCAATCAGGTTTTCCATTAAAGGCTTCCAGGTTGGGGTAGGCGCCATGTAAACATCCAGGCCGGCCAGTAAAGCCTGCGGGCAATTGGCGTTACTGCAGCCCGGGATCTGGCCGTGGCCGTTCCAGTCACCCACCACAAAACCATCAAAGCCCATTTTGTCCTTAAGTACATTAGTAAGTAAGTATTTGCTACCGTGTATCTTTTCGCCGTGCCAGCTGTTAAATGATGCCATTACGGATTGTGAACCGGCATTTAAGCCGTGCACGTAGCCCTGCGCATGGATGTCGAAAAGCTCTTTTTCGCTGGCCAGGTTGTTACCCTGATCATCACCCTTATCGGTACCGCCATCGCCAACAAAGTGTTTAACGGTGGAAATGACATGCTGGTCGTCGATGTTGCCGTCGCTGATATCACCTTGCAGGCCGGTGACGATGGCGCGCGCATACTCGCCCACAATTGCCGGATCTTCAGAGTAACTTTCGTAGGTGCGGCCCCAGCGGTCGTCACGGACAACTGCAACAGTGGGCGCAAAAATCCAGTCTATACCGGTGGCTCGTACTTCTTTGGCGGTAGCGGTGGCTATTTTTTCAATTAATGCCGGGTCACGCATGGCACCCAGGCCAATATTATGCGGAAACAGTGTGGCGCCAATCACGTTATTGTGACCGTGCACCGCGTCGGTCCCCCACATAGTTGGGATGCTGCTGCCATCTAGTGAGTCATCTATGGATGCCTGGTACATTGCTTCGGCCAGATCGATCCATTCCTGCGGCGTTGCATGTTTGTTTGCACCCGGGAATGAACCGCCACCATTAAGGTAAGAACCAAAACCATAGCGGCGCATGTCTTCTACCGTTACATCACGTATTTCTGGTTGGATAAGCTGAGCGACTTTTTGCTCTACGGTCATCTCGGCCAGCAATGCTTCAACCTTGGCTTCAACGGCTTGCTTATTAGTGATAGGCGATTGAATTTGCGGCCAGTAATCCGGAACAGATACTGTATTGGCAGACTGGCTGTCAGTTTCTGATGTGCTGCAAGCGGTTAACGCTGCAATCCCAATTGCTGCTGCAGTCACTGACAAAGTAAATGATTTCATTATTATTCTCCGGATTATAACCGCTGCAAATGCCCAGGCACTGCGAAATCAATGAACGAATGTTAATAATTTGTTGTGAGAGTATAAGTATTAATTTCAAAAATGCAAGCGCTTACATTTTTATGGTGAGCGAAATTGCTTGAGAAATGTTTTTTGTAAAAATAACCGTTGGCCAGATAACCGTGCTGCAGCAAATAGTGGCTGAGCTCAGGCTTATAAGGCTTACTCAATAGTTAGAAGGAAAAAATAAAACGAAATTATGAAAGCGTTTACATTGTTGTTGTAACCAGAGTTGAAAGATAGGTTGTGAGTTATGACTGTGAGCCAACAAAGCGCTGACTGCAAAGGGAAACCTGTTTATGTGACTTTTGGCACATGCGATGGGGCAATTGGCAATTTATGCTCGTTCACAACAGTAACTCTTACAAACGGACATCATTATGACATCTCGGAAGTTAATTTACTCAGTACTGATACTGGTTGTTTTCTACGTTGCCACCCATATTTCTTCCTGGATACCGCCGCAATATCGGTCGGATTATGGATTCTCGTACATGATCTGGATGCTTACCATTGCGGCATGCTGGCCGCTGTTGGGTAAGCGCTTGTTCTCGATTACCGGGTTATCGTCTTCCGCGAGAGTCGGCGTGCTGTGGGGGCTGGTTTTCGTTTCGCCCATGCTGCTCGGGTTTGCTTTATCGGACGCTCCCGCTCAGTTTGCGCCCTCTTTGTTAGTCACCAAAGCGCTTCTACCAGGCTTTTTGGAAGAGCTGATGTTTCGCGGCTTTTTGGTAGGCATGTTAATTAGGGTGGCAGGCTGGCGATTGTTACCTGCAGCGCTTATTAATGCCGTGGTATTTGGTATTGGTCACTGGTTTCAGGGCGCAACGGTTACTGAGGCGTTGATGGCCAGTGTATTTACCGGGATTGGCGGCCTGTGGTTTGCTTGGTTGTTTGTGGTTTGGCAGCATAATTTATGGCTGGTGGTTACCCTGCACACCGTGATGAATGCATGTTGGGTGACCTGGCAGGTCGACACAACGGCTGTGGGCGATCAGTTCGCTAACCTATTACGTTTGAGTACCATTATATTAAGTGTTGTTCTGACCCTGCTATTACAACGCCGGCGAACTACGACTGATTTAGAATGTAAATAACTTGTATAAAAAATGAAAGCGCTTACAATTGTAACCTGGTTTAGGATGATTTTATTCTGTAAGAGGTGGCCGTACGCTAACGGAATTATATAAGTTAGGTGCGTAAGTGTAAGATGAGTAAAGGTTTTTCAGTCAGTAGTGTGCTCGGTGATCCGAAGTTTTCCGTTGGGGTGGCCACTTCGTCGTTTCAGATCGAAGGTGCCAGCGAATTGCGCGAGTCTTGTATATGGGACACTTTTTGCCAGGTCCCCGGCGCAATAAAGGATAACTCCGACGGCCGAACGGCCTGTGATCATTATCATCTGTGGCAGCAGGATATTGCGCTGATTGATGAACTGGGTTTTGATGCTTATCGGTTTTCAGTTTGCTGGCCGCGGATTATTTGTGCTGACGGCAGTGTTAACGAGGAAGGACTGTCTTTTTATCTTAACATTCTGGATGAATTGCAAAACCGCGGCCTGAAGGCGTATGTGACGCTTTATCACTGGGAACTACCGCAATTTCTGGAAGATGAGGGCGGCTGGCTTAACCGCGCTACAGCCTATGCATTTGCAGAATACAGTCGTATTGTAGCCACCGCTTTTGGTGATAAAGTTAGTGCTTACACTACGCTAAATGAGCCTTATTGCAGTGCATTTCTCGGTTACGAAGTAGGCATCCATGCGCCGGGGAAAATTGGTAAGCAGTACGGTAAAAAGGCCGCTCATCACCTTCTGCTTGCACATGGGCTCGCCATGCAGGAGCTTAACGAGGTCTGCCCGAATATCCCCAGCGGTCTGGTACTTAATTTTACGACTTATTATCCGGCGACAGACAGTGAGGATGATAAGCAGGCTGCCTTGCTGGCCAAAGCCCATTTTAACGACTGGTATGTGAGCCCTGCGTTAACGGGTAAATATCCGCCGCTACTAAGCACCTTACCCGAAGCTGAAAAGCCGGTGATCAAACCGGGTGACATGGAAATAATTGCCGCGCCCATGGCGTATCTTGGGGTTAACTATTATACCCGGGCTCTGGTACAGGCCCGCCCGGGAGGCCATTTTGAGATCCTGGCGCCTGATGACACCGTACCCGTTACCGCTATGAATTGGGAAATTTACCCTCAAGGCTTGTGTGATTTATTGCTCCAGCTGCATAATGAGTATGATTTGCCGCCACTTTTTATTACCGAAAACGGTATGGCCGAAGATGATCTGGTACAAGACGGTCAGGTGCGTGATAAAGTGCGGATGAATTATTTACAGGACCACATGCAGGCTGTTGCCGAAGCAATGAAAAAAGGCGTGGATATCAGAGGTTACTTTGTGTGGAGTCTGATGGATAATTTCGAATGGGCAGAAGGGTATCTAAAGCGGTTTGGCATTGTGCATGTGGATTTTGCAACCCAGCAACGGCTACCTAAACAAAGTGCCCTGAAACTCAGTGAATGGCTTAAACAACGCCGTTAAATTCCATAGCTGTCTGGACATTAAATGATTAGTGTAAAAGAAAAAGTTGCATACGGGCTTGGCGATACAGCTAGCAACTTTGTCTTTCAGACGGTTATATTGTTTCTCACTTTCTATTACACCGATGTGGTTGGGCTCAATCCGGCAACGGTTGGCAGTCTTTTTTTACTGGTACGACTGATTGATGCGGTAACCGATCCGTTGATGGGCTCTCTGGCCGATAAAACCCGCACCCGGTGGGGCGCTTACCGGCCATACTTGCTGTGGATGGCGCTACCATTTGCGCTTATCAGCGTACTGGCTTTTACTACGCCGGATGCAGATTACAATAGCAAATTGATTTACGCCATTGCCAGCTATGTGCTGTTAATGTTGATGTATACCGCGATTAATATCCCTTATTCCGCGCTCGGTGGTGTGATTACTGCAAGTCCTCTGGAGCGAGTGTCGGTGCAGTCTTATCGCTTTGTATTTGCCATGTTGGGCGGACTGATTGTATCACTTTGCACGCTGCCGATGGTGAAGTGGTATGGCGCGGGCAATGATGCGCGCGGTTATCAGCTCACGATGCTGACCATGGGACTGATTGGAATGGTGCTATTCCTGTTGTGTTTCGCCGGCACCAGGGAAAGAGTGTTACCTGCAGAGGGGCCGCCATCCCCGATACGGGAGCAGTTAAAAGCAGTATGGCAGAACGATCAGTGCCGTATTTTGTGTATTGTCAGTATGGTGCTGCTTACCGGGATTGTATTGCGCAATGCACTGGCCATTTATTATGTGAAATATGTGCTGCAACGCCCTGACGATGTCACGCTGTTTGTGTCGCTGGCGATGGTGGGCGGCATACTGGGGGCCGCTGCGGCTCATCCATTTACCCGGCGCTGCGACAAGGTACTGTTATACAAAGTATTACAGCTTTCTTGTGCTGGGTTGTGTGTTGTCAATTACTTTCTGCCTGCGACCATGTGGGGAGGGGCTTTGGTGATTCACTTTTTATGGGGATTCGTGCTGCAAATGACTTCGCCATTATTGTGGTCAAAAATGGGCGATGTGACAGACTATGGCGAATTGCAAACCGGCACACGACTTACCGCTATGACCTTTTCCAGCATTGTGTTCTTTATTAAATTAGGCATCGCCCTTGGCAGTGCACTGGCAGGGTGGGCGTTGGCCTATTATGGCTATGAAGCGAATAATGTTGATGAGCGGGTAAGTCATGGCATTACTTTGTCCTTTTGTTTAATACCGGCGGTAATGTCTTTAGTGGTAGTGTTATTGATGCGCTGGTATAAACTGGACAGCCGACAAGTGGACGATATCCATAACGCCCTTAAACAGGCACGGCAACCCCAGTAGAAAAACGTATAGCGAAGTTACTATGGTCACAATAAAACAAGTCAGCGAAAAAGCCGGTGTATCGTCTGCCACCGTATCCAGGGTTATCAATAATACCGGCACGGTAAAAGAAAAAACCCGCGAACTGGTTATGGCGGCAATGGCGGAGCTTGGTTATCGGCACAATGTTGTGGCAGCTTCACTGGCGTCCAATAAAACCCATACTATTGGGTATGTTGTGCCGGAACTACATGGTTCTTTCTTTGGGGCGATGATGGGCGGTACTGAACAGGCCCTGCGGGAGGCCAAGAAACACATGCTTATCGCTACCGGTCACTCCGACGCTCAAATTGAAAAAGAACAAATTGATGCCCTGCTCAGCCGTAGGTGCGATGCGTTAATTTTGCATGTGGAAGCCGTTAGTGACGAATATCTGGTAAATCTGGTTGATCAGGGGGTCGAGCTGGTAGTGGTTAACCGCTTTATTGAAGAGATCGGTGACAATTGTATTAGTCTGGATAACATAAAGGGTGGATATCTTGCCTCTCGTCACCTCCTCGACATTGGCCACACGCAAATCGCTTACATTGCTGGCTCCCTCTTTAAAGCCGACGGTAAAAACCGTTTAACCGGACACCAACAGGCCCTTGCAGATATGGGGGTTGAATACACTGACAACCTTATTTACGAGGGGAACTTTCAGGCCAAATCCGGTACTGAGGGAATTCGTGCACTGGTTGCTCGCGGTGCAAAGTTTACTGCGGTAGCCTGTGCTAACGATGAAATGGCCTCTGGCGCAATGATTGCGCTGCGTGAGCTTGGCCGCAGAGTGCCAGAAGATGTGTCGGTGATCGGGTTTGATAACGTGGACTTCGCCAGCTACCTTTCGCCGGGGCTGACAACCATAGATTATCCGGTACAAAAAATCGGTAGTATGGCAGCCCATTGGGTGCTTGAGCGGGTTTATGGCCATACCCGTCATGAATACCAGCATATTCTCAGTCCGCGACTGATCTTAAGAGGTACAACAAGTAGTCCTGAGCAGTAAGCCAATGGATTATTTACCGTCAACTCTTCGCATCGCGGAATAACGCCAGTAATGGTAGGGTTTTAACGTTTACCTCAGGAGTCGTTGATTTGTTTGTCTTTCGCACAACCCTTGATCAGGAGCAGGGCAAAGTCTCTGCACTGCAAAAAGAGAATACCCAACTCGCAGCACAGCTAGTGGCACTGGAACAAGAAAACAGAGAGCTCAGAGCGCAGCTTACGGAAGCCGAAAGCAAAGAGGCAGATATGCCGGGCCTGACTGATAGCATGCTTGATTCGTTAAATCAGGTAGAAGGGATCCGTCAGACGGTTCTCTCCTCATTTGAGGATATTAGTGCGCAAACCGATAAAATTACTGAGAACCATCGCCTGTTTGCTGAATCCAGCGAGTCATTGCAGCAAATCGTCAGTGACATGAGTGGTCTGAATTCTATGATGTCGGCCATGAGCGACAGCATAGAAGGCCTGTCTGAAACGGCGGATAACATCAATAAATTTGTGACCACCATTACCAGTATTTCGGATCAGACCAACCTGCTGGCCCTCAACGCCGCGATAGAAGCTGCCCGGGCTGGAGATGCCGGACGCGGATTCAGCGTGGTTGCTGATGAAGTACGTTCACTGGCTAATGAAACCAACCAGTCGGCAAGTGAAGTGTCTGAGCTGGTAAAGAGTATTATTCAATCCACCCAGGTGGCCGTATCGTCGGTTGGGGAATTGCAAAATAATAACGGCAGGCTAGCCGATGGCATTAGCTCGCTTAACAGTAATTACGCTGGCATGATTGAGCACTGTGATGTGATGGAACACACTATCCGCTCTGCCAGCCTGCAAACTTTTATTCAAACCGTAAAGCTCGATCACGTAGTGTGGAAATCTGAGGTTTATGCTGTACTTACCGGACGTTCCTCCAAGTCGGAACATGACTTTGCCGACCATACAAGCTGCCGGCTGGGTAAATGGTATAGCAGTAACGCGACTTCAGACATGGCCCGGCTGGATGCCTTCAAACGTCTGGACAGGCCTCACTCCGCTGTGCATAAAGCAGGCGTTAACGCTATTAAAGTACACGCTGCGGGCAATCAGATTGAATGTGAACAGTTGCTCAGAGAAATGGAAGCTGCCAGCCAGGAGGTAACCACCTTACTGGATAATATTTCTCACACCGCAAAACCCTGATCTTTTGTCAGAGGCGGCTCGCACGGGGCCGCCCGCTTTACCTCCCTGCTCTTTCAGTTCCAATCTGACCTTCAAATTTTCGCCACTGGTTTAGTGGTGGTTGTTTATTTCATAGTCTATTTTAAAGAATAGAGGTAGCTTGAACCCCTGTATTTGACTGTATTCTTCGTCAAGGGATGTCCCGGCTATTGGTCGTCAGGAGCAAGAAGGGAGCTTCATACTCGATGCGAAATAACCAGCCAGTTACACAAAAAGAATATAAAT
>CATMRP010000072.1 GCA_950073835.1 uncultured Alteromonadaceae bacterium
GGTTATGGTTACATTAAGGGCGGTGAGGCCATTGGTGTTGGCATGAAGGTGGATGAATTTGTCGAGAAGCCAGACCTGGCTACGGCGCAACAATATGTTGATTCCGGAAATTACTTCTGGAACAGCGGTATGTTTATGTTTAAAGCCAGCGTCTATCTGGCTGAGCTGAAAAAGCATGCACCTGAAATGTACAGTATCTGTGAGCAGGCAATTGCTTCAGAGAGCAAAGATTTAGACTTTATCCGCATTGATCCTGAGATCTTTGCTACCTGTCCTGACGACTCTATCGATTATGCCGTAATGGAGAAAACCGCGCTGGCGGCTATGGTACCACTGGATGCTGGCTGGTCTGATGTAGGCAGCTGGTCGTCACTGTGGGAAACGGCAGATAATAAAGACGAAAACGGTAACGTGATTGTAGGTGATGCGATTCTTGAAGGCGTAAATAACAGCTATATCAATTCCGAGGAGCGCTTGATTGCTGTGGTGGGTCTTGATGATGTGGTAGTGGTAGAAACCAAAGATGCCGTAATGGTCGCCAACAAAAACAAAGTGCAGGACATTAAAAATGTCGTGAACAAGTTAAAGGCTGAACAACGTCCTGAATTCCAGTTCCACCGTGAAGTGTTCCGCCCATGGGGTAGCTACGATTCCATCGATAATGGCAAGCGTTTCCAGGTTAAGCGCATTACCGTTAAGCCGGGCGAAAAACTGTCTGTTCAAATGCATCACCACAGAGCGGAACACTGGATTGTGGTATCGGGTACTGCCAATGTGACCATCGGCGAGAAAACCCAGTTAGTTACCGAAAATGAATCGGTGTACATCCCGATTGGCGATGTGCACGCGCTGGAAAACCCGGGCAAAATCCCGCTGGAACTTATCGAAGTGCAGTCGGGGGCTTATCTGGGGGAAGACGATATTGTCCGCTTCTCTGATCGCTACGGCAGAACCGAGTCAAAATAAGCTGAGTAAAAACAATTATGACAACACCTATTACCTGTTTTAAAGCCTATGATATCCGGGGTGAGTTAAACACTCAGCTTAACGAAGAGGTCGCTTACCGGATTGGTTTTGCTTTTGCAGAAGAATTGTCGGCTAAATCTGTGGTAGTGGGCGGTGATGTTCGTCTCACTTCCACACCGCTGAAACTGGCACTCAGTGCTGGCCTTGTTGATGGCGGCGCAGAAGTCACTGATATTGGCATGTCGGGTACCGAAGAAATTTACTTCGCGACCAAACACCTTGGCGTTGATGGCGGAATCGAAGTCACCGCCAGCCACAATCCGATTAATTACAATGGTATGAAACTGGTGAAGGCCGGTTCGGTACCTATCAGTGGCGATACCGGCCTGAATGCGATTAAAGACCGCGCCGAAGCGCTCAACAGTGACTATGTGGCTGAGCGTCTGGACTTTTATGCTAAAGGCGCCAAAATTGACGCTGATGCATTCTTTAATGGCAAAGCGCACATTGCGACGGACATCCTGGCAGAAAGCGGCAAATACCATCGTCATCTGAACATGGACGCGTACGTCTCGCACATTTTATCTTACGTTGATATCAATAATTTCACGCCGCTGAAAATTGTGACCAACGCAGGTAATGGCGCCGCCGGCCTGGCACTGGATGCCATTGAGAAAAAACTGCACGAGAAAGACGTGCCGATTGAATTTGTTAAAGTGCATCATAATGCCGATGGTACGTTCCCGAATGGTATTCCTAACCCATTACTACCTGAAAATCGTGCCGATACCGCTAATGCGGTAATCGAAAGTGGCGCTGACTTTGGTATTGCCTGGGATGGCGACTTCGATCGTTGTTTCCTGTTTGACGCTGACGGTAACTTTATTGAAGGCTATTACATAGTGGGTCTGCTTGCTCAGGCGTTCCTCGATAAGGGGCCAGGCAAAATCATTTATGACCCACGGGTGTACTGGAACAGTGAAGACATTATTAAGTCTGCTGGTGGTACGCCGATTAAATGTAAAACGGGTCATGCGTTTATTAAAGAGCGGATGCGTCAGGAAGATGCCGTGTACGGTGGTGAAATGAGTGCTCACCATTACTTCAGGGATTTCGCTTATTGTGACTCGGGAATGATCCCATGGTTGCTGGTGGCAGAGCTTATTTGTACCCGTCAGAAGTCGCTGGCGTCTATGGTGAAAGAGCGTATCGAAGCTTTCCCGTCGTCGGGCGAAATCAACAGCAAATTAAAGGATGCTGATGCAGCACTGGCCCGGGTACTTGAGAAATACCAGCCACTGGCAGAGGTAATTGACGAAACCGATGGCATTGGCCTGGAATTTGGTAACTGGCGATTTAATTTACGTAAATCCAATACTGAGCCGGTGATCCGTCTGAATGTTGAATCTAAAGGTGATATTGCTTTGGTTGAAGAAAAAACCAAAGAATTGCTGGATTTAATCAGAGCGGAATAAGCCAGTCCGATTCAATTATTCAATAAAAAACACCAGCTTCGGATGGTGTTTTTATTTTAGAGGCTTAATTGTTGGCGCTTAGCGGGTGAAAATCATCAGAGCGTGAGATAACACCACTACTGTGGTTAACTGCATACGCAATTTGGTATAAGCAACAACCATTTCTTTTGGCAGGGTGAGTACCTGTTTATCGTAAAACATCATAAGCAGGTAACTAATACTTAGTACGCCTAATACCCAGGGTGCGCCTGTTTGGGTTAAACACACCCAGCCTACTATGGTCGGTAACATTGCAACATACATCTGATGAGCAGGCTTATTGCTGCTAATGGCATCGTACCAGTGCACGCCACCAAAGAACGACAAGAGGACGGCTGAATACTGCGTAAAGTAAAGATAGACCAGCGACTGCGGCAGGATATCGGTAAATGTCAGCGCATTTAAACCAATAAAAGGCAGCAAACCGGCGTAACCTAATTGTTTTATGAGAGGTTGCATCGTTATTGAATTACCTTACTTATAATAAATATTTAAAATTTATTACGAAAATTTCTAATCGGTGGATTATTTAATCCGTCACATAATATCTTCACTTATTAATTTAAAATCGCGCACGCAATTTACGTTAATTAAAAGTAAGCATAAAAGTTAATTTATTGTTAAGTTGTTAATTGGTAATAAAAAAGGCCCGCGATGCGAGCCTTTAATTTTTAACAATTAAATTAACGTTATTTAATTGGCGTATATTTGCGCTGAGTGTGACCGGTGTATAACTGGCGAGGACGGCCGATCTTTTGAGCAGGATCAGACATCATTTCGTGCCAGTGTGAAATCCAGCCAACAGTACGTGACAGGGCAAAGATACAGGTAAACATGTTAGTTGGAATACCGATTGCCTTCAGTACGATACCAGAGTAGAAATCAACGTTCGGGAACAGTTTCTTCTCGGCGAAGTACGGGTCTTCAAGGGCAATACGTTCCAGCTCCATTGCTACGTCCAGCAGCGGATCCTGAACATTGAGCTCTTTCAGTACTTCGTGACAGCTTTCGCGCATCACTGTAGCGCGTGGATCGTGGTTTTTGTACACACGGTGACCAAAGCCCATCAGACGGAACGGGTCGTTTTTATCTTTTGCACGATTAATGAACTCAGGAATACGGTCTACAGAACCGATTTCTTCCAGCATATTCAGACAAGCTTCGTTAGCACCACCGTGGGCAGGGCCCCAAAGTGAAGCAACACCTGCAGCAATACACGCATACGGGTTTGCACCAGAAGAACCGGCTAAACGTACGGTAGAGGTTGATGCATTTTGCTCGTGGTCGGCGTGCAGGGTAAAGATACGGTCCATAGCACGCTCTACCGCCGGGCTGATTTTGTAATCTTCAGCCGGCACAGAGAACATCATGTTCAGGAAGTTAGCCGCGTAGCTCAGGTCGTTACGAGGATAAACAAATGGCTGACCGATGTTGTACTTATAACACATGGCTACCAGGGTAGGCATCTTCGCAATCAGACGGTGTGCACAACGTACACGCATGTCAAAATTAGAAACGTCCAGGTCGCTGTGATAGAAGGAAGACATCGCACCAACAGTACCATTCAGCATGGCCATAGGGTGGGCATCGTTACGGAAGCCATGGAAGAACATGTGAATTTGCTCATGTATCATGGTGTGGCGTTTGATAGTGTTTTCGAATTCTTCGTATTCTTCTTTATTCGGTGCATCACCGTGCAGCAGCATGTGGCAAACTTCAAGATAGTTAGCGTCACGTGCCAGTTCGTCGATTGGGAAACCGCGGTGTAACAGTACACCTTTTGCGCCGTCGATAAATGTGATGGAAGACTCGCAAGATCCAGTCGCCAGGAAACCAGGGTCATAGGTGAAATAGCCGTGTTTACCAAGGGCACGAATATCAATCACATCTTGTCCTGCTGTACCAGACAAGATAGGAAGTTCGATTTCCTTGTCGCCCGCTTTCAGAATGGCTTTTTGATCTGCCATAAGTTGCTCTCCTCAGAATTTTCTTTATCGGGATGTTACTCAATTTTGAGCAATCCGGTGGGAAAAGTGGCGTATTTGTACTTTATTATGCAGTAACAAGTCAATTTTATTACTTATATTACACATAAATATTCTAGATTGTTCCAGATTATACTGGTTATGTAGTACCCGGGATCAAGCATTTTTATCCTTTCTACGACCTAAGACTAATGTCCTAATACCACACAAAAAATTGTAATTATAATAGGTCGTGGATATACTCTGGCCTACTTAAATTGACTGAATAATTATTCTGTTAAATAAGTAATAAAATATTCACAAAATGTTAACACCTCATCGGATGAGAAAATTAACTTAGTAACAATCAGAATCACTCTG
Organism: uncultured Alteromonadaceae bacterium; assembly: GCA_950073835.1. Taxonomy (GTDB): domain Bacteria; phylum Pseudomonadota; class Gammaproteobacteria; order Enterobacterales; family Alteromonadaceae; genus Alteromonas. Next base: position 4,826 of record CATMRP010000072.1, read on the forward strand.
TCAGGACTCAACACGAGAGTGATTTGTCCCTACGGATAAAACAGGCAAAAATTGTGAAAAAGCAAAGACCAGTAAATTTAGACCTTAACACCATTAAATTTCCTCCCTCTGCTATTTCGTCAATTCTCCATCGCGTAACCGGTGTCGCAATGTTTTTTGCGCTGCTGTTTGTGATCTGGGCATGGGCCGTTTCGGTATCATCTCCAGAAGGCTTCGCCAACGTGCAGGCTTTAATGGATGGATTGATTGGAAAGATCATTGCAATCGGTACAGCTTCTGCGCTGACCTATCACATCCTTGGCGGTATTCGTCACGGTATAATGGATATGGGTCACTGGGAAGAACTTGAGTCTGGTAACTTAAGTGCACAAGTTGTTATTGGTTTGTGGGTGGTGCTGACAGTAGTAATAGGGGTTGCGTTATGGTAACTAATCAGGCAAGCATCAAGCGTAATGGTGTACAGGATTACGTTTCCTTACGCGCAACTGCGGTAATTATCGCAGTCTACACATTCTTCATGGCTGGATTCTTTATCACTACTGAAGAAATCACTTTCGACGTATGGCAGGGCCTGTTCTCTGGTATCGCGATGAAAGTATTTACCCTCGCAGCATTGGTTTCCATCATGATCCATGTTCGCATTGGTCTGTGGCAGGTGTTAACCGATTATGTTAAGCCAACTGGTCTGCGCGCTACCATTCAGTATGTACTGAATATTATCGCGTTTGTATACGTGGCCGCTGGTTTGTTTGTTTTGTGGGGAGTGTAAAATGAGTTTACCCGTTCATGAGTTTGACGCCGTCGTCATTGGCGCCGGCGGCGCAGGCATGCGCGCAGCACTGCAAATCTCGCAGTCTGGCAAATCCTGTGCATTACTATCAAAAGTGTTTCCAACCCGTTCGCATACAGTATCTGCCCAGGGTGGTATTACAGTAGCGCTGGGTAATTCCCATGAAGATAACTGGGAATGGCACATGTACGATACCGTAAAAGGTTCCGATTATATCGGTGACCAGGACGCTATTGAATACATGTGTAAAACCGGACCAGAAGCCATTATTGAAATGGAAAACATGGGTCTGCCGTTTTCACGATTTGAAAACGGAAAAATCTATCAGCGTCCATTTGGTGGTCAGTCCAAGAATTTCGGTGGCGAGCAGGGCGCTCGTACTGCTGCAGCGGCTGACCGTACCGGTCACGCGTTACTGCATTTGCTGTATCAACAAAACGTAAAAAACAAAACTAAAGTATTCAGCGAATGGTATGCACTGGACCTGGTAAAAAATCAGGATGGCGATGTGGTTGGTTGTACGGCTATCGACATCGAAACTGGTGAAGTGGTTTATTTCAAATCTAAAGCCGTTGTTCTGGCAACGGGTGGTGCAGGACGTATTTACGCATCAACCACCAACGCACATATTAATACTGGTGACGGTGTGGGCATGGCCCTGCGTGCTGGCGTATGTGTACAGGACATGGAAATGTGGCAGTTTCACCCCACCGGTATCGCCGGCGCGGGTACCCTGGTAACAGAAGGGTGTCGTGGTGAGGGTGGTTACCTGCTGAATAAAGACGGTGAGCGTTTCATGGAGCGGTATGCGCCGAATGCTAAAGACTTAGCCGGCCGTGACGTAGTGGCCCGCTCAATGATGACTGAGATTCGTGAAGGCCGTGGTTGTGAAGGCCCATGGGGTACGCACATCAAACTTAAACTGGACCACCTGGGTAAAGACGTTCTTGAATCACGTCTGCCGGGTATCCTTGAACTGTCTCGTACCTTTGCGCACGTTGATCCGGTTAAAGAACCGATTCCGGTTATTCCTACTTGTCACTATATGATGGGCGGTATTCCGACTAACGTTGATGGTCAGTGTCTGACTCTGGACGAAAACGGTAACGACAAAGTCGTGAATGGTCTGTTTGCCTGCGGTGAGATTGCTTGTGTATCTGTCCACGGTGCGAACCGTTTAGGCGGTAACTCATTGCTTGATCTGGTGGTGTTTGGTCGTGCTACAGGCTTACACCTGGGTGACAAACTGGACGAAATGACCCCGAGCCGCGAGGCTTCCGAATCTGATCTTGAAGGTGCTATGGCGCGTTTCAATCGTTGGGAAGGTTCAGAAAAAGGCAAAGGCGAAGATCCGGTTCAAATCAAGAAAGATTTGCAGGAATGTATGCAGCTTAACTTCTCGGTATTCCGTGAAGGGGATGCAATGGCCGAAGGTCTCAAGCAACTTAAAGAGATCCGTGAACGTCTTAAAACTGCACGTCTTGATGATAAGAGTGCCGACTTCAACACCCAGCGTATTGAGTGTTTAGAGCTCGATAACCTGATGGAAACTGCTTACAGCACCGCTGTGGCAGCAAACTTCCGTACTGAAAGTCGTGGTGCACACAGCCGCTTTGACTACCCGGATCGTGATGACGAGAACTGGTTATGTCACAGTGTCTACAACCCGGCGACTGAAGCTATGGTTAAACGTGATGTCAACATGGCGCCTAAGCTTCGCGAAGCCTTCCCGCCAAAAGTACGTTCATACTAAGAGGGGTTAGATCATGCAATTAACTTTTTCGGTATACCGTTATAATCCTGAGGTGGATAATTCACCTCGCATGCAGGATTACACCCTGGAAGTGGAAGAAGGCCAGGATATGATGGTGCTGGATGCACTGATCCTTTTAAAGGAACAGGATCCAACATTATCGTTCCGTCGCTCTTGTCGTGAAGGGGTTTGTGGTTCTGACGGCATGAACATGAACGGCAAAAATGGCCTGGCGTGTATCACTCCGTTGTCAGCACTGGGCTCAGGTAAAGTGGTTATTCGCCCGCTGCCTGGTTTGCCGGTTGTGCGTGACCTGGTGGTCGATATGACCCAGTTCTACACTCAGTACGAGAAGATTAAACCGTTCTTAATTAACGACAGCAAACAGCCGCCGGCAAGAGAGCATCTGCAGTCTCCTGAAGAGCGTGCTAAACTGGATGGACTCTATGAGTGTATACTGTGCGCATGTTGTTCAACATCTTGTCCATCATTCTGGTGGAATCCGGATAAGTTCATCGGGCCAGCGGGCTTGTTGCACGCCTATCGGTTCCTGATCGATAGCCGCGACACCGCAACCGACGAGCGACTGAACGATCTGGATGATGCTTTCAGCGTGTTCAGATGTCACGGTATCATGAACTGTGTAAGTGTATGTCCTAAAGGACTCAACCCTACAAAAGCGATTGGGCAGATTAAGTCCATGCTTTTACAACGGGCTGTTTAGCAATTAACTTGATTACTGCTTCAGTAACAAGTGACTAATGCATAAATGGCCATCCTTATGGGGTGGCTATTTTTTTGTAAATGGGGTCGGGTAAGACGTCCGACCTGATAGTTTTATTGACAACCTAGCAAGGCACAATAATGCAAGAAAGCGTGATGAAAGCGTGGTGGGACTCATCGCACATGGCTGGAGCCAATGCTGCCTATGTGGAAGCATTGTACGAAGCCTACCTTGACGACCCGCAGAGTGTCTCTGATTCCTGGCGTGAAACCTTCGACGCCTTACCCAAAGTGGATGGGGTGGAATTAGAAAGTAACCATAGCCTTATCAAAGACCAGTTCCGTAAACTGGCGTCTCTGGGACCACTGGCCCGTTGTAGCAGCGGGTCTGCTACCACAGCGAGCAGTAATCAGTCTGACCAGAAACAGGTTAAGGTGTTGCAGTTAATCAACGCCTATCGATTCCGTGGGCACCAGCATGCCAACCTCGATCCACTGGGGCTGTGGAAACAGGAACGGGTCAGAGACCTGGAGTTGTCGCATCACAATCTTTCCGAGACGGATTTTGATACGGTTTTCAACGTTGGCTCTTACGCCATCGGTAAGGAAACCATGCCATTAGGTGAACTGTTTAAATCATTAAACAGAACCTATTGCAGCTCCATCGGTGCAGAGTACATGCACATCACCGATACAGAGCAAAAACGCTGGTTACAACAACGCATTGAATCAGTCGAATCGCGTCCTGAACTGGATCGCGATTCAAAAATCGATATCCTTAAAGGCCTGGTTGCCGCCGACGGTATGGAAAAGTACCTGGGCTCAAAATTCCCGGGTGCCAAGCGCTTCTCACTGGAAGGTGGCGATGCGCTGATCCCGATGCTGAAAGGGCTTATCAAAGAAGCCGGTTCACAAGGCACCAAAGAAGTGGTTGTGGGCATGGCCCACCGTGGTCGTCTTAACGTGCTGGTTAACGTACTGGGTAAAAACCCGTCAGTACTGTTTGATGAATTTGGTGGCAAGCACGATGAGTCGTTGGGCGCCGGTGACGTAAAATATCACGCCGGTTACTCTTCAGACTTCGCTACGCCGGGCGGTAACGTCCACCTGGCGCTGGCCTTTAACCCGTCGCACCTGGAAATTGTTAACCCGGTGGTGATGGGCTCGGTTCGTGCCCGTCTTGACCGTCGCGAAAACAGCGCGCTCAAGGTACTGCCGGTAACGATTCACGGTGACTCGGCAATTGCCGGTCAGGGTGTGGTTCAGGAAACCTTTAATATGTCGCAAACCCGCGGGTTTGCAGTAGGCGGTACGGTTCGAATCGTTATCAATAATCAGGTGGGTTTCACCACCTCGAAAATTGAAGATACTCGTTCTACCCAGTACTGTACTGACATCGCCAAAATGGTTCAGGCGCCTATTCTGCACGTTAATGCAGATGATCCTGAAGCCGTATTATTTGTTACCAAGCTGGCGCTTGATTTCCGTAACAAATTCAAGCGCGATGTAGTGATTGACCTGGTTTGTTATCGTCGTCACGGCCATAATGAGTCGGATGAGCCTAATGCCACTCAGCCGGTGATGTATCAGAAAATTAAGAAGCATCCGGTACCGCGTGAGATCTATGCAGACCAGTTGATTGCCGAAGGTATTCTGGGTAAACAGGACGCCGATAAACTGCTTGAAGACTACCGTGCGGCGATGGACCATGGTGCTTGCGTAGTTGAAGAATGGCGGCCAATGACTGAACACAGTGTTGACTGGCATCCGTATCTTGGTCACGACTGGGATACGCCCTACGATGGCAGCATTAGTCTGGACGAACTGAAGTCGCTGGGTGATCGTCTGGTATCGTTCCCGGAAGACGTAAAACTTCAGTCGCGGGTTAATAAGGTTTACAACGACCGTAAAGCCATGATTGCCGGCGAGCGTAACCTCGACTGGGGTATGGCCGAATTGCTGGCTTATGCATCCATTGTTAAGGGTGGCACCAGTATCCGTCTGACCGGTCAGGATTCAGGTCGTGGTACATTCTTCCACCGCCACGCGGTATTGCATAACCAGGCTGATGCCTCGACTTATATGCCACTGCAGCATATCAGTGAAGATCAGGAAGCCATCGAAATTTATGACTCGGTGTTGTCTGAAGAAGCGGTTATGGCATTTGAATACGGTTACGCCACGGCTGAACCGACTTGTCTGACTATCTGGGAAGCGCAGTTTGGTGACTTTGCCAACGGTGCCCAGGTGGTGTTTGACCAGTTCTTAAGTTCAGGCGAAGCCAAATGGGGACGTTTATGCGGTCTGACCGTTCTGTTACCTCATGGTTACGAAGGTCAGGGGCCTGAGCACAGCTCAGCACGTCTGGAGCGTTTCCTGCAATTGTGTGCCGATCACAACTGGCAGGTGTGTGTCCCTTCAACCCCTGCTCAGGTGTTCAACATGATCCGCCGTCAGGTGATTCGCCCAATGCGTAAGCCGCTGATCGTGATGTCTCCTAAATCACTGCTACGTCATCCGATGGCGGTTTCTTCACTGGAAGAACTGTCTGAAGGTGTATTCCATAACGTGATTGGTGAAGTAGATGAACTACCAGCCAAAGACGTAAAACGTGTGGTGATGTGTTCTGGTAAGGTTTACTACGACCTGCTTGATCAACGCCGTAAGAATGAACAGACCGATGTTGCCATTATTCGTCTGGAACAGTTATACCCGTTCCCACAGGAAGAATGCGCGAAGATCGTGGCTGAATACAGCCATGTTAAAGATTGGGTTTGGTGTCAGGAAGAGCCACAGAACCAGGGTGCCTGGTATTGTAGCCAACATCACTTCTGGCAGGTAATCCCAGATGGTGCCAAGTTAACATATGCGGGACGTGCGGCGTCAGCGTCGCCTGCCGTAGGTTATTTATCCGTTCACAACCAGCAACAGAAAGCCCTGGTTGAAGACGCTCTCACGATAAAATAAGGAACAGAGATGACAATTGAGATAAAAGTTCCGGTTCTACCCGAGTCAGTTGCCGACGCCACGATTGCAACCTGGCACGTAAAAGCCGGGGACAGTGTAAAACGCGACCAGAACCTGGTAGACATTGAGACGGACAAGGTGGTACTGGAAGTTGTTGCCCCTGCAGATGGTGTTATCGGTGAGATTATCGATGAAGAAGGTGCAACCGTACTTGGTGAACAAGTGATTGCTAAGCTGGAAGAGGGCGGTGCTGCACCGGCCAAATCTGAAAGCAAATCAGACAGTAAAGCCGACGCAGAACCTGCCAAAGCAGAAGCGCCAGCAGCACAAGAAGTAAGCGGTGAAACCGTTGACATCAAAGTGCCTGTACTGCCTGAGTCAGTCGCTGATGCAACCATTGCGACCTGGCACGTTGCGCCAGGCGAAAAAGTAAGTCGCGACCAGAATCTGGTTGATATCGAAACCGATAAGGTGGTTCTGGAAGTGGTTGCTCCGGCGGACGGCTCCCTTGCCGAAGTTCTGGCAGAGGAAGGTACCACGGTAACTGCCGAAGAAGTCATTGCTAAATTTACTGAAGGTGCAGGTGCATCTGCGCCGGCTGCCGCAGCCAGCGAAGCAAGCAGCGACGACGGTGACAGCGATGCGCTGAGCCCGTCGGTACGTCGTCTGTTAGCAGAAAAAGGCGTAGACCCGGCTAAAGTAAAAGGTTCAGGCAAGAACGGCCGCATCACTAAAGAAGATGTTGAGCAGTACCTGAAGTCTGACAGCAAGCCGGCTGCGGCCAGCCCTGCGTCAGAAGAAGCACCTGCAGCGCCAGCTGGTGAGCGCAGTGAAAAACGTGTGCCTATGACACGCCTGCGTAAAACCATTGCTAACCGCCTGCTGGAAGCGAAGAACTCGACCGCCATGTTAACCACGTTCAACGAAGTTAACATGAAGCCTATCATGGACCTGCGTAAGCAGTATCAGGAAGGCTTTGAAAAACGTCATGGTATCCGTTTAGGCTTTATGTCTTTCTACGTAAAAGCGGTTACCGAAGCGCTTAAGCGTTTCCCTGAAGTCAATGCTTCACTGGACGGAGACGATATCGTTTATCACAACTACTTCGATATCTCCATCGCGGTGTCAACACCACGTGGTCTGGTTACTCCGGTACTGAAAGATTCAGATACCCTGGGTATGGCCGGTATCGAAAAAGGTATCAAAGAACTGGCTATCAAAGGTCGTGATGGCAAACTGTCTATGGCTGAGCTGCAAGGTGGTAACTTCACTATCACCAACGGTGGTGTATTCGGTTCACTGATGTCTACGCCAATCATCAACCCGCCACAAAGTGCTATTCTGGGTATGCATAAGATTCAGGATCGTCCAATGGCGGTGAATGGCAAAGTTGAAATTTTACCAATGATGTATCTTGCGTTGTCTTACGACCACCGGATCATCGATGGCAAAGAATCGGTCGGCTTCCTGGTCACCGTTAAAGAAATGCTGGAAGATCCAACACGTCTGCTTCTGGATGTGTAAGACTTTCGTAGCATAACTATGTGTGAAGATGATACTCATGTATCATCTTCACATGCTGGTATTTGGGGACGGATACCAGTTGGGAATTAGTCGAGCCAGATATTGGCTTTCGTTTAAATAATAATCGGAAAGAAACACCATGAATTTGCATGAATACCAAGGTAAGCAGCTATTCAAAGAATACGGCTTACCTGTTTCTGAAGGATACGCATCAGATACCCCTCAAGGTGCAGTAGAAGCTGCTGACCGTATTGGCGGTAACGAATGGGTTGTTAAGTGTCAGGTCCACGCTGGTGGCCGTGGTAAAGCCGGCGGTGTTAAGCTGGTAAAAACCAAAGACGAAATTCGCGCTTTTGCTGAAAAGTGGTTAGGCAAAAACCTGGTGACATTTCAGACTGACGAGAACGGTCAGCCTGTAAGCAAGATCTTAGTAGAATCTTGTACTGATATCGCAAACGAATTGTACTTAGGTGCTGTGGTAGACCGTGGCACACGCCGCGTAGTCTTCATGGCGTCTACTGAAGGCGGTGTTGAAATTGAAACCGTTGCAGAAGAAACCCCGGAAAAAATCCTGAAAGCTGAAATCGATCCGATCGTTGGTCCTCAGCCTTATCAGGCGCGTGAAATGGCGTTTAAACTGGGTCTGCAAGGCGTACAGGTTAAGCAATTCGTACAGATCTTCTTAGGTCTGGCGAAAATGTTTGAAGATCTGGACCTGGCGTTAATTGAAATTAACCCGCTGGTAATCAAAGCAGACGGTAATCTGCACTGTCTGGACGCCAAACTGGGCGTAGACAGCAACGCTATGTACCGTCAGCCTAAGCTGAAGGACATGAAAGATCCTTCACAGGAAGATGCTCGTGAAGCACACGCTGCTCAGTGGGAACTGAACTACGTAGCACTGGACGGTAACGTTGGCTGTATGGTTAACGGTGCGGGTCTGGCCATGGGTACCATGGATATCGTAAACCTGCACGGCGGTAGCCCGGCTAACTTCCTGGATGTTGGTGGTGGCGCGACCAAAGAGCGTGTTGCTGAAGCATTTAAAATCATTCTGTCTGACGACAACGTGAAAGCCGTACTGGTTAACATCTTCGGCGGTATCGTACGTTGTGACATGATCGCAGAAGGTATCATCGGCGCGGTTAAAGAAGTAGGCGTTGAAGTACCGGTTGTTGTACGCCTTGAAGGTACCAATGCAGAGCTTGGCCGTGAAGTGCTGGGGAACTCTGGCTTGGATATCATCGCTGCAGAATCATTAACTGATGCAGCAGAGAAAGTTGTTGCAGCTGCGGAGGGCAAATAATGTCAGTTTTGATCGGTAAAGATACTAAAGTTATCTGTCAGGGTTTCACTGGCGGTCAGGGTACTTTTCACTCTGAACAAGCGCTTGCCTACGGTACGCAAATGGTTGGTGGTGTAACGCCTGGTAAAGGTGGTACTGAGCATTTGGGTCTGCCAGTATTTAACACAGTTCGTGAAGCAGTTGAAGCAACTGGTGCCACGGCGTCTGTTATCTACGTACCAGCACCTTTCTGTAAAGATTCAATTGTTGAAGCAGTAGATGCGGGTATCGAATTAGTGGTTTGTATCACTGAAGGTATTCCTACGCTGGATATGCTTTACGTTAAAGAATACGTAAATGCTAAAGGCGCACGCATGATTGGTCCTAACTGTCCTGGTGTCATCACTCCGGGCGAGTGTAAGATTGGTATCATGCCTGGCCACATCCACAAGCCTGGTAAAGTAGGTATTGTTTCACGCTCTGGTACGCTGACGTACGAAGCTGTTAAACAAACTACTGATGAAGGTTTTGGTCAGTCTACCTGTGTTGGTATTGGTGGTGACCCAATCCCGGGCTCTAACTTCATCGACATCCTGAAGTTGTTCCAGGACGATCCACAAACCGAAGCGATTGTTATGATCGGTGAGATCGGTGGTACTGCAGAAGAAGAAGCGGCAGCGTTTATTAAAGAAAACGTTACCAAGCCGGTTGTTTCTTACATTGCTGGTGTTACTGCGCCTCCTGGCAAACGTATGGGTCACGCTGGTGCGATTATCGCTGGCGGTAAAGGTACTGCAGACGAGAAATTTGCAGCCCTTGAAGCAGCAGGCGTTAAAACTGTTCGCTCACTGGCCGACATTGGTAAAGCACTGCGCGAGCAAACTGGCTGGTAATCACCGCTGGTTTAGCGCTGATGCGTTAACAATTTAGTGTTTGTTAAAGCCCGCTTTATGTGGGCTTTTTTATTGTTTATCAAAAAGATACGTGTATTTCGATGTCTTTAGGGATCTTCTCTTTTATTACTATAAATCGATTGTGAAAAATTTGTAAGAAAAGTTAACTGAATACGTATGCATGACATTTTCAGTTTTTCACCTAGCAATTAGTATGAAATTCGGTAATCAAACCGGCGAAATGTTGCACAGCATTTCTCAACATAACTAATAATGGGGAAAACATGAAAACGTTCAAACCCAGTGCTATCACTTTGGCACTATTAACCAGTGGGTTGGTTTTCACTAGTTATCCGCTTTTGGCGCAAGACTCAGCGCAAGACAGTGACCAGGGAAAAAAGGAAGAAGCTATAGAGCGCATTGAGGTGCGCGGGTTTAGCAGCAGTCTTATTCAGTCACTCAACCAAAAGCGTTTTGGTGATACCGTTTCAGAACAACTCTCAGCTGACGACCTGGGCGGTTTGCCCGACGTCAGTATGGCCGATGCACTGACCCGGTTGCCGGGTATATCAGCGGTACGAACCGGCGGTCAGGCAGCAGAAATCAATATTCGGGGTTTATCCGGAGATTTTGTCTTCTCGACACTAAACGGCCGGGAACAGGTATCTACCAGTGGTAGTCGCTCTATCGAATTTGATCAGTACCCATCTGAATTAATCAATTCGGCGGCAGTGTATAAATCACCCAAAGCATCGCTGATTGAGGGTGGGGTGGCCGGTACGGTTGAGTTACAAACCGCCAGCGCATTAGCCAAGGATCAAAAGCATACTTTTAATGCCAACGTGCGCGGTATGTTTAACGACCGGGCCAATGAAGTGGCTGATGCAGAAGAGTTTGGCCATCGCCTGAGTTTTTCCTATCAGGGCAAGTTCTTAGATGACACCCTGGGAGTTTCCGTCGGTTACGCTAGATTATATCAGCCCAGTGTTTCTACCCAGTTCATCGGCTTTGCTTACAATGCCGAGGTCGATGTCGATGGCCTTGCCGGTGATGAGGAGAATTATAACCCGAACTCAGATGTGCCCCGGGAAGAACAGTGCCTGGAATGTGAACTCATTTCCGAAGGTTTTGAAATGCAGCACAAAGGGGGGGAGGAAACCCGCAACGGGTATGTCGCGGCCATTGAATGGGCGCCGCTGGATAATTTCACTTTAAAAGCCGATGCCTTCGTATCCACATTTGACTCAGAAGCTTTCGCCCGTGGCTTCCGGGTGAAACTCGGTGGTGTTAACAGCGAAATCTACAACCCAGTGGTGGTGAACAACAGTGTTATAGGCGGCACGTTTGTGCGCTCTGATAGCAGTGAAACCCGTGTCGAACTGGTCAATGACGATAACCAGGATTTCGATAAAGTAGAAAGCTACGGTATCAATGCTGACTGGCAGATCACCGCTAATTTCGCCGCGCAGTTTGATATTGCATTATCGAAAGCCAACAGTAATTTCCGCAATGGCCTGTTGTGGGCGCTGGTTGGTGATGATGCTACCGCCGCCAGTCCGCGGTTTGACGAAAATATTCAGATTTCGTATTTGCTCAATGGCCTGGACTTACCGGATTTGCAGTTTAATCAGGCCGATGCCTTTACCGATCTGGACCGGGTCATGGTCAGTAAGTATGGCATTTACCCCTATGTTAACAATGACGAACTGGATGCTTACCGGGCTGATTTCCAGTATTTCATTGATACCGACGTCATCTCATCCATCGAGTTTGGTGGCCGCTATTCAGATCGAACCTACAGTAACGACCGCTCGGTGTTTGAATATGGAAACGACCAGGCATTTTCATCGAGCCAGCCGCCACTGCGCCTGACTGATGATCTGGCCGAAGTGGTGAGCTGGCAGGGCGACTTTGCTTACTTTCCCAATTACCTTGCCATTGATTTGGGTAAAGCGCTTGAAGCCTGGTTCCCTGCCGGGATCCCACAACCCGCGCAAACCTGGGGAGCCGGGGATCCGGGTGTAATCAATGGTCCCGACGATGCCACAGTGTCTACCGCATGGTCGGTCCTTGAAAGTGGTGACGTATTTGAAACCGTCTCAGCTGCTTACCTGATGGCCAACATTGATACTGAAGTTGGCGGGTTACCGATAACCGGTAATATCGGTGTGCGCTATGTGAAATCCAAACAAAGTTCAACCACGCTGCAACGGGCTACCATGTTTGTGGAAGACCCTGAGACCGGGCAGGATGTAGAGGTCAGTGACCCTATTGCAGGCGCACAGAATATTGCCGATGAGCTTGGCTATATCAATAATTTCTATCGGCCGGCCATACTCACTTACGAGTATACCGATGTACTGCCGTCGATTAACTTAAATTTCCAGCTCACTGATAACTCGCAACTTCGTGTTGCCGCTGCGCGGGTGATGGGCCGTGCGCCGATCAATCGCTTTGCGGCCAATGCGTCGACCAATGTTGAATTAATCAGTGCGACCCAGAACCGCGACTCAGGTGAGATTACTTTATCCAACCAGCAGGCGCGCATTTCGGGGGCGTCAAATAACAGCCCCTATCTGGATCCGTTTTACGCAACTCAGTATGACATTTCCTATGAACACTACTTTGACGATAGTGATGGCGCCATAATAGTTGCAGGTTTTTATAAGAACATTGAATCATTTATCGAAAACATTGCGATTGAACCTTATGACTTTGAGGGCAACGGTTTTGTGGTACCGGCGTCAGTAACAGTCCCCGTGTTTTACGAAGCCGATTATCCTGGCCAGGCGCCCGAACAGGTAGTGGATACCACTGGTGAGCCTGTTACGGTAACAGTACCGACAACCGATGGTCGGTACGAAACAGCCATTAACAACGCGCGTGGCGGCTATATTCGAGGGATTGAGCTGGCGTATACGCAGATATACAGCAACTTACCGGGTATGTGGTCGGGACTGGGTGTTAATGCCAGCTACTCGTATACCGAGAGTGAAATACAGCGCACCGTGGGCAACGGTGTGTATGCCAGCCAGTTACCTGGCTTGTCAGAAAACGTTGCCACGATGACTTTGTTTTGGGAATACGAAGGGTTTGAAACCCGGGTGTCAGGCCGCTACCGCGACGCGTTTGTTTCCAAGCAGGTCGCGGTTAACGATCAGACCGTCAATTTTGATTCAGAATTAGTGGTGGATTATCAGGCCTCCTATGAAATCAACGACAACTTAAGTGTGTTGTTCCAGATAAATAACCTGACCGATGAGCCCACTCAAAGCTATTTCAGCTCGCCTGAACAAACAGGAACCATTCAGTTCTTCGGAACCCAATATTTCCTGGGGATGACTTACTCACTATGATTACTTTTACTCAACCCACAGCATCTACCGGCATGCTGTATAAATTACTGGCTGGCTTAATGGTGCTTATGGTGCTTACCCTTACCGGGTGTGGCAGCTCCGGCACAGACTCAGGCTCTAATGACTTATTGGTTTGTGATGCGCCTTTAGTGCCCGATGAAACGGGCATGATGTGCGTGGAAAAACCGCCCATTGATTGCGATCCACCCACTGTACCTAATGAAGATAACAGTGCCTGTGTGGTTGGTGCCGATCCAACGCTGGATGACCCGGTGTATTTCCCCACGGCTAACCAGGCAGTGCTTTATTACAACCGCGCTGGGGTAGGGGCTACAAATGATCCCAGCGACAGTGCTTATGATGGCTGGAAACTGCATACCTGGAATAATGACGCCTGTGATGCTTATGCCGATGGCGATACTGATTGGGCCAATGGCCGCGCTATTTCCGGTATCGACCCTAATTTCGGTGCTTACTGGATACTGGATCTTAAACCTGGCGTCGCTGGTACACCGGGTGCCTGCCATAACTTTATCATTCATCAGGGCACAGACGATGCAGGCAAAGAAATGGGCGGTGGCGACTTTCAGGCTCCCCTTGATCAGGACGATGAAACCTTTACGCGGATGAATTTCACGCTCTCCGGCGTGCCCACAGTATTTGAGTTTCCATTGCTGTCACTGGGCCCACAACCGGTAAAAATTGAAGGTGCAGCCGCGCACTGGCTCGATACCCAGGTTGTTTTATGGGATACGCCGGATGGCGTTGAAACGGTTAAACTGCATTATTCTGCCACGGCCGATTTGGCCACCACGGTGGAAAACGGTCTTAATGGTAGTGCCATTGAACTTAGCGCAACCAGCCTTACCGAAGAGCAGGTGACTATTGCCCCGCATCTGGCTTCACTGCCTGCTTTTGAAGGGCAATGGAGTAGCGATGAGGCCAAAGCAGTGCTGAAAACTCAGGTGGTTGTGGGGGGCTATGCCAGTGATGGTACCTTGCTTGCTGCCACTCGATTACAGCATGCAAACGTACTCGACCAGTTATATACCCAGGGTGAAAACGACGCCAATGAAACCATACTCGGTGGCGTCTATAGCGACGAAGGCATTACGGCATCTGTCTGGGCACCTACGGCAACAGAGGTGAATCTACTGGTCTATAACGATAATAAGACCCTGGCAAACCGTTACCCAATGGCCTTGGATGCTACGTCTGGCGTATGGTCTTATGCCGGTGATACCAGTCTGGACAGAAAACTCTATCGCTATGAAATTACCGTGTATTATCCGTCGCTGGAAGTCATTACCACGCTGGAAGTAACCGACCCGTACTCGGTGTCGTTATCGACCAACGGGCGCTTCTCACGCTTTGTGAACTTAAGTGACGAATCGCTGAAACCAGATGGTTGGGATACCCAGTGGATCCCAGAGATTGTGAATCCGGAAGATGCGGTAATTTACGAAGGACACGTGCGCGACTTCAGTATTCGCGATATGTCTACCAGTGAAGCCAATCGCGGTAAGTATCTGGCCTTTACCGAAACCGGGAGCGATCCGGTCAATCACTTACAGAGTCTGGCCGATGCGGGGTTAACCCATTTTCACATTCTGCCAAGCAATGATATTGCCACCATCGACGAAGACCCGGCCAATACCGTGGATATCTACGATACCGTGGGTCAGTTGTGCGTGAAAAAGCCGGATGCCCAGGTGTGTAATGAAGAAGATCCAGCCAGCATTTTACTGGATGTGTACAACAGCTACGACCCGTTATCCCAGGCAGGCAGTGCCCAGGCGCTGACCCAGGATTTACGCAGTGTCGACAGCTTTAACTGGGGGTATGACCCGCATCATTTCAATGCGCCGGAAGGAAGTTATGCGTCCAGTGCAGAAGGGGTTGAGCGGATCATTGAAATGCGCGCCATGGTGCAGGCGCTGCACGAGATTGGCCTGCGGGTAGCCCTTGATGTGGTATATAACCACACCAATGCTTCAGGTATCTTTACTAAATCGGTACTCGATAAGGTCGTGCCCGGTTACTACCATCGCTATGAGACGGATAGCGGTGCTATTGTGCGGGAAACCTGTTGCGAGGATACCGAGCCGCGTAATGTGATGATGGAAAAGCTGATGCTGGACTCACTTATGATGTGGGCCAGTGAATACAAGTTTGATGCTTTCCGCTTTGACATCATGAGTCAGTCTACCAAAGACAGTATGGTGCGCTTACGTGAAGCCATTCAGGCTATCGATCCGGATAACTACTTTTACGGTGAAGGCTGGAACAAGATAGATCGCGGTTACGAGCAGGCTAACCAGCTGAACATGGCTGGTACTGAAATTGGTACCTATAACGACAGATTGCGTGATGCGATCCGCTATGGTCATATTTTTAACCCCGATAGTGATTCAGCACTGTATGAACAGGACCGGGTTAAAATGGGCATGGCCGGAACGCTGGCTGACTTTGTATTAAACACTTCAGGCGGCCGCGCTACCACTGCCTCGGCTCTTGGTGGATATGCCAAAGATCCTGCCGATATTATCAATTATGTGTCCAAGCACGATAATGAAACCTTGTGGGATCAGCTCAACTACGTGTTACCAGAATCACTAACCCTGCACGAACGGGTGCGGGCACAAAATGCCAGCATGGGGATTACGTTGTTATCCCAGGGCATTCCATTTTTACAGATGGGCGGTGATATGTTGCGCTCTAAATCCATGGATCGTGACAGTTACGACTCCGGTGACTGGTTTAACTACGTCGATTTCACCATGCAAACCAATAACTGGAATGTCGGGTTACCGCTGGCTGAGAAAAACGAGGCCCGCTGGTCAGAAATGGGCCAGTTTGTGTCATCGCCAGAACGAGCTGCCAGCATGACGGAGATTGAACTGGCGGCAGAGGTATTTAAGGAATTCCTTACCATTCGCCAGACCAGTGAGTTATTCCGACTCACCACGGCTGAGGAAATCATGCAGCGGGTAGGTTTTCATAATCTGGGCACCCGCCAACAGGTTGGCCTGATAGCCATGAGCATTGACGATGGCTATAACAGTGAGGCAGAAACCCCGCTTACCGACATCGACGCTAACTATGATGCGGTGATGGTAATGGTCAATACCGGTTACGAGGAAAAGACCCTGAGTGTTAATACCGCTAGTGGCTTCATGCTACACCCGGTTCAGCAAAGCTCTTACGACAGCACCGT
>CATMRP010000073.1 GCA_950073835.1 uncultured Alteromonadaceae bacterium
GGTCGGTGAGACAGGATTTGAACCTGCGACCCCTTGTACCCAAAACAAGTGCGCTACCAAGCTGCGCCACTCACCGAACCTGCGTATCGGCGTGAACTTCATCACCGCTACGGGGTGCGCATACTACCGGCTTGCCCCTACCTCGTCAAACACTTTTTTAGCCTAAAATTATCGTATGCTCACAAAGTCGACAACTCGATCTAAAATTAGTCTAATTTACGCTCATAACCAACAATTCACGTTTGTTGTTTTGCCTTAGCCGCTATAATTGTGGGAAAATATATTTCCTATCGTTTTTTTAATTAATTACTTCATTAAGCAGCCAGTAACTATGACCGCCCATTTGATTGACGGCAAACTTATTGCCAAACAAGTGCGACGAGACGTCGCTTTATATGTTGATTCACTAAAGCAAGCAGGCAAACGGGAGCCCGGTTTGGCAGTGGTGCTGGTTGGCAGCGATCCAGCTTCACAGGTTTATGTATCGAATAAACGTAAAGCCTGTGATGAAGTGGGTTTTAATTCCCGCTCTTATGATTTACCGGCAGATACGTCTCAACAACAGCTGCTTGAGCTGGTCGATGAATTAAATGAAGATCCTGCTATCGACGGTATTCTGGTTCAATTGCCACTGCCCGCAGGGCTGGATGCCGAGCAAATTCTAGAACGGATCCACCCCCACAAAGACGTTGATGGTTTCCATCCTTATAATATCGGCCGCCTGGCCCAGCGCATCCCGGCTCTGCGCCCGTGCACACCCAAAGGCATCATGACCATGATAGAAGCCACTAAGCGTCCGGTAAAAGGGTTGGATGCGGTGATTGTGGGCGCTTCTAATATTGTTGGTCGCCCGATGTCCCTGGAGCTGCTGCTGGCCGGTTGTACGGTGACTACCTGTCATAAATTTACTCAGGATTTAAAAAGCCATGTCAGCCGTGCCGATTTACTGGTAGTAGCCGTAGGTAAGCCAGCGTTTATTCCGGGTGACTGGATCAAACCCGGCGCTATAGTCATTGATGTGGGTATCAACCGTACCGCAGCCGGTTCACTCGTCGGTGACGTGGACTTTGATAAGGCGGTAGAACGCGCAGGCTGGATAACACCGGTACCCGGCGGGGTTGGACCAATGACCGTCGCCAGCCTGATTGAAAACACGCTGGAAGCCTACGTTAAATTCCACTCTTAAAGCAGAGTTATGACTTACAGCCCGCAAACGCCAGCCTGCCAACACGTGCAGCGCTGGCTTAATGATATGGTTATTGGCCATAATTTCTGCCCCTTTGCCCGCTTTGTACGCGACCAGCAGCGCATCCGCTTTATGGACATCGCCTCATCAGACATGGCCCGGGTCCTGGAAGCATTATACGATGAGTTTCTTCACCTGGACACCACCAGCCATACCTCCACGACCCTGATGGTGTTGTCTGCTGGCTGGCAGCAGTTCGATGACTATCTGATGTTAGTGGACGTCGCTCAGCAATCCCTGAGTCACTGGGGTTATGAGGGGGAATATCAGTTGGCCAGCTTTCATCCTGACTACCTGTTTGCCGGGGAAGCTGAACATGCCCCCAGTCATTTTACTAATCGTGCTCCTCACCCGGTGATCCACATCATTCGTGAATCAGAAATGGAGCAGGCACTGGCGCACCACCCTGACCCCGAATCTATCCCGCAAACCAACATCGATACTACCGAAGCACTTGGTGAGGCCACTCTACGGGCTCAGCTTAAAGCGTGTAAAGCACCTCGTTAAGATAACGCTAAGCGTAGGTTGTTATGGACCGCCCGGCTGTTGCAGTAGCTCTGCTTTAGGCGTTAACAGTCCCCGCGCCTGAAAGTCGGTTAGCCGGAACATCCACTCAGTGAGCGAAGCCGCAACCAGATCGCCGGCCAGCAACAGTGCGTAACCGCCTTCATCGTCATCCATCTGGTACAGCGTCATGGTTAACACCTTACCGTCTTCGGCCGTGATAGCGATGGTACGACGTAACTGCGTTTCAGCAGGTTTATTGAGCAGCGGTTCAACACTGTCGTATTCGAAATTAACAATGTCATTCAGGGTGTGAGCCAGAACGCCAGGATAGGCCAGCGGTAATTTATTTTCACTGAGCTGCCAGTTGCCCTCGGTGCCTTTATAAAGCGTAAAGGCCGCATCATTATCGATAACGATGGACTCAAGTGTCGTCAGTCCGGCAGCTATAACGTCGGGTAACAGCCACTCGTAAGGCGTAAGCGGTAGCGACAGGGTTTCATCTATCAGATAACTTTGTTGCTGGGACGGTTCCCGCGCGTAACGGCCCAGTCCACTCGACGCCAGATTACCAATTACTACGCGCCATTGCTGAGTATCCGTGGCAATCGTTAGCAGGGTGCTTTGTGCGCCCGGCTGAGTAACAGGCTCTACGCCAAGCAATGCATAGCGCGACGCTTTTGCAGTTTTCGGCTCAATAATATGCGCCTGGGACAAAGCGCTGACGAAGCCAGCCAGTTTTTCCACATCAACCGGAAAGGTCATCACCGAATCCAGGTGGGTAGCAAGCCACTGCTCGTCTTGCCGGCGCGCTTTAAACAGTGGCCCTTCTGTATTTTCAATAGTTATTTGCGTCAGCGAATTACTTTGTGACGCCAGTCCGCCCAACAGTAAATGAGACTGAGAGGCCTGCTCTGGATGGCGTACAACCACTAAATAATAGCCGGCCCCCACAGTCACTACGACCAGTAAAAATAATATAACAACACGGGTCATGATCCGATGGCCTCCAGCGTTTTCTTCCCTGCTCTGCGGCGCAGCAAACGCGCCAGCCCCCACAGCACAGTTACCAGCAATATAGGGCTGATGGCTATATTTAACAGCTTGAGATAGTTACCCAGCTGGTCGATATCCCTTTCCAGTTGATAACGAACTTCCCGCAGCTCCCGGCGAATTTCGTTGCGCTGTGCAATAAACGTATCCAGGGCAGCCTGTTGTTCAGGAGTCAGCGTTAGCGCGCCTGACTCAGTCTGCACATTTTGCAACTGAGCTAACTGCTCTTCTGTTTGCTGAAGCTGATTTTGCAGACGCTCTTCCTGTTCGCGAAAACGCGCTTCTGCCGCTACCTGCAATGCCTGAACCTGCTCAAACGGCCGTGCGTAGGTACCCCGGCCGCGAATACTGATCAGTGCATCACTACCGGCCAGGTTTTCACTGGCGTTAATAATGGCGTCGCCATTGTTAGCAAAGGGTGTGTAAATAGTTTCACCAAAGAAATTCGCCTGCTGCACCCAAAAGCGGTCGGCCAGCAAATCGGCATCGCTAAACACTATCAGGTTTAATTTAGCAGTGCGGCTCACATGGGCCATATTAAGCTCGCTGGCAGATTCTGTTGCCGGCGCCTGGGTAAACGCCGAGGTTGCCGGACCACTAAACCGTGCTGCCAGGGTGATACGCTGAGAGTCTGTACCGTCAAGCATCCGCTGTAATGCTTGGGGCTCCTGAGTCATAGCATACTCTGCGCCATCCACTATCACCGCATCGGCAGATGAATAAGCCAGTGGTGTGAGGGTTAAATCACTGCCTTCAGCCAGCTTAAGAGGAGCAAAAGACGAACCGTTAACCAGTTCCAGGTTGGCCGTAATCACATCCTCGCGATTAAGTTGCTCACCGGTCAGCCCGATGATGCCCGGGTGGCGGGTGACCGCACCTTCAGGCGTGCGAATATCCAGTCCCAGACGACCATCAAGTACCACCGAATCAAGTCCGGCATTAATCCCCCAGCTTTCCAGCAAGCTAAAGTCAGATTTGTTCGCTTCCAAAGCGCCCATCATGGCCATGGCATCCGACTCATAGTGAGGATCCACAAATAACAGGATCCGCCCCTGCCGCATGGCGAACTGGTCGATAGAATACAGCAATGTTTCACTCAGATTCTGTGGGTGAATAACCAGCAGCACGTCGGTATTTTCCGGAATTTGTGTGGCATCACTGCCAATGGTTGTGATGATGTATAACTGACTAAGCTGGCTGTAAAACGTCATGGCGGGGGTCATCTGGCCGCTCATGGGATTCTGCCCGCCCATCAGGTTGATGTCGGTCAGCAGAGTCAGTTGGACCGGCTCAGGTTCACTGAGCTGATAAATCAGTTTGCTGATGTCGTATTCAAGGAATCGTTCTTTCTGCGGATCGAAAAAGTTTATCGTAAACTGATTGTCTACCGCATTCGTGCCAGCCAGACCAAAGTAAATGGCATCACCTACCGGGCCAAGGGTTGCGCCGGTCAGGCCAAATTGGTTGGCCCGGTCTTCTACTTCTGAAAAAGGCTCAGGGTCGATGACATTTAAGGTAATTTTGCCATTTGCCCGGGACTCATACTCCTCCAGTAAACTTTGCACCCGGTTGGCGTAGTTTCGTAGCGAAGTCATGCCCTTGGAGGCGGTATCAGAGAAGTAAAAATTAAGTACAATGGGCTCATCGATGTCATTTAATACCCGCTGGCTTCCCTCAGACAGGGAATACACCTGATCCTCGGTGAGGTCGATTCGATAATCACCCAGCACTTCATTGTTAATGACCACCAGCCCAAGACACAACACGGCCAGTAACAGAAGGGTTAAAAAAGCGATTAATTTCTGCATAGTTAATCCGCCTTTTTCTGTTCAATAACAATCAGGCTGGCATAGAGCCAAACCACCATAATAATGAAGAAATAGCCCACGTCATTCAGTGCCAGTACACCCTTGGCCGTGGCCTCAAAGTGACTCAGAAAGCTGAAGCTGGCGACGGTATCAAGAATCAGATTTCCGGCCCATGGCTGAAAGGCATCCAACACAATACTGCTGCCCGATACCACAAACAGGAAGCACACCACCACAGCCAGAATAAACGCCACTACCTGATTACGGGTGAAGGCCGACATACAGGTACTAATAGCCAGAAAAGCACCGGCCATAAGCCAGCTACCTATATAAGCGGCCACGATAATGCCGTGGTCGGGCTCACCAAGAAAATCAACACTGAGCCAGAGCGGAAAGGTTAGCGCTAATGCTAATCCGAGTACCAGCCAGGCCGCGATAAATTTACCCAGTACGGCTTGGGCCACACTGATCGGCAGGGTCATAAGTAACTCAATGGAGCCGGACTTGCGCTCCTCCGCCCAACTGCGCATGGCTATCGCCGGTACCAGAAATAAATACAGCCAGGGGTGGAAGTTAAAAAACGGGATCAAATCGGCCTGGCCCCGTTCATACAGATTGCCGATAAAGAAAGTAAAAATGCCTGATAGCATCAAAAAGATAGCAATAAACACGTAAGCGACCGGGGTGGCGAAAAAGCTCGCAAATTCCCTTTTAGTGACAATCCAGATATTACCCATTGGCCACCTCCGCCGTGGTGATATCCCGAAACACTTCATCGAGACGACCAGTCTCCAGCGTCAGGGTATCCACCGGTAAACGCCGCTGAGTGACATATTCATTAATGGCATGGAAAATATGTTTGCCAGGCTCCGGAAATAAGGTTACCAGACCGGTCTTGCGATCGATTTCCATTTCATCGACCCCTTCCAGTTCGGCCAGGCCGGAAATGTCAGCAGCATAGCTAAGACGCAGGCTCACCGCGTTACAGTATCGCGAGCGGTGCCTGAGTACTTCCGGAGTATCGTCGAAGCGTAATTGCCCGTCGGCGATAATCATCACCCGGTTACACACGGCCGCGACTTCCTCCAGAATATGGGTAGAAATAATCACAATTTTTTCCCGCGACAGATCTTCAATCAGCTGTCTGACGTGGTGTTTCTGGTTGGGGTCGAGTCCGTCAGTTGGCTCATCCAGAATAAGAATATCCGGATCGTGTAAAATAGCCTGGGCCAACCCCACCCGGCGTTTAAAGCCTTTGGAAAGATTATCGATGGGCCGATTCAGTACATCACTGAGCTCAACGCGATGAATCACATCATACAGGCGTTCTTTGCGATGAGCGCCTTTTAACCTTCTGACGTCGGCAATGAAGTGCAAAAATTGCCACACCGTCATATCGCCATAAGCCGGTGCGCCTTCTGGCAGGTAACCAATATCCCGCTGAATTGCTTTCGCATCGCTGTCGATTGACCGTTCCTTAATAAAAATTTCTCCCTCACTGGGCGGTAGAAATCCGGTCAGCATTTTCATAGTGGTTGACTTCCCTGCGCCATTCGGCCCCAGAAAGCCCACAATATTGCCGGGCGCAATGTCGAAAGAGAGGTTATCGACTGCTTTAAAATGGTCGTAAAATTTAGATAAATTTTTTACCGAGATCATAGCCATCCTATTTACGATCTACTGTTTAACAGTGCCTTTGTGCGTTGCTGTGATTTACTGCAAAAGACCAAGGTATGTGGTTAGTGCTATATATTGGCATACGCGGGATTTTCAATCATGTAAAAAATCGGCAAATTGATGACTTATCTGCGCAACAGGCAAAAAAAAGCCCGCACAAAAGCGGGCCGAATTGTGTTCCAGGGACTATCAGTAATTTGATAGCGGCGCTACTATAGCGAATAAATGTTTGAACTTTGTTTCAGTCTGACTACAAAAGTGTTGCAATATATGTCTGAACCGTCTGCCCTTGGAGTAACTCCCATCGGCCATATCGCCTCACCATTTAAGCAAAAATTTGCCATTCCCCGTCAACCCGCGCTGGCCAATGCCCGGGGCAGTGTGCGCCTGAGCCCCCCTTTTAACGACCCAAACTGTCTGCGTGGTATCGAAACCTACTCCCATCTGTGGCTATTGTTTTTATTTCATGAAAACCTCGAGAAGGGCTGGACTCCCACAGTCCGCGCGCCACGCCTTGGCGGGAACAGCCGCATTGGGGTGTTTGCCTCACGCAGTACGTTTCGGCCTAACAGCATAGGTATGTCAGTGGTGAAAAATCTGGGCGCTGAGCACCTGAATGGTCGATGGCAGCTCAATGTGGGCGGCATTGACTTACTTGATGGCACGCCTATTCTTGATATTAAACCTTATCTGCCCTACAGCGATAGCGTGGCCGGTGCCGAGGCGCATTTGCTTGATGAGCATCCACTCCCTGCCAGGGAAGTGTACTTCACCGAGCAGGCAACAGTTCAGCTAAACGCCCAGCCTCATAGTGATTTACACGCCCTGATAACCCAGTGTTTAAGCCAGGATCCCCGTCCGGCTTACCGGCAATCACAAGACAACGACCCGAAGACTTATCGGGTAATATTTTACGATCGTGACATCCAGTGGCGCGTGGAAAACGGCAAGGTACTGGTGACATCAGTGGAACAGGTCTCTTAGGGCTATTTTAGCGCCCCTAACACTGCTAGAATACGCGGGTTTTGTAATCATCCAATGGGTATATGCCATCAATGCGCACTAGTCAGTATTTATTAGCAACACAAAAAGAAACCCCTGCTGACGCTGAGGTAATTAGTCATCAGCTTATGCTTCGGGCTGGTCTCATTCGTAAACTTGCTGCCGGACTATACACCTGGCTGCCAACTGGTTTACGGGTGCTGAACAAGGTCGCCAATATTGTTCGCGAAGAAATGAACAAAGCCGGGGCGATTGAAGTGTTAATGCCGGTCGTACAACCCGCTGATCTGTGGCAGGAAACTGGCCGTTGGGAAGAATACGGCCCGGAATTACTGCGCATTAAAGACCGTCACCAACGGGACTTCGTATTAGGCCCTACTCACGAAGAAGTGATTACCGCACTGGTTCGCAACGAAATCAGCAGCTATAAACAGCTGCCCTTAAACCTGTACCAGATCCAAACCAAGTTCCGTGACGAGGTACGCCCTCGCTTCGGCATTATGCGCAGCCGTGAATTCACCATGAAAGATGCCTACTCTTTCCACATTACCCAGGCATCATTGCAGGATACTTACGACGCCATGTATAGCGCCTACTGTAAAATTTTTGAACGCATGCAGCTTGATTACCGCCCGGTAATGGCCGATACAGGCTCGATTGGTGGCAGCGTGTCCCATGAATTTCACGTATTGGCAGAGTCTGGTGAAGACAACATCGCTTTCTCTAACGGCTCAGACTATGCAGCCAACGTAGAGCTGGCACAAACGCAACAAGTCGAAAGTGCCAGCGTAGACGGCCTGCAATATGTACTGGTGCAGGCTGCCGACGAAGACGGCGAAGTCGATGCTAACAACTGGGTGCTGCTGGTTCTGGCGGCCGGCCACACGCTGAACGATATTAAAGCCGAAAAACTCAGCAGTGTTGCCGCTCCTTTAATTACTGCCAACGATGAAACCGTTTCAGCTGTGCTGGGCGCTACTGGCAATGATATCGATCTGGCTAGCGTAAACGTACCGGTATTTGCCGACTATATTGTAGCGGCGGCGTTAAAAGACCAAGCTTGCGCAGAAAAAATTACTGCTGCCGACTTGCGTAACATCGAAGCCGGCGACCCATCACCTTGTGGTAATGGCACCATCGAAATTAAACGCGGTATTGAAGTAGGCCACATCTTCCAGCTCGGAGATAAATACTCTGCAGCCATGGGCTGCGGCGTGCTCAACGAAAATGGTAAACATGAAATCCTGAGCATGGGTTGCTACGGTATTGGCGTATCACGTGTGGTTGCTGCAGCAATTGAGCAAAATCACGACGAGCACGGCATTATCTGGCCAGATCCAATCGCACCATTCAAGGTAGCTCTGATCCCCATGAATATGCATAAATCACAGCGTATTATGGAAGCCGCCGAAACGCTGTATAAAGAGCTGACCGCTGCGGGCGTGGAAGTCTTGTTTGACGATCGTAAAGAACGTCCGGGCGTTATGTTTAAAGATATGGAGCTGGTGGGAATACCTCACAGTATCGTCATTGGCGAGCGCAACCTTGATGAACAACTGGTTGAGTATAAAAATCGCCGCACCGGAGAGAAATCTTTATTACAATTAACGGAAGTGACCGCGTTTATCGGCGGATTGTAGTATAACGGGGTAAGCCATTCGGTGGATCCCGTTAGTTAAGGAGTCAGCATGCAGTTAACCTTCTATGGTGTAAGAGGTTCCATTCCAACACCGGGCGCACAGTATGTGCGTTATGGGGGAAACACTGCGTGCGTGCATATCGAACTGAGTGACGGCACCGATATTTCCCTTGATGCTGGCACCGGTATCCGCCTCCTTGGCGACAAGCTGGTTAAAAAGCAAACCCCTATTCATATTCTGCTGACCCATAATCACTGGGATCATATTCAGGGGTTTCCGTTTTTTACTCCCATTTATCAACCGGAGCGTGAAATATTTATCACCCCGGGGCAAACATCACTGCCAGAAAACGATGCCATCATTAAGCAAATGCAGGGCTCAGTGTTTCCGGTACCTTTTTCGGCATTGCGCTCGAAAATTACTATCACGCCGCAGCCAGACACTATCGACAGCTGGAAGCTTAACGGCGCAACTATTGCACGTTTGCCCATGAATCATCCGGGTAAAGGCAGTGCTTATTCGGTTTCGGAAAATGGCTTTAAAGTAGCCTACATTACCGACAATGAGCTCTACCCTCCCTATAAAAAAGAAACCGATTTTCTTACCTTTGTGGAATTTGCCAGAAACGCAGATTTAATTATCCATGATGCCCAGTACATGTTATCAGACATGCCCGCCAAAAGTGGCTGGGGGCACTCGGTAGCCGAAGAAGCGGTGAAACTGGCCATGGCATGTAACGCCAAACGACTGGCGCTTTACAGCCATGATCCGAGCCGTACAGATAAAGACATCGATGACATCATCGACCACTGCAACCAGTACATCACCATTGCAGAATCGCCTCTGCAGTTAATTGCAGCCCATGAGGGACTCACCATTGATTTTACCGCTGCACCTTAATCGCTTCGCGTTTGGCCTGGTACTGCTGATCACCTCAGTATTCGGCTATTGCAACGATAACGAACAACAAAACGAAGTGACAACCCAGGAGCAGCAAAGCGGACTGATTGCCCGGCCAAGCCTTCTCAAAAAGCGCTTCGAAGCCGATAGAAACCTGTTGAATAATGCCTTTGCGATTACCCAGTACCAACGCAACTATTTTCTGCCATTTACTTATGTGGATAATCCCAATGCGCTGGGCAATGCCGGACTAACTGAAGATAACGTCGACAGTAAGGAAGCCAAGTTTCAAATCAGTGTAAAGCTGCCCCTCTACACCCAGCCCGACTCCGTCGAGGGTGTTTATTTTGGCTTCACCCTAACCTCTTTCTGGCAGCTGTATAACAGTGAGGTGTCAAAGCCTTTTCGGGAAACCAACTATGAGCCGGAAGTATTTTATCAGTGGAATACCGATATAAAGCTCCTGGGTATCGATTTTAATGCCCTGCAGCTAGGCTTTAACCACATGTCTAATGGCCAGAGTGAGCTTCGCTCGCGCAGCTGGAACCGCATTATGCTAACCAGTTTGTTCAGCGATGCTGACGATATCTATTATCTGCGTACCTGGTATCGCATTCCGGAAGATGAAAAAACCTCAACTGACGATCCGTCCGGCGATGATAACCCCAGAATTAATCACTATTACGGCCGTATTGAACTTGGTTATGGTACGCGCATTAAAGGCTTTGGTTTGTTTGCCCGTCTGCGCAATAACCTGGAGTTTGACAACAACCGTGGTAGCCTGGAGCTATCGTTCAGTTACCCGGTTTCTCCCCGTTATGAGGTGGTACTGCAGTATTTTAATGGCTATGGTGACAGCCTGATTGATTACGATCGCCGCCAGAACCGTATTGGCCTGGGGTTCCAGTTAGCGGCATTTTAACGCTACGGAATAACCCCGGCTGCCCGGTACATCTGCAGATGTACGTCTACCAACGCATTGATATCCCGCTGGTAGCCACCGCCAATAACACAAGCCACAGGCAGGTTATGCCGCCGACACCAATCAAACACCATACAATCGCGCTGATAAACGCCTGCGGTACTGATATTTAACAGTCCTAAATCATCATTTTCATGCACATCCACACCCGCATCATAGATTATGGCATCGGGTGCATACAGTCTATCAGCGACACTCAGGGCCTCATCCAGCACGGCCAGATAAGGTTCATCCGTCATCCCTTTGGGTAATGGGAAATCCATATCTGACTGCTGCTTACGGTGGGGAAAGTTTTTCTCACCATGCAATGACAAGGTGATCACCGATGTATCATCCTGAGCGAGCAGTGCGGTGCCATCCCCCTGATGTACATCTAAATCAATGATGAGCACTGAATCTACACCAGGGTTAGTAAGCATCTGCCGGGCGGCGAGATACAAATCATTAAATAAACAAAAACCAGAGCCCCAATCTGCCCCAGCGTGATGATAACCGCCGGTCAGATTAAGCGCTATTCCATGTTGCAACGCCAGCTCGGCGGTTTTCAGAGTACCACCTACTGCGGTGAGGCTGCGTTTAATCAGTTGTTCAGACCAGGGAAAACCAATGCGACGCATTGCCTTGGTATCTAAGGTGCCACCAATCAGTGCATCAACATAACGGGGATCGTACCAGGCTGTCAGTGATTCCCTGGCCACCGGCTGTGGCGTTATAAACGCCGAATCTAATACGCCTCTCGCGCACAGTGCATCATGGATCCCCTGATATTTTTCGATGGGGAAACGATGCCGAACCGGCAACTCGAGCTGACTGTATATAGGGTGGAAAACCAGATGCTGCAAAATACCAACGTTACCATTTTGTGTTACACGAGTTGGGTATTGTACTGCATTGAGCGGTTATCGGCTCAATGCAGAAACCACAGACATCACATTTTTTGACATCATATTGATAGCTTCTGAAATATTATTGCTCTGTGATAAGGACTTGTAATCTTCTGCAGAGCTCATAACCCGGGCGATTACCCCATCCAGCTGTCGCTGAATAATGCTTTGATCGTTCGCGGCATCTTCCAACGCGCCGACCACATTCTGGGTTTCTTCGATGTAACGCACCAGCTCATTAAGTAGCGCCAGTGCCTGTTGTGCGCTTTGGGCATTCACATCAGCATGTTGCTGACCACTCGCCATGGCCGACACGGCTTTTGATGCGTCGGCTTCAAAGGCACTTAAAATAGCGTTAATTTCCTGGGTTGACTGCTGCGTTTTGGCTGCCAGTGCTCGCACTTCGTCGGCCACCACGGCAAAGCCGCGCCCATGTTCACCGGCCCGGGCCGCCTCAATAGCCGCATTAAGGGCCAACAAGTTTGTCTGATCAGCAATTTCATTGATCACATTTACCACGGTAAGAATGCTGGCACTGCGAGCCTGTAACTCATTCACGATCTGACTGGCGGATGCAACGGTTTTCGCTAGCTCGGCAAAGCCCTTATTGGCGCTATCAAAGGTGGTATAACATTCCTGAGCCTGCTGCTGGGAATGGCCCGATGCCACCGACACCTGACTGGTAATGGTAACCAGTCCTTTAACAATTTCGTCAAGTTTGTCATTCGCCTGAGCCAGTGAGTCAGACGAAGTGTGCTGATCGCTAGCCCCTTTTGCGATGGCGCTGCTGACATCTTCCAGAATGTCATGGGACTGACGAATTTGATACTGCGCATCAGACAATATCGTTACGGTATCCTGTAGCTTGTTCTGTAAGTGACGGGTAGCACTGGCTACTAAGCCGAGCTCGTGGTCGCTGCGATACTCAAGGCGATAATCGTAATCTTTTTGCTCCATTTTTTGCAGGCAGGTAGCAATTTCGCGGGTTGGTTTAACAATGTTGCGACGCAGATTCGTAATCAGATAAACAATACACAGGCCGCTCAATACTATCGACAAGCCCATAATTAGCCATAAGCGCTGGCTGGTTTGCGCTGTTACCTGCTCTTTGGCCTGACGGGTTGTCTGAGCTATCTGGTCGGTTGCCTGTTGCAACAGATCGGCCGGTTCACGGTCAATACCTCTTACAAAGGTATCGCCGGTATGAGGGCTGTAACCAGCGGCAACGAATGCCTCATACCCTTCGCGGTACTTGACGCCCATCGTCTTGTGAGCCGTTAAGAAACGGTCGATTAAACTGGCCGAGTCAGTGTTTAGCTCCTCTCCTGCCATCAGCTTACGCAGAATCTCCTGAACATCTGCTTCCCGGGCCTGAAACCGTGACCAGTACTTTTCTCTGTCTTTATCCGAAGCGCCACGCAATAACACATTTTTCCATTCCTGGACCTGGGTTTTAAACTCAGTCAGCGCGTCTGAAACTAAGCGCTCGTGCACGACATTGGTTTGTTCAACCTGCTCAATATCGCTCATTAAGGAAAAAGCGATAGTCAAAGAGCCTGCATTGAGCAGGACGAGAATGGCTATGATTGCCAGAACGGGAGTCATTATCAGACGATTGATACTGGTAAATCGTATCATTTAAATCTCCGGAAAGCGCTTGTTAAAACCATGGATTCACCCTCCGTGTGAAAGGAGCCTAATTACAGCGCGGAAATATGACAGTTGTGTGAAAAACTGTTCATTAATCATACAAAACACGGTATTTAGTACAACAAAAGTAGCAGATACACCTACATTCGCCATTACAACAGGTATTATAGTTTAGTAACGGCAGCGAGGTTTATTCAAACGCCTGAATAAACCCGCCTGCTATTGGAAATACCTGCATTGCATTCAACGTCGAATAAGGCCTGGCAATTAGTGACGTTTAGCCTAACAGAGATAATGCAGCCTGTGGACGCTGGTTGGCCTGAGCAAGAATACTCGTACTGGCTTGCTGTATGATCTGGTTTTGTGTCAGTGTTGCTGTCGCTTGGGCGTAATCAGTATCACGTATACGACTGCGTGAAGCGCTTAGGTTTTCAGAAATGTTTGACAGGTTTCTAATAGTCGATTGAAATCTATTTTGTAATGCACCGAGTTCAGCTCTGACCCCGTTTACACGGGAGAGCGCGCCGTCGATTGCACCGGTTGGGTCGCCACTACCAGTGTACGTAGGCAATGACTCGGAAGACGGATTATCCGCATTTTCGGCAATAGTAAAATCTGCACTGTCAGTAGATACATCAGCTGGCGGACCCGCGTTATAGGTTGCCGTTACACCAATATTTGCCGCATTTACGGCATCTCTGTACTTTATCAGATTGCCCGTCTCATCGCCTGCAATGAAGTCCATCGATATTTCTTTATAACTTGTGCCACCATCTCCGGAAATGGCAAATTTATATGTCCCGGTGACGGTGTCGTTACCAAAATTAATGCCGATAGTCCCCAAGGTTAAGCCATTAATTTCACTAGAATCCAAACCGCCGCTCAAAGCGTTAAATCCGGTAATTTGTAATCCACTTGTGCCAAAGCCTGAACCAGAAAATTGGGTCAATCCGACATCAATTGTCTGGATTGAATTCGCACCTACTAAAAATGACGTACTGTAACTACCGTTTAATATATTGGTGCCCGCGAATGTCGTATCGTCCTTAATCCTATCGATTTCCGATATCAGTTCGTCGACTTCTTTCTGGATAGCTTCGTTATCTGAGTCACTGTTGATGCCATTTTGCGACTGGACCGCTAATTGCCTTATTCTTTGCAGAGACGTCGCCGTCTCAGACAGTGCGCCATCGGCGGTCTGAACCAGTGATATTGCATCATTGGCATTACGGACCGCTTGATTCAGGCCATTAATCTGTGAGGTCATTCTGTCAGATATCTGCAAACCGGCTGCGTCATCTGCCGCGCTATTGATTCTAAAGCCCGATGAGAGCTGCTCAAATGCCGTTGACAATCGATTACTGCTATCAAATAGCTGTCGCTGCGCGTTTAACGCAGACACATTGGTGTTGACAAAAAGACCCATACCTTAATTTCTACCCTGAACTTACAGCACACCGTCGCCGCCCGCAATGGTTCTCAGCAGGAGCAACATTGATTATTGTTATTCACTATACCGGCCTCTCAAAACAGGTATGTCAGTCGTTATCGGCCGTTATGGAAAAATATTTAGCTTTATTTTGAATTTATTAACTTTGCAGGGTATTAAAATCCGTCTTCTTCCTTGTAGTTTGCATAGTGCCGCAATGGAATAAAGCAGCGCTATTAAACAGCCTCGCACTTTCATTTTGATTGTTTAATGCCTGGCAAAAACTATTATTTGGGGCACTGTAAAGGACAATAGAAAAGCCTTGCGATGCAAGGCTTTAGGGGGTTATCTATGGATATAACAGGAATAAAAAAGAATGACTTCCTGATCAACTAAGCAGTATCAATTTACTCCCACTCAATGGTGGCCGGTGGCTTACCTGAAATATCGTAAACCACGCGGGAGATGCCGTCGATTTCGTTGATGATGCGGTTAGACACTTTACCCAGGAAGTCATAGGGCAGGTGCGCCCAGTGTGCAGTCATAAAATCGATGGTTTCTACCGCGCGTAGCGATACAACCCAGTCGTACTTACGAGCATCGCCCATTACGCCAACCGATTTAACCGGCAGGAATACGGTAAAGGCCTGACTGACTTTGTGGTAAAGCTCAGCATTATGCAGCTCTTCGATAAAAATGGCGTCAGCCCGGCGCAGCAGATCGCAGTATTCTTTTTTGATTTCGCCCAGTACACGCACACCCAGACCTGGTCCCGGGAAAGGGTGGCGATACAGCATATCGTATGGCAGACCCAGCTCTAAACCAATCTTGCGCACTTCGTCTTTAAACAGTTCGCGCAATGGCTCTACCAGACCCAGTTTCATGTCTTCCGGCAAACCACCCACGTTGTGGTGAGATTTGATCACGTGGGCCTTACCGGTCGCGGATCCTGCAGACTCAATCACATCCGGATAAATAGTCCCCTGTGCTAACCATCTGGCGTTAACCAGCTTACCTGCTTCTTCATCAAATACCGCAACAAACTCGTTACCAATCGCTTTACGTTTTAACTCCGGATCATCAATTCCCTCAAGACGGGCAAGGAAGCGATCTTCGGCATCGATTTTAATGATGTTAAGACCAAAATGGTCACCAAACATATCCATAACCTGCTGCCCTTCGTTTAATCGCAGCAAGCCGTTATCAACGAATACACAAGTGAGTTTGTCGCCAATGGCACGGTGGATCAGCATGGCAACTACCGATGAGTCTACACCACCAGACAGCCCCAGAATTACCTCATCATCACCTACTTTTTCTTTAATGCGGGCAATGGCATCTTCGATAATCGCATCCGGCGTCCACAATTTTTCACAGCCACAGATATCCATAATAAAGTGTTGCAGCAAGCGCATGCCCTGACGGGTATGAGTCACTTCAGGATGGAACTGTACACCGTAGAATTGCTTATCGGTATTTACCATGGCCGCATGCGGGCATGAAGGCGTGAGGGCAACCGTTTCAAAGCCGTCAGGAATAGCGATAACCTTGTCACCGTGGCTCATCCATACATCCAGCAACGCATTGCCTTCGGCACTGATCGCGTCTTCGATATTGGCCAGTAAATCGTTTGACTTAACCACTTCTACCTGGGCATAGCCAAATTCACGCTTATCTGAACCCTGCACTTTCCCGCCAAGCTGCTCAGCCATGGTTTGCATGCCGTAACAAACACCCAGTACAGGAACACCCGCATTAAATACATATTCAGGTGCACGGGGCGAGTTGTCTTCGGTAACCGATTCCGGACCGCCCGAGAGGATTATACCCTGCGGGTTAAACGAGCGGATTTGTTCCTCGGTCACATCCCATGCCCAGAGTTCGCAATAGACGCCAAGCTCGCGCACACGACGGGCAATGAGCTGAGTATACTGTGAGCCAAAATCCAGAATAAGTATGCGATGATCATGGATGTTTTGTGTCATGGTGTTTGCCTTAAAATAGAAAACAAGCAGGCTGGTATTAACCAGCCTGATAAATCAATCGATTGGTGTTGGTAAAGTTTAACCTAAACGGTAGTTAGGTGCTTCTTTTGTAATGCTTACATCGTGAACGTGTGACTCACCCATTCCCGCTGAAGTCACCCGCACAAACTGTGGTTTGGTATTCAGTTCGTTAATGGTAGCACAACCGGTTAAGCCCATGGCTGAACGCAGGCCGCCCATTTGCTGATGGATAATGGTGGCAATTGGGCCTTTATAGGCCACACGACCTTCGATACCTTCTGGTACCAGCTTTTCTGCGTTGTCGCTTTCCTGGAAGTAACGATCCGATGAACCATTACGCTGATTCATAGCCCCTAACGAACCCATACCACGGTAAGACTTGTAGTAACGGCCCTGATACAACTCAACTTCACCGGGCGCTTCTTCGGTGCCAGCCAGCATAGAACCAACCATTACGCAACTTGCCCCGGCCACCAGCGCTTTGGCAATATCACCGGAGAAGCGGATACCCCCATCGGCGATAACCGGAATATCACGGTCTTTCAGCGCTTCAACTGCATCAGAAATAGCCGTAATTTGCGGTACACCACAACCAGTTACGATACGGGTGGTACAAATTGAGCCAGGGCCAATCCCTACCTTGATAGCGTCGGCACCGGCATCAGCCAGCGCCAGAGCACCCTCGGCTGTCGCCACGTTACCGGCAATAATTTGCAGCTCAGGATAGGCGTCACGAACCGTTTTCACGCGGTCGATTACGCCTTGTGAATGGCCGTGTGACGTATCGATAAGTAGTACATCAACACCTGCCTCAACCAATAGCGCGATACGCTCGTCTGTGCCCGGGCCAACACCGACCGCAGCACCAACGCGCAAGCGACCCAGCGAGTCTTTACAGGCGTTTGGCTTGCTTTCGGCTTTCTGGAAGTCTTTCACAGTGATAAGACCGGTGAGCTTAAAACTGTCATCAACCACCAGAATCTTTTCGATACGGTGTTCGTGCATCAGTTCCAGCACTTCTTCTGAGCTGGCACCTTCTTTAACCGTTACCAGGCGCTCTTTAGGCGTCATCACTTTATCAACCGACAAATCAAGGCGGTTTTCGAAGCGCATGTCGCGGCCGGTAATTATACCGATCAGGTTATTGTCTGCATCGGTAACCGGGAATCCCGAATAGCCCATTTTTTTACTTAACGCCTGCACGTTGCCCAGGTTATCGGTAGCACTTACCGTTACGGGATCGGATACAACGCCGCTTTCATATTTCTTCACTTCACGTACATGCTTGGCTTGCTCTTCTGGGGTCATGTTCTTATGAACAAAACCAATACCGCCTTCCTGGGCTAATGCAATGGCCAAACGCGCTTCCGTTACAGTATCCATAGAAGCTGATACCATAGGGATATTCAGATTTACCTTGCGAGTCAGACGGGTTTGTAGACTGGCTGTGTGCGGGAGCACGGTGGAATGCGCCGGAACCAATAAAACATCGTCAAAGGTTAGCGCTTCTTGAGCGATTCGTAGCATGCAAAAACACCTGTATATTGAGGTTTAATTGCGGCGCAATTGTAGTGTTTTTTCACTTTCAGGTAAACTGTATTTGCATTAAAGCTGAGGTTTTTTCATTCAATGACAGTTTTCTCTGCCCCGGACGGGCAAAAAGTTCACAGCGTAACAACATTAAATCGCCTGGCGCGTAACATCTTAACCAGTGAGATAGGTTTGGTGTGGCTCAGCGCTGAAATTTCCAACTTCACCCGCGCATCATCCGGCCACTGGTATTTCACTCTCAAGGATAATAAAGCCCAGGTGCGGGCCGCCATGTTTCGCTCCGCCAACCGGGTGGTTCGTCATCCACCGCGCGAGGGAGACAAAGTACTGGTCAGAGCCAGCGTTGGCATCTATGAACCCCGGGGCGATTATCAACTGGTGGTGGAAAACATGGAGCCCGAGGGCGAAGGCCAGTTAAAACTGGCTTTTGAGCAGCTAAAATACAAGCTGCAGGCTGAAGGACTGTTTGACCCGGCCTCTAAACAGGCACTGCCGGCCCAGATAAAACGGATTGGTGTGATCACCTCAGCCCACGGCGCCGCGTTACATGACGTATTGAGCGTGTTAAAGCGCCGCAGCCCGGCCACCGAAGTCATTGTTTATCCCTCAATGGTGCAGGGCGAGCAAGCCGCTGCCCAGTTAGCCCGTAATATCTGGCTGGCCAATCAGCGCCAGGAAGTGGACGTGATCCTGCTCACCCGAGGCGGCGGTTCGTTGGAAGACTTGTGGTGTTTTAACAACGAGTCGCTGGCCCGGGAAATCGCCCGCTCAGCGCTGCCACTGGTTAGTGCGGTGGGACACGAAGTGGATGTGACCATCGCCGACTTTGTCGCCGATCTGCGGGCGCCAACGCCGTCGGCCGCAGCCGAACTGCTCTCAATGGACCAGCGCGAAGTCCAAGCGCAAGTCCGCCAGTTACAACAGCAGCTCACGCGCGCTTTTAATAGCGCATTGCAGCGTCGTGCTCATCAGCTAGCGGTACTCAGCCAGCGCCTGAAGTCCCGCCACCCGGAAGTGATGTTGCAACAGCAGGGCCAGCGGGTTGATCAACTGACACAGAAAATAACCAGCCTGATGACTCAGCAGATTGTGCGTGGCCAAACCGCTTCCCAGCGCCTGGAAAGCCGTCTGGAGCGACAGCATCCGGCCATTCAACTGGATAAGATAAAAACCCAGCAGGTATATTTAGATCAAAGAATGATGCAGGCAATGCAACAACAGCTAGAGACCCGCAAGCAGAAGCTTGCTACACTGGCGCACCTGCTACAGTCGGTAAGCCCTCTGGCTACCATGGCGCGCGGCTATTCCGCTACCTTAAAAGCCGGCCAGGCGATAACCAGTATTACGGCGGTAAACGAGCAGGACGAAATTATCAGCCGGGTCCGTGACGGTGAGATTGTCAGTGTGGTTACAGCAGTGGTTGCCAAACCCACTTTATGATGTCTCTCAGGTTAAGCGTGACCATGTGTAAACAAGGACAGGTGATGCATTTATTATGGGTATTGTTGTTTGATTAAAATTTTCCGCCACGTTTTGTTTTGGTCTGCGCTGTTGCTGACCACTGGCTGTGCGAGTAGTGCTATAAAACCGCCTGAACAGCCATTGTTGAGCGCCCCGGAACAAGCCCCTTTTAATCTGGCTGTTAATGTCTACTCTTCCTATATCAGTGACGAGGTGGAGCAGCAATGTAATCGGGCCGCGTTAACCAGCACGCCTTGTAAAAACGACGGCATTGCGGCTAATGACTTTTTGAGCGGCCTCGAAAAGCTCGATTTGTTTGCCGAGCTTAGTCCTTCAGTGAGCCGTCATGATTATGAATTGTTGATCGCTAATCAGGTGGCTGATATGCCAGCAAATCAAGAATCTACTGCAGATTTGCCACTGCAAAGTTATACGGAGTTTGCAGTGGAATGGCGCGGCGTTCATCTTGATAGCTTCTTAGTGCACTATTGGCATAGCGGCACTATTAGCCCGCAGGATGTTGAACAAATTATTCTGCGTTGGAGTGAGCACGCCAACCGTAACCACATTTTTTCAACACCGTTTCTTTATCAGGCCATGGGCGCAAGTGATTACTCTGCAGCACTGAACCTTCCCGAACTTCTGGGCGAATTTCAGTTAGCCCGGCAGTTTCTGTATCCGGACCCGTTTAAAGGCGTGCTGGCCAGATACCTTCACCCCTCTTTCAGCGAGGCAATTATGGATATTGCCATTTATCCGGTGTTAGCACCGTTAACCGGTGATACTGAACAACTTATCAGCCACGAACTGGAAGACGCGGTAGAACAGGCCAAGCAAATTGCCGTTGAGCGTGCCATGGCGATGGAAATAAAAAAGCATCAACAAGCTTTTAGCCAGGGCGAGTCTTCATTACAGGGCGTGATGTCAGAAATAGCCGCAGAGGGTGACAGTGGCGAAGCCCTTTATGCCACGATTTATGTCTTCCGGCTGGAAGATAAATTCGTAAAATTCAGTACCACGTTTCCATCTCGGATCGGCGACCCGCTGGTAAGTGAGGCCTTAACTCAACTGGCGGTACCCGGCGAATCCGCGCTGATGAAAGAATTGCGCAAGGCACTTTAATCTCAACCGCGCGTAAAAAAGCCCTGCTAAACAGGGCTTTATTGTGGGTTATTTCTTTTTCTTGTGAAAATCCATCATTCGACGGCGTTTTCGTTGCTGGGCAAGCGTCAGCTGATTCTTCTTGC